>JAUSNM010000035.1 GCA_030645535.1 Gallionella sp. | reverse complement strand
ATTGGCTTCCAGTACGCGCAGCGGCCGGAAAGGTGCGCTGCTGTTTATTGACCTGGACAATTTCAAGACCATTAACGATACGCTCGGTCATGACATCGGGGATCTGCTCTTGCAACAGGTAGCCCAGCGACTGGAATCCTGTATGCGAGAAGGCGATACCGTGGCTCGCATTGGCGGTGACGAGTTCGTGGTGATGCTGGAAGACCTGAGTGAGCACACCATTGAAGCGGCGGCGCAGACAGAAGCCGTCGGCGAGAAAATTCTCACAGCGCTCAATCAGCTATACCAGCTTGCCTCGCACGAACACCACAGCACCGCCAGCATCGGCGTCACGCTGTTCAACGGCCATCAACAGGCGATTGATGAGCTGTTGAAACAAGCCGACATCGCCATGTATCAATCCAAGAAAGCCGGCCGCAATACCTTGTGCTTCTTCGACCTGCAGATGCAGGAGGTCATCAACGCCCGCGCTAGCCTCGAAGGAGAATTACACAAAGCGCTTGAGAAACAGCAATTTCATTTGTATTACCAAATTCAGGTTGACAGTTCGCGACGTCCGTTGGGGGCTGAGGCGTTAATTCGCTGGATACATCCTGAACGCGGGTTGGTGTCTCCGACTCAATTTATTTCGTTGGCAGAAGAAACCGGGCTGATACTGCCTATCGGACAATGGGTTCTGGAGACGGCGTGCGCCCAGCTCAAGCTATGGCAGCAAGACGTGCTCACTCGCGATCTGATTTTGGCTGTAAACGTGAGTGCAAAGCAATTCAACCATGCGGATTTCGTGGCGCAAACGCGAGCTACCGTGCAACGTCATGACATCAATCCGATGCGACTCAAGCTGGAATTGACAGAAAGCCTGTTTCTGGAGAATATCGAAGACATCATTGCAACCATGAACGCATTGAAAGAACTCGGTGTTCAGTTCTCGTTGGACGATTTCGGCACTGGTTATTCTTCCTTGCAATATTTAAAACGGCTGCCACTCGATCAGCTCAAGATAGACCAGTCGTTCGTGCGCGACCTTGCAGTCGATGGTAGTGACAAGGCGATCGTAAGCACCATCATCGCCATGGCACGCAACCTGAATCTGGACGTCATAGCCGAAGGTGTCGAGACGGAAGATCAACAACAACTCCTCCTGGGCAGTGGCTGCACCAACTACCAGGGATATATGTTTGGCAAGCCGATGCCGATTGAGCAGTTCGAGGCACTGCTAAAGAAAGGTAAATCGCTGCTGATGTTGGAGCGAACGGCGAATGGCGGCTTGGGGTTGCGGGCCGCCCGAGGTGAATCGCTGGCGCAGGATGTTCTGAGCGCAAATTCCCAGTGGCTTTCGATTGAGTTAAAGGGCTGCAACGCCTCGTTACCGGGCGTTCTCCGCATCTGAAATATCAACACGATTTGAGAGGCGTTTGCCCTTCATGGGCAAGCACTGTCGAATATAAATCCGCCCCATGTGGGCGGATTTTATTTGGCACCGCTCGTGCAGGACGCCGGCAGGGTAGTTCCAGGCAAGACTCGGAACGTGGGCGTCGCGGGTGCAAAGTGACTGTCTGGCAATTTCCTGCATCAGGCAGACATTTGCGAGGTTTCCTTTTGCAGTTTTTTCGCGCCTATTGATATACGTCAAGTTGAATCGTGATACCTCGTTTAATATCTCGCCGTGCAATTGCTGGTAAAGCCTGAGTGTTCTGGGCGGGAATGCGCGGCAGTTTGTCGCATTTCCTCTTTACTTAAACCTGAATGGTGTGCCATGATTGCGCAGCTTTTTTAAGCTGTAAGAAGAGATGGGTTATTTGCCCGATTGTTATGAAGCAAATAACTCATTATTTTAAACTTTGCTCTTGGGAGGAGATACTGTGGAAGCTACTCAAGCGACACCAGTAAAGTATGACATGGATGTAGTTCGGTGGTTTACCATCGCGGCTGTTATCTATGCAGTAGTAGGTACGTTGATCGGTGTGTATGTTGCATCGGAATTGGCGTTCCCGTTCTTGAACTTTGACATTCCTGAAATTACTTTCGGGCGTCTGCGTCCACTGCATACCAATGCGGTGATTTTTGCGTTTGGTGGCTGTGTTTTGATGGCGACCGGTTTCTATATCGTGCAACGCACGGGCGCTACCAAGCTGTGGAGCAATACCATGGCATGGTTTACGTTCTGGGGCTGGAATCTGATCATCGTTCTGGCTGTGATTACCCTGCCATTGGGCTTGTCTCAAGGTAAGGAATACGCAGAACTGCCTTGGTGGGTTGATATCATGATTGCGGTTGTGTGGCTGTCTTACGGTCTGAATTACATCATGACCATCGGCATCCGCAAGACTTCGCACATCTACGTGTCCAACTGGTTCACGATGGGTATGATCGTCATGATCACTTACCTGCACGTGGTTAACAGTCTGGCAATTCCAGTGGATTGGGCGACTTCTTACTCGATCTATTCTGGCGTTCAAGATGCGATGATTCAATGGTGGTGGGGTCATAATGCGGTTGGTTTCTATCTGACCGGCGGCTTCCTCGGCATCATGTACTACTTCATCCCTAAGCAATCTGGTCGTCCAGTGTTCTCGTATCGTCTGTCTGTGTTGCACTTCTGGACGCTGACTTTCGGTTACGTTTGGCTCGGCGCTCACCATCTGCAATACACAGCATTGCCTGACTGGACCGGTTCTCTGGGTGCTGCGGTATCGTTGGCGATGATCATCCCTTCATGGGGTGGCGCGATGAACGGTATGATGACTTTGTCCGGTGCATGGGACAAGCTGCGCACCGACTACATCCTGCGTTTCCTGGTAACTGCGATGGCGTTCTATGCAATGTCCACATTTGACGGCCCGGTTATGGCGATCAAGTCTGTGAATGCATTGTCACATTACACTGACTGGACTGTAGGTCACGTTCACGCCGGTGCTTTGGGCTGGATGTCGATGATCTCCTTCGGCGCGTTGTACCACATGGTCAAGAAATTATGGAATACCGAAATGTATTCTGACCGTCTGGTGAATGTGCACTTCTGGGTAGCCTTGATCGGTGCGGTGACTTACATCGTTGCGATGTGGGTGTCCGGTATCATGCAAGGTCTGATGTGGCGTGATTATGATGAATTCGGCACGTTGACCTACACCTTTGTTGAATCTGTATCTGCTATGCATCCTTACTATGTAATGCGTGCTGTTGGCGGTGCAATTTTCAATCTGGGCGCGTGGATCATGCTGTTCAACGTTGTGATGACTGTTCGTCAGGCTAGCGCTGTGCGCGGCGTAAACGCTGTTCCAGCTAAAGCATAAGGGGAGAGAAAACATGTCTGAAAATTCTGAACATCACGATCATATTTATTCAACCAAGTTGCAGGATAAAATCGAGCGCAATACGCTGCTGATGTTCGTCTTCACCGCAATTGCAGTCGCGGTAGGCGGTATCGTTGAAATTGTGCCTTTGTTCTATCTGCCAAATACTGCTATGTCAGGTGGTGACGGTACGTTTAATGGTACGTCGCACAAAGACTTGCAAGGCAATGCCATTCCGATGGACAAGATTGTCTGGAATCCAACTACCTCGGCCCACAAGACCCTGGCAGACTGGTTGCCAGGTGATGGCGTGCGTCCTTACACCGCGCTGGAAACAGCCGGACGTTATGTATACATCCGCGAAGGTTGTTTCTTGTGCCACTCGCAGATGATTCGTCCGTTCCGCGATGAGAAAGACCGTTATGGTCACTACTCGATCGCTGAAGAGTCGATGTACGACCACACCTATCAGTGGGGTTCCAAGCGTACCGGGCCGGATATCGCTCGTCTGGGTGGCAAGTACTCCGATGAATGGCATCGCAAGCACTTGAAGTATCCGCGTGACGTGGTTCCTGAATCTGTCATGCCTAACTTCTTCTTCCTGGATAAGGCGCCAGTTGATGCGGAGAAAACCCGCAAGACACTGGAAGTGATGACCAAGATGCCGTTCAATCCTGTTCCCAAGACTATCTACACTGATGCCTACATTGCAGGCGCAGCTGAAGAGCTCAAGGGCAAGACAGAAATGGACGCAGTTATCGCTTACCTGCAATCCTTGGGTAATCACGTGAAGTTTGAGGAAGGTGTCAACTACCGTGACTAAACTGATGGATTACCTGCACACGGACTGGGCAGCCATGACCGGCAACGACTGGCAAGGTGTGTTTTTCACCGTAGCTGCCTTTGTCGCCATGATTGTGGTCTATGTGATGGTGTTCAATCCTAAGAACAAGGATGCATTCGACTCGCAGAGCGACATGGCTCTGCGGGAAGATGGCGAGTACAACAATTCGGGAGATAAAAAATGAGTGAAGATCAAAACCCCTCTGGTGGTGGTCAAGGGCAATCACGCGCACAACATATAGCCAGCGCCGAGAGCGGCAATCGTAACCCCTATCAAAACCCTGATGGTGGTATAACTACCACGGGGCATTTGTGGGATGATGATTTGGCGGACTTCGTCAATCAGCCGCCGAAATGGTGGATGCTTGGTCTGACTGCGAGTGCGCTTTGGGTAGTGATATATTGGACCATGTATCCGGCTATTCCTTTGGCAATCAATGGCACGTTCTTCAAGGGTGTCGGTTTGCCAGGCACTGGTCAGTGGACTGCTATCAAAGAGTTGGCTGAAGACCAGGCTGTGCTTGATGCTGTGCGTAAGCCTTATGAAGACAAGCTGAAGACAATGACACCAGCTGCGATTCTTGCAGATGAAGAGTTGTCCAAGTACGTTGAGCGGTCCGGAAAAGTGTTGTTCTCTGACAATTGCGGTGGTTGCCATGGTCAAAACGGTGTGGGTACGGAGCAGGTCGGCACCAAGTTCGCAGTTCGCGAACAAGGTCTGATGGCGCCTCGCCTGAACGACGATGACTGGCTGTATGGCGGCAAGGTCGACAACATCCATGAAACCATCGCTGGCGGTCGCCAGGGCATGATGACAGCGCACAAGGATACCTTATCTGCTCAGCAAATCGACGATGTGGCGAAGTATGTCCTCGCGATGAGCGAAGGCCGTGGCGACTCCGAAGCCGCTGGCAAGAAGGTGTTTGCGGAAAGCGACTGTACTGCTTGCCACGGCGCCGATGCCAAAGGTATCCAGGCCATGGGTTCCGCTAATCTGACAGATAAAGTCTGGCGTTTTGACGGCTCTCTGGAAGGTATCAAGCAGACTATTACCTACGGTGTTAACTCCGGTGATGCCAATGCACGTGTAGCTATCATGCCTAACTTTACCGCAGCAGGTAAATTGTCTGCTGTAGAGATGAAGAAGCTGGCAGTTTACGTGTACAAGTTCGGTGGCGGTCAAAAAGAGGAAGCAGCACCAGCACCAGCAGCAGTAGCACCAGCTGTTGAGGCGGTATCTGCACCTGTTGCCGAAGCCAAGTAAATCTCCGTTTTCCTGCACGGCGCATAACCGTGCAGGTTATATGAAAGGAAAATAGAAATGGGCCACGACTTTGTATATTGGAGTTTGATGATCGCCACCGCAGGTGCATTTGCGGCGGTAATCGCTGCTTTGGGCTGGTTGTTCTACAATGCGAAAGTAAAAAATCGCGGCGAAAAGTAATAATTTAGCTGTGAAGAAGGGGGGGGCTAGCCCCCTCCTTTTTTCATTGATGCAATACAGGAATACGCTGAGTTAATTTTTCCGTCAGGAAGAGTTTGTTCGGAGCTTTCTTTATAAAAAAACCGGCTCAGCCGGATTAAAACAAGTTACCAGGAGTAGTGTATGAGCGAACCTACCAAGAAATCACCTGCAGAAGTTGGCAGTGTCACGGGTATCTACAATGAGCATGAGGAATGGACGGTCAATTTGGGTGACGCGACCGTGCATGCGAAACGCATGCCGGGACGTTTCCGCACGCTCAAATACATCACCGAGTCACTCTGGCTGATTTTCTTCTTTGGCGCCTATTTGCGCTGGAATGGTAAACAGGCGATATTGCTGGACGTCAATAATCGTCAGTTTCATATCTTTAATCTCACTATACTCCCCCAGGATATCTGGATGGTGTCCTTGCTGTTGCTGCTGCTGGCGATGGCTTTGTTTGCAGTAACTTCCGTCGCATCGCGCGTGTTTTGCGGATTCTTCTGTTTTCAGACAACCTGGGTTGACCTGTTTACCTGGATTGAAGAGAAAATTGAAGGCAATCCCAATAAGCGTCACAAGCTGGACGCGGCGCCCTGGAATGCTGAAAAAATTCGCATTAAAGTCGTTAAGCATCTGATTTGGATTGTAATTTCTGTATTTACCGGAATCAGTGCCACAGTCTGGTTCGTGGATGCGTTCCAGTATTGGCGCGACCTGATAAGTTTTAACCTTTCCTTGATCGAAACGGTTACGCTAACGGCATTTACCCTGGGTACTTATGCGCTTGCAGGATTTATGCGCGAGCAGACCTGCCTGTGGCTGTGCCCCTATGCACGCATACAGGCGGTAATGGCCGATTCGCAGACGATACTTCCTGCGTACGACGTTGCGCGCGGTGAGCCGCGCGGCAAATTGCGTCATGCAGGCAAGGTGGTTGAGCAGCAAGGTGATTGCATCGATTGCTACCAGTGCGTGCAAGTGTGTCCGACCGGAGTGGATATACGGGATGGCCAGCAACTGGGTTGTATTACCTGCGGACTGTGTCTGGATGCCTGTGATTCAGTGATGGACAAGATCGGGAAACCTCGTGGACTGATACGTTATGCGTCTCTGGATGAACTGGAAGGCAAGCCAGTACACAAACTTTATCAACACCCGCGCACCTGGGTGTATGTCGGCATCATTTTATTGGCGCTGGGTGGCATCATCTACGGACTGAACCACCTGGGCTCGCTAACATTGAGGGTTGCACCGGAACGTCAGCCGCTGTTTGTGCGTATGAGCGATGGTTCAATTCAAAACAAATACAGCTTCAAAGTGCTTAACAAGACCGATAAAGACTTGAATGTTAAGGTCAGTGCCGAAGGTGGCGTAAAGGGGCAGATTCTGATCGATGCTGATAAGCCTCAATTGATTCATCACGGCAAAGCATCCGGATTTACGGTATTCGTCAAGGCGCCGGAAGAAAACGTCAAGAGCGAAGTAACGAAATTACAGTTCCGCGTGGAAAATATTGAAGATCCGACCATGTCAGCTGAATACAATACAGTATTCAGCGGGCCGAAGCGTTGATTTGAGAGGCTAATATGATTTCGCAAAAAAATAGCAAAGGTTGGCGCAACCCATGGGTATTCGGCTTGTTGGCAATCATGTTGTCCGGGGTGTTGATTAACGCGCGTTTTCTGTGGAATGTGCTGAGTCATCCGGTGCGGGTGCTGGACGATAATTACAGCGTCAAGGCGCACAACAAATATGATGCAAAATGGCTGCAGCAGCAGGCGGAGCGCTCTACCCTGGGCTGGAAGACCAGCTTGCATTCTTCGCAGCAACTGCAAAATGACAGCCAGGCCAAACCCGATGAGGCGCGTTTCATTTTGATGGCGAGTCCGGCAGATTTGAAATTTGAGTTGCATGACGACAAAGGCCAGCCTGTTAAGGGTGCTGTCGTAGAAATCAAGGCGCAGTGGCCAGGTGATCCCGCGTTCGACTTCAAAGACACTTTGATTGAAGTAACGCCTGGAAATTATGAGGGCAGCCTGAAGTTTTCAAGGGCAGGTAATTGGGATCTGCTCATCAGAGCGGAACGCGAAGGCAGCCAATTCGATATGGAACAAAAAGTCTTCGTTGCTATCTCGAAATAGCGCTTGTGGCAATTGCCACCTCTTTAAAATGAATTCAGTCATGACCGCTTCCCTCTTTCCTGGCTCGGATGAAGCAACTAGCCATTCGACTAAGCCCGCGTACGGGCAAGTCACTGGTTATCTCCCGCTGGCGAGAGAGAGGGAAGCGAGTTCGCTACGCGAGTTTCACGTTAATCATAGCGATATCCTAGATGCCACAGAGTAATGCTGTTCACCTCGCTCAGGCGGGGTGTTTTCATTGCGGTTTGCCGATTTCTGACGATGCTCATTATCAAAGTCAATTAGAGGGAAAGCTGCGAGATTTCTGTTGTTTCGCCTGCCAGTCGGTGTGTGAGGCAATCTACGACGCCGGACTTCAGGGTTATTACCAGCGCACGCCGGAGGGGGCTCTGTTAGCACCACCGCCTGTGCCGCCACGTGACATCGAGATGTACGATCTGGATGAAGTGCAGCAGGACTTCGTCAATCGTCAGGGTGAGATGCGGGATACGCATCTGCTGGTTGAGGGTATCCACTGTGCTGCCTGTGTGTGGCTGATCGAGCGCGGCATGATGCGCACGCCGGGCGTCCTCGCAGCCAACGTCAATCTTGCCGGGAAGCGTCTGCATCTGCGCTGGGATAACAGCCAGGTAAAGCTCTCCGCTTTGATTCATCAGCTTTCCAGGATTGGTTATTCCGGCGTCCCCTACGATCCGGAGGTCGCGGAAGGCTCGATGAAGCGCATCAACCGCGCCATGTTGTTCCGCCTCTTCTTCGCGGCCTTTGCCATGATGAATCTGAACCTGATTGCGATTGCACTCTACAGTGGTGCCGATCGCGGACAGTTCGTGAATTTCTTTCACTGGATGGCCTTCTCGCTCGCGACACCCGCGTTGCTGTATTCCGGATACCCGTTTTTCAAGGGTGCCTGGGGCGGTCTGCGCAATGCAAGTTTGACTATGGATTTGCCTATTGCGATCGGACTGTCGGTCACTTACTTATTTTCGCTTTACGTGACCGTTACAGGCGGCGTCCAGGTCTATTTCGATACAGTGACCAATCTGACCTTTGTCATCCTGATAGGCCGTTATCTGGAGGGGATGTTCCGCCATCAGGCATTGGCCGCGACCAACCGGTTGATGGATCTGCAACCTCGTGTGGCCACGGTGTTGTGCGATGGTGCGGAGAAAATAACCTCGGTTCGCGCAGTGAAAGTGGGTGACAGGGTACTGGTCAAGCCCGGCAGCAACATTCCGATGGATGGATTGGTGCGTGAGGGTAGCAGCTCGGTGGACGAGTCGATGTTGAGCGGCGAGTCGGCGCACGTCAAAAAACAGACCGGTGACCGGGTCGCAGCGGGTACCTTGAACGGCAGCGGTGCATTGGTGGTCGAGGTGCTGGCATCGTCTCAGGACTCAACCCTGTCGAAAATCATCCGTCTGGTTGAGGAAGCTCAGTCCTCCAAAGCGCCCATCCAGCGCCTGTCCGACAGTATCGTCCCCTGGTTCGTACTGGCTACGCTGATTCTGGCGAGTGTCACGTTCTATATCTGGTCAGATAACTTCGAGTTTGCTCTGATGGCCGCCACCTCCGTGTTAATCATCACCTGCCCCTGTGCGCTGGGGATGGCCACACCGATGTCGATCGCGGTGGCTTCAGGTCTGGGTGCCAAGCACGGCATTCTGGTAAAGAACGGCGTGGTTCTGGAGACGCTCTCCCGTGTCACGCATTTTGTATTCGACAAGACAGGCACGTTGACCGAAGGGAAAATGCGCGTTGATCAGGTGATCGTGGCACCTGGTCAGGATGAAGCTGCCCTGCTGGCACTGGCCGCAGGTGTGGAGCGTTATTCGGAGCATAGTGTGGCCTGTGCCGTCGTCATCGCCGCTGAATCGCGCGAGTTATCTTATCGAAATCTGGCAGTCCATGGCTTTCACGCTACGGCGGGCGCAGGCGTGGAGGCGGACGTGGCAGGGCAGCGCGTGCTGCTGGGTACCAGCGATTGGTTGGTGAGGAATTCTGTTACACCGCTAGATGTTTTGATTAACTCGCTGGATTCCCGGGAGGCGCAGGCCAAAACCTGTGTGCATCTGGCAGTGGGCGGGCAGCATGTCGCAGTGCTGGTGTTGGCGGACACCTTGCGTGCGGATGCAAAGGCGCTGATCAATACCTTGCGCGCTGCCGGTATCGGCATGACCCTGCTGAGCGGGGATCGCAGGGCAGTCGCGGAGGCGATCGCACGCCAACTGGGCGGCATGGAAGTCATCGCCGAGGTGCTGCCGCAAGACAAGGATCGCGTCATTCAACAACTGCAAGAGCGCGGAGAATGCGTGGCGATGGTGGGGGATGGTGTGAACGATGCGCCTGCGTTGATCCGCGCCGATGTGGGTATCGCGCTGGGATCGGGTACGGATGTGTCGGTCGAGAGTGCCGATATCGTGCTGATGCACAACGAGCTGGACAAGGTTCGTCTGGCGACACTGCTGTCACGGCGCACCTTGCGAACGATTAAGCAAAACATTGGCCTGTCGTTCGTGTATAACAGCATCATGGTGCCGCTGGCGATGATGGGGCATGTAACTCCATTGCTTGCCGCAATCACCATGCCGGTCAGTTCGCTGCTGGTAATAGGTAACGCAGCGCGTATTCGCAACTTATTTAACGAGCATGGCAAAGTAGCAACATCTGATAATTAGAGCCATCATGCCCGTTTCCCTCTCCCAAGCCCTCTTCCGCACGCGGTAGAGGGAACAAACGAATCGCTACGCGAATTTCACCTTAAGGAATAGTAATGGACGTAATCTACAGCCTCATCCCCGGCATGACGATCTTCGGTCTGGTGTTCGTCGGCATCCTCATCTGGGCGGTCAAGAAGGGGCAGTACGAAGACATGGAAGGCAATGCCAGCCGTATCTTGCTGGATGACGATGAAGATGCAATGCTGATCAGTCAGCCAAAGGCGAAGAAAGACGCTTCTGCGCGTAAGGAGTAAGTAGTTGAGTGCGAATTAATTCGCACCTGCTGCTGACTGAATATTCAGGATGAGAAAAGGCCGCGCACAGATTGTGCGCGGCCTTTTTGGCAAATCATTGACTACTGAACGATTATTTTTGCGGGCAGTTCTGATTTTAAAACTTCGCCATTTGCCAGCAGTGGCGCTCTCACGAGTTCAAAATCCTTCGGTGGCAGATACTGAAAAAATGGTTTGGCATCCAGCACTACATCCAGGCCGTGTTGAGGATATAGCCAATGAACGAGGTTGGTTTTCTTCTCACGTACACGTTGTGCAGGTTCGCCGAAACGTTTTGCGATGATGGATTCCTCAAGGCGCGCGGTGGGCATGTAGGTCAGACTGGCAACAGGTAATGAGCGTACGCGTGCCAGATCATCTGCGGTCAATGTGATGCGCTTGCCGCTGGGCGTGCTGTTCATGCGCAAGCCTCGCTCAAACATGCCTTGCAGTTCTTCAGCCGGTACTGCGATGGTCATAACGATTTTTGCTTTCAGACCGTTAAAGTTGACCTCTTCAAAAAAGGCTTCAACTCCCATCGCAGCATCAGTAGGCTTGAATAAACTGATCTCAAGTTCGGTTTCATACTTGTAGGTGTGCGCTACCTCATCGAGTGTGCTTTTACCCAGCGTAATGCCGAAAACGCGGGTGGTGTCAGGTGTCGGATGGGTGATCTTCCACGGTAGCGTGTCAGGGGTGCTGACGGAATTATCAGGAATCATCAGGACGATGGATATCGTTACAACGATGAGGGCTATCACCCCCAGAATTATTTTCTTATCCATGCTAAACCTTCACGAGGGCAGAGTGAAGTGCCAGTGCGGCAGCAGGAGTTCTTCCATCCTTGCATTGGTGCTCTGCGTCAAATTCCAAGACCACCAGTATTAGCAAAGCCACCATGAATGGCATCTGTCCGATCCCCGCAGCCAGCGCATAGCTGGTTATCTTGCTCATGCCGAATTGCGCGCCACCTAATACCAGTGCGGCAGTTAACGTGCCGGTCACGACAAACAGCAGCAGAAAAAGCTTTGCGCGCTGGGCGGCAAGTAAATTGTGGCTAAGAACAAATGCCGAGGCTTCCTTTCTGATGGCGCGCGAGGCCTTGTATATCACGCTGCCCAGCAAGGCGATGGACAACATAGGCATCAGCATGATCGGTATGAAGCTTGCCTTGAGCAGGCTCAAAGCCAGTACGAAAACAAAAACATGAACGACGATAAAGTCAAACAGCAGCATAGAGTGTAAACTTTTTGCGCGTGAAATTTCGGCTTCAGTGACTTGATGTTCCATAGTGCTTCATCTCCGGTAAATGATTCAGGTTGCGAATAATCCGCTCAAGCGCTGCGACTGTCAAACGATTAGGTGCCGTTAAATCTGCAAAAAGCATTTTGACGCAGAGAGCACCGGGAAAACCAATAATAAACATATTGTTGCAGAAAATTGTTTAGTTGTATTTCGGGTGAATCCACGGGAGATTGATTAACCCGGGAACGCTCTGTGTTCTCCGTGAACTCTGGTGAAACAACTCAATATCGGACTAGGTGAGCAAACCCGCAAGTGGCTTCCCCTAAAAATATATGAACTAAAGCTCGTTATTTTGAGGGAAAAGACGCTTACTGAGCCGCTATTGATGGTGAAGCAACTAAGCAGTGACTAAGACGCAAAAGCGTCGTCTGAGCCGCTGCTAATGTGGCTTGAGCTGCCGTTTTTAGTTTAAACGAGTTTCAGATTAACGCGTGTTGGTGAGACTGGCTTGTAAGCCCGGCAGGTCAATTATTTCAATCGTGCGCACTTTCACATTGATCAGTCTTTCATTCTGAAAATGCGAGAACGCGCGGCTGACTGTCTCAAGCTTTAATCCGAGATAGCTGCCAATTTCCTGACGCGACATTTGCAGTTGGAATCGGGTTGCCGACAATCCTCGTGCGGCGAAGCGCTGTGAAAGGTTGAGCAGGAATGCGGCCAGCCGCTCTTCGGCGCGCATCGAACCCAGCAGCAGCATGATGCCCTGGTCGCGCACGATTTCACGACTCATGATTTTATGCAGATGGCGCTGTAGCTTTGGAATATCACGGCTTAACGCCTCCAGCCTGTTGAATGGAATTTCGCAGACCAGGCTGCTCTCAAGGGCTACGGCATCGCAGGCATGAACGTCAGTGCTGATCGCATCCAGACCGATAATTTCGCCGGCCATTTGAAAACCGGTGACCTGTTCTCGCCCGTCTTCGTGGAGTATCTGGGTCTTGAAAGAACCGCTGTGGATAGCGAACAAGGAGCGAAATTTGTCACCGCTGCGATACAGATAATCGCTGCGGGAAAAGTTGCGTTTCGAGGTGATAAGCTCATCCAGTTTATGCATCTCAACGGAGGTAAGATCGACAGGCAGGCAAAGCTCGGCCAGGTTGCAGCTGGAGCACTCAGCATTAACAAGTGGCTTGCGCAGCGAGACGGCGTCACTGCCTCCTGTTTGGCCCGCTGTTTCACCGGTAGCTCTATCAGCGTCAGCAGAGAGGGGCGCTGATATGGCAGGTTTTATCATCTGTAATGACTTAGTTGTCATGTCCGTCAGGCCGGCAGATTGAAACGGGTAGTGGCACGTAGCTTACCTTGTAAATAGCAATAATTGGATAGGGTTGCAGGAAGCGTGGCTTCTGAATGCCGTCTTTTATTCGCCAACGTTTAGAATATGCCACGCTTTTTGACATATATCAAACCAGTTTCACAAGCGATCTGGCATTATGCCAGCCTATTCAATTAGCGGCGATACTCATGTTGAACAACGCAGACAACCAATTGGTCGTAGATCTGGAGCTGATACGCAGGCTGGATAAGAACGGCCCGCGCTACACCTCTTATCCGACCGCAGATCGTTTTGTCGAGGCCTTCAACGCCGAAACTTACAGCCAGTGGCTGTTGAAGCGCGAAATCGGCGGTGTCAGCCGTCCATTGTCGCTGTATATCCATATTCCGTTCTGCAATACGCTCTGCTTCTATTGTGCGTGCAACAAGGTGATCACCAAGGATCGCAGCAAATCGGCCGATTACGTGCGCTATCTGATCAAGGAAATGGCGATGCAGGCGAAGTTGCTGGGCAAAGGTCAGGTGGTCGAACAGTTGCACTTTGGTGGCGGTACGCCGACATTCCTGAGCGACGATGAAATTCGTCAGGTGATGGCAGCGATACGCGAGAACTTCAAGCTGGTGGCGGACGGGGAGTACTCGATCGAGATTGATCCGCGCAAGGTCAGCGACGAGACCATCGCGTTGCTGGGCTCGGCGGGTTTCAATCGCATCAGTATCGGCGTGCAGGATTTTGATGATGAAGTGCAGCGTGCTGTGAACCGCATTCAGTCTGAAGAAGAAACATTGGGTGTCATCAATGCGGCGCGTGCCAACGGTTTCAAGTCGGTGAGCATCGATCTGATTTACGGCTTGCCAAAACAGACACTTGAAGGTTTTGGCGTGACTTTGGATAAGGTCATTGCCGCCGATCCTGACCGCCTGTCTATTTATAATTACGCGCACATGCCGACCCTGTTCAAACCGCAGCGGCGTATTCATGAAGAAGATATGCCCTCGCCTCAGGTGAAGCTGGATATTCTCAGCATGGCTGTGAACAAACTGACTTCTGCCGGCTATGTCTATATCGGTATGGATCACTTCGCCAAGCCTGAGGATGAACTGGCCGTGGCTCAGCGCCAGGGCCGTCTGCATCGCAATTTTCAGGGTTATTCCACGCATTCCGATTGCGATCTGGTCGCGCTCGGCGTGAGTTCCATCGGCAAGATTGGCCCTACCTACAGCCAGAACTATCGTGAGCTGGAAGACTATTACGATGCGCTGGACAGGGATCAGTTGCCTATCATGCGTGGTCTGGAACTGAATGCCGACGACCTGGTGCGCCGTGCCATTATCCAGGCCTTGATGTGCCACTTCGAACTTTCCAAAGAATCGCTCAATATCGCCTATCTGATTGACTTTGACAGCTATTTCGCCACCGAGATGGAGGAGCTGCGCGAATATGAACACGAAGGTCTGCTACAGATATCAAAGGAATGGATCAGCGTCACGCCCAAGGGGCGCATGCTGATACGCAATATCTGCATGGTGTTCGACAAATACCTGCGCACCCGCACCGAACATGCGCGCTACTCGAAGGTGATCTGATAAAGGTAGCTTGTAGCTTGTGGCGGGTTTAAGGTGTTTTTTTGGGAGGGCTGCATCAGTTGCAGTCCCTCTGTCCCGTTATATGAACATTGTCCGCCGTAAATATGGAACGAAAACTTTCCTGGCATGGACTGCTTAAATGCAGAGTCTATCCACCAGCCGACTGGCGCTAGTGCGTCATCCGCCGGATCTCGGCGACCAGGCTGGCTTTTTCGTTGATGCCCAGCTTGGTGTAAATTTTATTCAAATGTCCTTTAATCGTCGAAGGTGAGACTGAAAGTTCCTGCGCGATAGTCTTGTAGTCTGCTCCGGCTGCAAACCTTTGCGCTACTTCCAGTTCGCGCAGACTCAATTCATCCGCAGCTAGTTTCGGGCGAACACGTAGCAGTAATAAATCGTTCAGCTGGCTCATGCAGACTACGATTTCCCCGCCTACAAATTTTAACGTGCCGCTTCGCATGGACTCCTGAACCACATGCGGCAATTCCGGCCCCCTCCATTCAGGCCATTCCAGCCGACATATTTCGATAAAGGCAGGCATGGCGATCTGAAGAATACCCAGAGAGTCGCATGTCGCCACAGAATTGAAATTGCTCCGCTGATTTCCCGGAAACAGATGGTGTAGATTGGCCACCCAGTTTTTTCGAACGGCCTCAATCAAATGTGGAAATATCACTTCCTTGAGTGCGCGCTCCGTTTCGGAGAACGGAATGTCCGGATCGGAACGGTATAACGACATGGTATTGAACAGGCGCGTATCGGTATCAATCGTAGCGGTGCCGAGAATATGTTCCATCGCGAATCGCTTGCAATGGAATTCGTGGATGGCTGTTCCCGAATATTCGGCTGCGACATCCACATTGAACGTTTGATTGATGTTCATGTGCGCCACTCTGACCAGTTTGTCTTCATGTTGATGCTGAATCCAGCTTGTCACAAATCCGTCATCGAGGTTATTCAGATGTATCGAATGTATCCTTGGTTGACCTGCCATCCAGCTTCCGGCCCCCCATACGCACGAGTCGAACGGGATGAGAGCCTTGGTCTCATTCAGTGCCCAATCCCTGAATTCATCAGCCGATCTCTCGAGCGCCCCACGGTAAAGCTTTAACAAATAATTGCTGAACGGTTTCATTAGGGGCTGTGTGGATGTTGATTGAAATTAATTGGAAACCTGTCGCAAGCATACAGGATAAGCGGGATGTCAACAGACCATATGGTCTATTCCTTGTTGATGAAAGGGTTGGTAAATTCCAATGTCGCGAATTAGCGCAAGCAATCACGCAAAAATTGTCGTTTAAATGAAATTCGCGCCTAGTTATCAGGAGAGATTTATGAGCAAAGTTGCACAGCATTTGAAAAGTTCAGCAAGCCTGTTGGAGTCACTCGAAGCGATCAAAAACTTTCGGGCCTATATCACTATTGGATTGGGCGGATTAGTCGGCCTGATGGTTTTTGCGATGTTCGCGGCTTTATCTGCTCAGTTAGCCATGAATGGCAACTTCAGTATGGCAACCATCACCGGAATAATTGGTGGTCTGGTCGCCTTTGTGATTTATTACATAGGATTTTTGGCAACAGGTGTCCTGCTGATGGATCAAGCTAAGGGCAATGAGATACGCTCAGTCGGTTCGGCTTTATTTGCCGGTCTCGTCACCTTGCCCAGCATGATCGGATTGTTATTGTTGCTTGGATTGATGGCGATGGCTGTCGTGCTGGTGTTGGCGATTCTTTTATTCATCTGCAAGATTCCAGGCATAGGCCCGGTGCTTTACGCATTCGTTTTTCCGGTAAGCGTAGTGGTGATGGGCGCTTTGTTCTTTGCCTACGTGAATTTAATTTTGCCACTTTCCCTGCCGGCGATTCTGGATGGAAATGGCGTGATGCAGGTTATCGCAAAATTGTTTTCGCTTGCACGAACCAATTTGCTTCCAGCTATTATTTTCCAAATTTTACTGCTGTTGATCGTCGGGTTAACTGCTCTGGTTTCATTTGGAACGTTGGCATACGGATTGTTCCCGGTTACATCGCTATCCATGATGATTTTACCTTCTGGCGGGATTGGCCAGTTAACCAGCATTTTTTCCGGAATGATGATGGGCGGCGGGATGGGCGGTGAGGGGGGCGGATACCTGGTTGCAGCAGGATTAGGCGGCGCAATTATTTTTATGGCCGCAGCTGCAACTCCGTTGCTTACGCTCATCATGGGTAATTGCATCATCTATCTGAATTTTGTGCGTGATCAGGACACTGAGCAATTTGAAGCGACTGTGCGTGGCAAGATGAGCGAATTTAAGGAAAAGGCTGCGGAAACACGCAGTCAGTTAGCTCAGCAAACCGCAGCGATTAAACCGCCAGTGGCTAAAACGCCATCCTGTCCTAAGTGTAACCAACCTGTTTCCGATGATGAAGTGTTCTGCGGAAATTGCGGCAACAAACTTAAATAATTGCAGGGCTTACTCATGTCAAAATTTTGTAAAAAATGCGGTGCCGCACTTGAGGAAGGTGCCGTCTTTTGTGAGTCTTGCGGTGCTTCTGTCCAAGCTGTCGCAAAAAACGAACCGGCTACCAAATCAGTTGAAATCACCAACAAACCGTCCGCGTCAGGCAACAAGCTGCTGCTGGGTATAGGTGGCGGCCTCATTGGTTTGGTTTTGCTCGGAGCGGGAGCCTGGTTTCTGACCGGTGCGCCCGGCAAGCCTTCGGAGGCAAGTCTTTCAGCGTTGTTGAATGCGGATAATGGATTCAAGAGCCGGACAGTTTGCCTGGGGAATTTTCAGTACGATCACAATGTCGCCAACATTAATACCAACGATCAGGCCAGTCAGCAATGGTTCGGGATTCTGGTGAATGCGGGTCTTTATAGTGCTCCGCAGATCGTCACGACCGGGGGGTGGTTTTCCCGGGAGCTGTTTCAATATACGCCTACCGACAAGGGCAAGCTGGCGATTAAAAATGGCAAGCTGTGTTTTGCGCAGGGCGTCGTGCTGGATAAGGTGACTTACGGCGAAGTGCAGCAAGTCCAAAACAAGAGTTACGTGACTGCCGACTATACTTACCACTTCCTGAATGCCGATGAGTGGACAAAGCGTCCTGAAACCAAAGCATTCGCGGCTGATTTATTTGCTCAGGACACGATGACGGGCAAACTGGTGGTGGAGCGTGCCGACAAGGAGTGGACAGTTTCCGCCATCCCGGCGGATAGCCTGTCTATCATCGTTGCCGCGCGCCAGGCGCAGCCGGTTCGACGCGACTCGACTTCAACGGGCTTCCTGGCGGGTTTGTCAAACCTGTTCTCGGGGCTGGGCGGCAACCCGATGATCGGCAAGTGGAGAAATTCAATTTCCGGTGAAATCGTCGAGTTTACAGCAGGCGAGGTAATTGGCCGCGCGGGCAGAGCCAGCATCAATTATGAAGTTAAGGGTAATCAGGTACATCTGACAAACACGGATACGCAAGGAGTATCTCTCTGCACCGTTGCAGATAAGGATCATATGACTATGGTGGAGGCAGGGCGCTTCTATCAATTTAACCGCATAACAAATCAGTGAGGCATGCTGTGAAATGTACTAATTGTCAGACTGAAAATAAAGATACAGCGAAGTTTTGCCGTGGGTGCGGTGGCGCATTGGCAGTTCTCGAAGCAGTGCAACAGGTACAGATGAAAACCTGCACCGAATGCCAGCATGCCTGCAAACCGGAGGCAAAATTCTGTCTGCAATGCGGGCATAACTTTTTATCCGCTATTGCCGAGCCAGAGTCGGCACCTGTTGCAATTGAGCCGCCAGAGGAAAACAGTAAAATTTGCCCCGGATGCCAAAACAGTTGCAAACCGGCGGCAAAGTTTTGTTTGAAATGCGGGCACGACTTTGTTGTCGCTTTTATTTTGTCAGAGACAGAACCTGTCGCGGTCGTCGCTGAGCAACAAATCGAAATAAGGATGGATGAGAAACCCGTCGAAGAAACCAAGCGTTGTCCGGGTTGCAGCAACAGCCTCAAGCTGGCTGCAAAGTTCTGCGGCAAATGCGGATTCAGCTTTGTGGCTGAGGAGCAGACGAAATCCCCTGAAAGAGTTGAATCGCCGCTTGAGGTGATTTCAGCAGCACCTGTTTTCGCCAGCGAAGAACATCGCACCACCGGCAAAGCGGAAGTTCATTCTCCCAGGTCTGAACAAGAAAACACGTCCGGCGAAGTTGTTGTTCCGGCTGAGAAAATAAATCCCTGCCCATCCTGCGGTAACCAACTCAAGGAAAATGCAAAGTTCTGCGGAAAATGCGGATTCAGTTTTGCAGTCAGGGCGCAGCCGGAATCTCCCGGGAAAATTGAACCTGTGCAGGCATCCGTGTTGAATCAGCCCGCAACTCGTTCTGAACCAGAGATCAGGCCGCAGGTTGCGCAGCATGAAGCGATTCGTGAAACGAAGAGCGGCAGCAAAGCCTTATTGATAGGCACGGTTCTGGCCAGCGTCTTTGCAATAGCGGGAGGAAGTTACTGGTGGGTTAAGGTGAGGAGCGTGGATCTTCCTGTGTTGCCGGCAGCACAAGCTGTTATCCCGCCCAACGTTGTGGTTGAGCCGGTATCTTCCGTTCCTGTAGCGACCATTGCACCGGCATCTTCCGTCCCTGTAGTCGATGTAAAGAAGGAGGCCCCTTCCGATGTGCCACCAGCTGTCGCTGCCGTAAAAAGCAGCTCTGGTGCAGCCGCAAGCCAACGTGATGTTGCCAAAGATGTAAAAAAAGAAAATAAGCAAGTCAGAGCAAAGAATGATGCTGTTGAAAAGCAGAAACATTCAAGCCCCACCGTAGTTCATGAACCACCGCCTCATCCGGTTCCCCCTGCTCCGCAACCACCTGTTCAGGATGTCAAGCTTGACCCGCAGAATGAATCCATGCTGGCTATGGCCGATAAGATGTATGCGAGCAAGTCTTACTCCGCAGTGCTGGATTTAGCCAAACCTGTTTTAAAGAAATATCCCGGAAATCCTCATGCAACCCGATTGATAAATAACTCGCATGCCGCGATAGATCGACAGCAAGTCGAGATTTTGGCTAAGTTGAAAGAGCTAAGTAAATAGCATTAACAGAGAGAGTGTCAGCTTCAAAGCGAATTCAGGGAAGGAAAATTTAAATGACTGTATGTAACGCATCTTTCGCTGTGGCAGGACTGGGTTCTCAGATTTCGGCGCTTAACGGGCAAGTTATTGCCGTTCAGGGGCAAGTTTCTGATGTTAACCGTGGCGTGCGTGAGGTTGGCGCCCTGGCAAATGCAACTGCTAACCGACTGGAACAGTTGTGGGGCTTGTTTGTCGACTTTGTTCATCGAGATAAGCGCGATAAGGCGTTACAACTTGCAGAAACGCGATTAGTCAAAATTCGTCAGGAAATTGAGCATCTCTATGGAATTCGCGATGTGGCGAGGCGCAGAATGATCGGGTTGTTGCAAGCGAATGACTTGCAACTGGTCAGGAAGGAAACCTCATTGCTGATGGCTGAACATACCATGGTCGATGCGCCAAAGTATTGGTTGGCACCTGGCTTGATCGGATTTTCTGCCTGGCTGGCGGGTGATGAAGTGCGGTGCAGTGAAGCTTTTGGCGAAATGCTGAGACGCGATTCAGTAAAAGGAAAGTTATTTCTTGCGCTGTTATTTTTCAGGGCTGGCCGTGATGATGATGCGCATACATGGGTGGAGCAATATCTGACGCAACAGAATCCCTCCGAGTTACCTCGTGCTTCCATTGCATTGATAGATGCAGCATCCAACGGGTTGTTACCGCAAACATCTTGCCAGGCCGTGCTTAATAAATTGACCGACTGGCTTGAACAAATGAAAAGTCAGGAGAATTTCGACCAGGAACAAACGCGGATCTGGGTTGAACTGCTTTCAGCACGCAAGCCTGTATTGGGTGAAAATGAATTTCCAACTTTGCGAGAAATAACAACCAACTGGCCTCAATGGCAGCTGGCTCTTGAATGGTCGCGACTCCAGGCTGTCATAAATCAACAATTTCGCACGCTGTTCGATACGCCAGCAAAGGCTGATCCAGAAGTTAAGGCACGTATAGATAATCTACTGGAGTTTTTGGTCAACGATTTCGAGAACGATGAAAGCGAACTTCGCCTGGATGAAATGTTGAATTCCGCGATTGTGGAGCTGGAGGGGGAACGGGAGAATGCTATGGAACGTATTCAGGCTTTCCGAACTGCAAGAAACGAAAGGTTAAGCGTAGGGGAATTGCTGGCTGTGGCGACTGCCGATAATCTGGCCAATCATGCCAGTGTGGCAACGCGCAAGCTGGCTACTTTGATGTCGCGTAACTGGATCGCAAGTGCCATTGAGTCCCTGCGCTCGATCCGCAAAGATAATACCCCTGCCACAGTTAACATATCAATTGATGGATTCAATGCGCAAATCGGCAATCGTGATAATGAAGCGGATATTACCTCTGCATTGAGTTCCTACTATGATCATTTGGAAAATGCGGAAATAAGCCGCAGGCGCTGGACTACAGCAAACATTCTGTTTCTTGTGGGTGGTGTGATTGGATTGTTTATGGGTGCTGCTGGTGTTGTCGTGGGCTTCTTGCTCGCTGGCATTGGCGGATTCCGCATATGGCAAGCGGCTAGTGTCGTCAAAGCGGAATTTGCAAAACGTCGCAGCGACTCTCTTGAGTGGGTTACTCAAGCCTGCAAAGAGAGTTCCCGTCTTTGGCAGAGTATCCAAAATCTGGATGAGATCGCTGCCGATAGCATCAATTTGCTGAACACGTTGGATGCCGCTGTCCTTAAGGCAGAAAGCGACATGCACCTGTTACCGGTGCGGCTTCCTTGTCTGGAAGTGTTGCCAAATTGGACACCCAGGTTTGCTGTGGCAGCATGATCGAAGGCAACAAAAAAGTGTGATTCGCTAGTTGTGGCATGACTCTACGTTCGGCGCCAGTAAAAACTGGCGCCGTTTGCTTTAACAGAGCATCAAGATGTAGCCGATGCGAGATGGCTGGAGAGCGTTTAAACCCGGCAAGAAATATAATAATTGCTTTGATTAGCCATTGAATAATCAATGTGGTTACAGACTACTCTGGTATCGTTGACTCCATTTCTTGTTGTCAACATGGTAGGATTGACCTGCACCTGCATGTCGGTGATGTAGAGGATGCGATCCGATTTACCATAAATATGTCGTTAAATACTATGAGACTTTCCGAATCCCAGCGCACCATTATCACTGAATCCGTGGCAGAGGTATTCGGTCAGGATGTGATTGTGCGCTTGTTCGGTTCGCGGACCGATGATGCGAAAAAGGGTGGCGACATCGATCTGTTTGTTGAAATTCCTTCGGTTGAGCCATTCAAAACGAGGAAGTCCGTGCAGCTTTCCGGAAAAATCAGCCGCAAGCTGGATGATATGATCAACGTTGATGTGATTGTTAAGGACGAATCGACCAGAATATCCTTAATTCATCAGGAAGGCATGAAGGGCATCAGGCTATGAATTCCATGGACAGATTCGAATTGTCATTGAATCACTGCGCCAGGTTGCGAAGTGAGCTGAACCGGTCGGCTGCAAGAATCAGGACAAGGTCTGTCAACGCCGAGTGGGTTGCCTCCCTTGATGGGAACGAGGCTGAAATGGATATGGTGGTCGCGTACATCTCAAGATTTGGCAGGTTTCAGGATGCGATTGCCGATTCGTTGATCCCGAAATGGCTGGCAGCAAACGATGAGAGAGTGGGGACTGCTGCTGAAAATTTCAGCAAAGCGGCCAAGCTCGGCATTATCGATGACATCGACGAGTTGAGAGCGGCAAGATCGTTAAGAAACAAGCTGACCCATGAATATATCGATGATAAGGAAGAGTTCGCTTCGTTGTTGGCAGGATCGATTGAGTATGTTGACTTGCTCGTTGACTGTTTTGATCGTATCCATGACTTCGCTCAGAGCAGAATGGGGCTTAAAGCGCGTGCAGTCAGCTAAATGGATGCTCGGCTTGACTTTTGCATCCGGCCCGTCTGTACGGTTTTCATCTTAGGGCGTAATCTACGCAGTCTCTTGTTTTTCGTCTGACTAGTATTTCTGGGGTGCGATCATGAACAAAATCGTTAAATATGGTTTGTTGGGTACGGGCGCAGTGGTGGGTGTCGCTGTGGCGATTGCTGTGTATCTTGCAGCGACTTTTAATCCGAATGACTACAAAAGTTACATCATTCAATCAGTTAAAGACAGCAAGCAGCGCACTTTACATCTGGATGGTGACATCAAGCTGACCTTCTTTCCCCGTCTGGGTGCGAATCTGGGCAAGCTGTCGCTGTCCGAAGTTAACAGTGACCAGCAGTTCGCCTCAGTCGAGACTGCAAGGGTGTCATTGGAGCTGATGCCTTTGTTGAGCCGCCAGATGGTGGTCAGTGAAGTGCTGGTGAGCGGTCTGAGTACGACGCTGATCAAGCACAAGGATGGCACGACCAATATTGACGATCTGTTAGGCAAAGATGAAAAGAAAAAGAGCGAAAATCAGCCTATAAAATTCGACATCGCGCAGGTGTCCATCGAAAAAACCAATCTCAATTACCGCGATGAAGGCACGGGCGCTCAATACGCTATTCATGACTTGAATCTCAATACCGGGCGCATTGCCAATGGGGTGCCGGGCAAGATCGACCTGTCGGTCGGCGTACAGGCCAATCAGCCAAAACTGGATATCACCACACAGCTTAAGACTACGCTGACTTTCGATCTGGATCGCCAGCAGTATCAATTGAACGGTATGGATTTGCAGGTCAGTGGTGCGGCGCTGGAGATGTCCAACCTGAAGCTGAAAGCCAGCGGGGATGCGAGTGCGAATCTGTCCACGCAGGAATTCGCTGCGAATAAATTCAAGCTGAATGTGACGGGCATGAAGGTCAAGGATGCCTTCGAGGCGACGCTGGATGCGCCGGTCTTGAGCATGACCCGTGACAAATTTTCCGGCGATAAGCTGATGCTCAATGCCAAGCTGGACGGCGCTTTGGGCAAGATTGTCGCTGCTCTGTCCATGCCTGAACTTTCCGGTAATGCGCAATCCTTCAAGGTCGGTGCTCTGGCGCTTGATCTGGATGTGAAGCAGTCTGAACAGGCCTTCAAGATCAAGCTCAGCTCGCCACTGTCGGGCAATTTTGAGGCGCGTCAATTCAACCTGAGTAATCTGAGTCTGGCGGTGAATGCTACCGGCGACAAGCTGCCGAACAAGTCGGTGAGCAGCGAGTTGAAGGGCCGCGTGCAGGTGGATGCCAATAAGCAGACCGTGCAGGCCAATCTCGCCGGCGGCTTATTGCAAAGCCAGATCAAGGCAAAAGTCGGTGTGAATGGCTTTACAAATCCCGCGATTAACTTCGACGTGGAGGTGGATCAGTTTGACGCCGATCTGTATCTGCCGAAAAAGACCGTGGCCAAAGCCAATCAGCCTGAGCAGCCGCTGGATCTGTCTGCATTGCGTGCGCTCAATCTGGACGGCAGTCTGCGCATCGGGCAGCTTAAAGTGGCAAACATCAAATCAAACGGGGTGCGTCTGGATGTAAAAGCGCATAAGGGGCAGGTAAACGTGAATCCGTTGTCTGCCAATCTGTATCAGGGCAGTATGAAGGGCTCGCTTGCAGTGAATGCAGCCGCCGTGCCTGTCATTACCGTCGATCAAAAACTTAGCGGCATTAATGTCGCCGCGTTGACCCGCGATGCAGCAGGTTTCGATACGCTGGAAGGCCGTGGCAATGTCGCGATGAATCTGACCATGCAGGGCAGTACCGTAAGCAGCATGAAGAAGGCGCTGAACGGCAACCTGTCGCTGAATCTGAATGACGGTGCGATCAAGGGTATCAATATCGCCAAAAAGCTGCGCGATGCACAGGCTGCGCTGGGCCGCGTGCAGATTCAATCTGCCAACCAGAGCGAGAAGACGGATTTTTCCGAACTCAAGGCGACTTTCAAGGTGAACAACGGCGTGGCGCACAATGACGATCTGTCGCTCAAATCGCCGTTGTTGCGCCTGACCGGCAATGGCGACATTAACGTTGGTCTGAATAGTATGAATTATCTGGCCAAAGCCACGCTGGCCAAGACCCTGGAAGGGCAGGGCGGGCGGGATAACGTCGGCGGCATCACCGTACCGGTGCGCGTTGCCGGCCCGTTCAGTGACTTGAAATACACGCTGGATTTTGGCGCGATGGTAGGGGAAGTCGCCAGGCAGAAAGTCGAAGCCAAGAAAGAGGAAGTCAAAACCCGTGTGCAGGATGAGCTCAAGAACAGCCTGAAAGGGTTGTTCAGATAAAATATGAGTGGTGAGTGGTGAGTGGTGAGTGGTGAGTGGTGAGTGGTGAGTGGTGAGTGGTGAGTAGTGAGTAGTTAGTCTCAATTTATAATTTTCAATTTTCAATTTTCAATTTTCAATTTTCAATTTTCAACTTTCAACTTTCAACTATCAACTTTCAACTATCAACTATCAATTCGTTCCCTATGTCCAGTTTTGCTGCATCTCTCATCGCATGGCAACGCTGTCATGGTCGTCACGGTTTGCCTTGGCAGGTTGCCGATGCTTACTTTGTCTGGCTGTCAGAGGTCATGCTGCAACAGACGCAGGTTGCCACGGTCATTCCTTATTTTGAACGCTTCGTCGCCTCATTTCCGACGATTGCGGCGTTAGCCTGCGCCAGTGAAGAACAGGTGCTGGCGCACTGGAGCGGGCTGGGTTATTACGCACGAGGTCGAAATCTGCACCGGGCAGCGCAGATTGTCGTAGACCTTCACGGGGGTGCGTTTCCGAGTCAGTTTGAACAGATACTCGAATTGCCTGGTATCGGGCGCTCTACCGCCGCCGCGATTTGTGCGTTGGCCTATCAGCAGCGTCGCGCCATTCTCGACGGCAATGTCAAGCGCGTCCTTGCACGCTACTGCGGTATTAGCGGATCGCCCGCCATCAAGTCGGTGGAGTTGCTGCTCTGGGAGCTGGCCGAATCAATGTTGCCGCAGAGCGATGTGGATTGCTACACGCAAGCCTTGATGGATATGGGCGCGACGCTATGTACTCGCAGCAAACCCAAATGCGCTTTGTGTCCGGTGCAAAGCGATTGCGTTGCTCATCAAACAGGACGAGTGGCTGAGCTGCCTACACCACGTGTGCGCCGCGCAGTGCCGGAAAGACGCAGCACCTTTTTGCTGGTGATGGCAGGTGGTGACATTCTGCTGGAAAAACGCGGCTCTGCCGGTATCTGGGGCGGTCTCTGGTGTTTGCCGCAATTCGATGAAGAGGAAGAGTGGCTGGAGTATTCGCAGGGCTGGAAAGTAGACGAGCAAATAACATTGCCTGTTTTTACACATACTTTTACCCATTTCAAATTGCACATCACGCCTTTGCTGTTGACCCTTGCACATAAACCGCCCGGGGTGCGGCAGGCCGTGTGGATGGATGTGGATGATGCCTTGGCTGCTGCGATACCCACGCCGGTAAGGCGGCTGCTGGAAGGGCTTTGACGAGGACGCCGATCGATTTTGGTCAAAACTGTTAAACGGAGCATGTAGATATGAAAAAGCGATTATTGGCAATTTTTATCGCGGCATTCTTTGCCGCATTACCTTTGATGGCTGCAGAAGAGGTTTCTGCAGGGCAGGCCTTGTATCTTCCTGTCTATTCCCATATCTGGCACGGTGATCGGATCGGGGATGGCAAGTCTCCGGCAAAGAGCATGGTGTCCGTGCTGGTCAGCATACGCAATACCAGTCTCAAAATACCCATCAGGGTGTTTTCAGCGCGCTATTACAGTACTGAAGGCCGCTTGCTCAAGGAATATTTATCCAGGCCGGTAACAATCAGCGAGATGGGTACGCTTGAGCTGTTTGTGGAGCGCCGGGAAGCGGAAGGCGGTTCGGGTGCGAATTTCGTGATTCAATGGGATTCTGCCGCTGCTACCAATCCTCCCATGGTCGAAGCCGTGCATGCGGATATCAGGGGCGGCAGTCATGCACTGACTTTCATTACCACGGCGCACGCGATTAATCCTGATAAGTAAGGGCGCAGCAACACGCTTTTTCAGCTAGTCGACATGCATCAGAGCTTGCCTTGGTGCAGCCGGGTTTCGGCCATCTGTAGTTCTTCCTGTAAGCCGAGCAGTACCAGCACATCCCCGGCTTGCAGGATCATTTCTTCGCTGGGTTGGGCGCCGTGCACGTTGTAGCGACGCAACGCTTTTACTTCGATGTTCAAGGTGTCCAGTTCAGCATCGATCAGGCGTTTTCCCACCGCAACTGAATCGGGCTTGAGTAGCACGTTCAGAAAGCGCGGCTGCATTTCGTCGCTGATTTCGATGTCATCGTTTGGCATATTGTTCATATAACCGCTAAACATCGCATAACGGCGCGCACGATTTTCCTGAACATGGCGGATAACGCGATTGAGCGGTACCCCGGCCAGCAGCAGGGCCTGGGATGCCAGCATGACGCTGCCTTCAAGTACTTCGGCTACAACCTCGGCGGCTCCTGCATTTTTCAATATGTCCAGATTGGTGTCGTCATTGGTGCGCACGACCACAGGCAAGTCCGGGCGCAATTCCTTTACGTGACGCAAAATAGCCAGAGCGGAATGCTTGTCTGTGTAAGTCACGACAAGCACCTTGGCGCGCATCAGTCCTGCGGCCATCAGCACCTCGCGTTTGGCCGCATCGCCATACACCACGCTTTTCTTGGCGGCAGCCGCTTCGCGCACCCGATGCGAATCAAGGTCAAGCGCGATGAAACGGAGCTTTTCCGCTTCCAGAATGCTGGCCAGTTTTTGTCCGCTGCGCCCATAGCCGCACAGGATGACGTGGCCTGTGCTCGACATGCTGTGAATGGCAATCTGGTGCATCTGCAAGGCGCGGTTGGTCCATTCGGCAGCCGAAAAACGGCGCGCGATGGATTCTCCGTATTGAATCAGGAAAGGCGCAGTCAGCATGGATAGCAGCATGGTGGCGAGCGTGATTTGCATGGTGGCGCCATGCAACAGATGTGCCTCCCCTGCCAGTGTCAACAGCACGAAGCCGAATTCTCCTGCTTGTGCAAGACCGATGCCGCTGCGCAACGCGACACCCCAGTCACCTTCAAAAGCGCGTGCCAGCAAGGTTATCAGCAGCGCCTTGAGCAGTATCAGCATGGCCAGCGCCAGCAGTATCCAGCCCAGGTTGTCAAGCACGCTGGCGAGATTGAGCATCATGCCTATCGTGACGAAGAAAAGCCCTAACAATACGTCGCGGAATGGCTTGATGTCCTCTTCCACCTGATAACGGTATTCGGTTTCCGAAATCAGCATGCCGGCCACGAAAGCGCCCAGCGCCAGAGACAGACCCGCCATTTCGGTCAAATAAGCCAGGCCCAGCGTGATGAACAGCACGTTGAGAGTAAATAACTCGGATGATTTCTGGCTGGCGACGACGTGAAACCAGCGGCGCATGATGCGTTGACCGAACACCAGCAAGATCAGCAGTACTACGGCAGCCTTGAGCATGGCGAAGCTCAGGGTGGCGGGAAGATCGCCTGTTTGGGAGGCTAAGGCGGGAATGATGATCAGCAAGGGGACGACGGCCAGATCCTGAAACAGCAACACGCCCATCATCTGCTGACCGTACGGCAGATTGAGTTCGGCCCGTTCGACCAGCATTTTGCTGACAATTGCTGTCGATGACATCGCCAGTATCCCCCCCAATGCCAGACCTACGCGCCAATCCATATCAAACAGCCAGCCGATACCCATGACCAGCAGTATCGTGGCAAGCACCTGTGCGCCGCCTAAGCCAAACACGGTGCGATGCATCGCTCGGAGGCGGGTCAGGCTGAATTCCAGGCCGATGCTGAACATCAGGAACACCACGCCAAATTCTGCCAGATGGCGCGTGCTGGGTGAGTCAGGTATCCAGCCAAAGGCATGCGGCCCGATCAGAATGCCCACAGCGAGATAGCCCAGCATCACCGGCAAACGCAGGATGCGGCAAACCACCACCACCAGAACGGCGGTAGCGAGCAGAATGAGTACGAGTGAGAGCGAGTTGTCCATCTGGTTGATTGTGAATTTTACGGTTCGATAATGCCGTACTAATGCGCGGTTTGCAAAGTTTTATAATGGCGAGTGGCGAGTGGCGAGTGGTAAATTTATTTCCCGACTCCCGACTCCCGACTCCCGACTCCCGCTATCCGCTATCCGCTATCCGCTATCCACTATCCACTATCCACTATCCACTACCTTGCTATAATGCACGCATGAATAAATTTCTTGCCGATGCGCCGCGCGCGCTTCTACTGGGTCGTCAGGTTCTGGACATCGAAGCCGCTGCCGTACAGGCGTTAAGCACACGTCTGGATGATAATTTCCTGCATGCGCTGGATCTGATTCTGCGCTGCGAAGGGCGCGTGATCGTCAGCGGCATGGGAAAGTCCGGGCATATTGCGCGAAAAATTGCGGCCACCATGTCCAGTACCGGTACGCCAGCCTATTTCGTGCATCCCGGGGAAGCCAGTCATGGCGATCTTGGTATGGTCGCAGGCGAAGATGTTTTTATCGCGCTGTCTTATTCCGGCGAAAGTCAGGAGTTGATGACTATCGTGCCCATCATCAAGCGCCAGGGCGCGAAACTGATCAGCATGACCGGAAATCCTGCCTCCAGTCTGGCTAAAGTTGCCGATGTGCATCTGAATGCGGCAGTTGATAAGGAGGCCTGCCCGATGGGGTTGGCGCCGACAGCCAGTACCACGGCATCCCTTGCGCTGGGCGATGCACTGGCAGTCGCGTTGCTCGATGCCAAGGGTTTCAATGCAGAGAATTTTGCCCGTTCTCATCCCGGAGGCAGTCTGGGACGGCGTCTGCTGACACTGGTGCGCGATGTCATGCGCAGCGGTACCCGCATGCCGATGGTGTTTGAGGATGCCATGTTGAGCACCGCGCTGATGGAAATGTCCCGCAAAGGCGTCGGCATGACCGCGATCGTGGATAAAAATGAAACCGTGCTGGGCATCTTCACAGATGGTGACTTGCGTCGCACCCTGGAAAAAAATCTTGATTTTGGCAGTACGCCGGTGAAGAGCGTGATGTCGGCTAACCCGCGCTGCATCAGTGCTGACAGTCTGGCGGTTGAAGCGGTACAGCTGATGGAACAATACAATATCAATCAGATGCTGGTGGTGAATGAGCAACATCAACTGGTCGGTGCGTTGAATATGCACGACCTGCTGCACGCAAAAGTTATTTAAGACCGCATTACTACACGCTACTAGCTACCAGCTGGTTTTTGGGGAGATTTTATGTTTTTAAGCCGTGCAAAATTGATACGCCTGGTCGCCTTTGATGTCGATGGTGTGATGACGGATGGCGGGCTGTTTCTGTCCGATTCAGGCGAGGAAATGAAACGTTTCAACTCGCTGGACGGGCATGGCATAAAAATGTTGCGTGCCAGTGGTGTAGAAGTTGCCATCATCACCGGCCGCACCTCGCGCTGCGTCGAGATACGCGCGCAGAATCTGGGTATTACCCACGTTTATCAAGGCGTGGAGCGTAAGCTCGACGCAATGGTTGATCTGCTCAATAAGCTGGAGTTGTCGCGTGATGCCGCAGCTTACATGGGCGATGACGTCGTTGACCTGTGCGTGATGCGCCATGTGGGGCTTGCGATTGCCGTGCCCCAGGCGCCGGAGTTGGTGCGTGAACACTCACACTATGTGACGCAGCGCAGCGGCGGGTATGGTGCGGTGCGTGAAGCTTGTGAACTGATCATGTCGGCGCACGGCACGCTGGATGCTCAGTTGGCACCCTATTTGAAATGAATGTAGTTTCCCGGTCACGCTATTGGCTGCCAATGTTACCTTTATTGGCGCTGCTGGCATTTGTCTACTGGCTGGATCAGCAGGTGCAACAGGAGATTGCAGTTGCTGCGAATAACCAGCGCCACGACCCGGATGGCATTATGGATAATTTTCATGCTACCAAAATGGATCTGCAGGGTGTGCCGCGTTTCCTGTTGTCCGCGAAGCAGTTAAGGCATTATCCTGATCATGACAGCACCGAACTCGACTTGCCCAGGCTGACGATGCTGAGCAAGGTAAATCCCCCCGTTCACATGAACGGGATACGCGGTAATGTTTCCAGTCGTGGCGATGAGGTGATTTTTCGTGACGATGTCAGTGTGCTGCGCGAAGCTGTCGGGGATCAATCTGCAATGACCTTGCGTACCGAGTATCTGCGTGTCTTGCCAAATCAGGATTGGGCCGATACCGACAAGGCTGTTACGATTGTCGATGCAAACAATACCGTGCATGCAATCGGCCTGGAAATGGATAATAAAACGCGTATCCTGAAACTACTCTCACAAGTCAGAAGTGAACACCATGCAAAATAGATTGTTGCTCCTGCTGTTGCTTGCCTCCCCGTTATGTCATGCCGAACGTGCCGATCGCGAGAAACCTATCAATATTGATTCGGATCAGGCTCAGGTCGATGATGCGAAGCAGATCAGCACCTTCACGGGCAGTGTGGTGTTGATCCAGGGTACGATGGTGATACGCGGCGACAAGTTGGTCGTGACGCAGGACAAGGCTGGTTTCAAGCACGGCACGGCCTATGGACACACTGCCAGCTTCAGGCAAAAGCGCGAAGGCTTGAATGAGTATGTGGAAGGTTACGGTGAGCGCATCGAATATGACACGCGTGCGGATACGGTAGATTTTTACATTCAGGCCAGGGTTAAACGCGATCAGGATGAGGTGCGCGGAGAGCACGTTACCTACAATTCGAAAACCGAAATTTTCCAGGCGAACAGCAAGGATGCAGCAGCAGGCGATGGTGCGCCCAAACGAGTGCATGCGGTGCTGTATCCGAAGCCTAAATCAGGCGAAGAGGCTGCGCCTGCCGCGGAGAAAAAATGAGCGAATTACGTGCTGTTGGTCTGAAAAAGCAATATGGCTTGCGCACCGTAGTGCATGACGCGTCGTTATCGGTAAAAAGCGGTGAAGTGGTTGGTCTTCTGGGTCCGAACGGCGCGGGAAAAACCACCTCGTTTTATATGATCGTAGGTCTCGTTGCTGCCGATGGCGGTAAAATAACCATTGATGATCAAGATATTACGCACTTGCCGATACATCGCCGCGCGCGTCTGGGGCTGGGTTATCTGCCGCAGGAAGCCTCTATTTTCAGACGTATGACCGTGTCGCAGAACATCCAGGCGGTGCTGGAGTTGCAAAATTTGTCTGATGAAGATATCGAGCGCCGTCTTGAAGAGTTGCTGCAAGATTTGCATATCGAGGCGATACGGAATAATCCTGCGATCAGCCTGTCAGGTGGTGAGCGTCGCCGGGTGGAAATCGCCCGTGCACTGGCGACTGACCCGCGCTTTATTCTGCTTGATGAGCCATTCGCGGGCGTTGATCCGATTGCCGTACTGGATATTCAGAAAATCATCTGCTTTCTCAAAGAGCGCAATATCGGCGTGCTGATTACCGACCATAATGTGCGCGAAACGCTGGGTATATGCGACCGCGCTTACATTATTAACGCCGGATCTGTGATGGCAGAAGGCAAGCCGGATGAAATCATCTACAATGAAGGCGTGAGGAAAGTCTATCTGGGTGAAAACTTCAAGCTTTGAGGTGGTTCCGGAAGAACGATCCCATATACGGCATCGTTGAGGCTCTGGAAATCCAGAATTTTAGGATGAAGCGCAAGGAGCCGCGCAGCGAATGACGAGACATATCAGAAAGATAGGCGAGAAATGAGCGAGCACGCAACGCCGCGATTCGCCTAAAATGGTACAAGCAGGGATATTGCCCGGTGGGCAATAACTCGCAAAAATGGATTTATGAAAGCCTCACTACAACTTCGCGTGTCCCAGCAACTGACGCTCACACCTCAGTTGCAGCAGTCCATTCGACTGCTTCAACTCTCCACTCAGGATATGCAGCAGGAAGTGGCGCGCATGCTTGAAGAAAATCCCATGCTGGAATTGACCGACGAGGTTGCATACAATAATTTCTCCGCTGAACCTGGCGCCAGCTTGAAAAGCAGCGGGCAGAGCGATACGGATCAGAGTCGCAGCGAGGACGATAGCCGCAGTGATGATGATAGCGCACCCGTTGAATCCTTCGAATGGAACACTGCGGGACGCGGTGTCGATGATGAAAACGAGACTTATCCGGAACAAGCCGCTCTTCAAGCCAGCATGCGTGAGTATCTGCACAGCCAGTTATCCATCAGTCAGCTAGACATCCGTGACAGGCAAGTCATCGGTATGTTGATTGATGCGCTGGATGAAAATGGCTATATGGCGCAGGATCTGGCTGAGCTGGCAGAGCTTTTGCCGGCAGAGCTTGCCATCTCGCTTGATGACCTTGAAACGGCCCTGGTGCAATTGCAGTACCTCGACCGGCCGGGCATAGGCGCACGCACGTTAAGCGAATGTCTGGCGCTGCAACTCAAGGCGTTGCCTGAAGATACTCCGCAACGCGATCTGGCAATTAGCCTGGTAAGTCACCATATCGACCTGGTGGCCGCGCATGATTTTGCCAGGATCAAAAAACTGCTGCGTTGTTCGGACGACAATCTGCGTGTTGCACAGAATCTGATCGTCAGTTTGAATCCCAAGCCCGGAGACGAGTTCGATTCGAGTGTTGCCGATTATGTTGTCCCCGATGTCATCGTCGAAAAACACAAGGGAAAATGGTGCGCCAGGCTTAATTCGGACGCGATGCCTCGCCTGCGCGTCAATCAGATGTATGCAAATATCTTGCAGCAGCGGGATGACAAGTCGGGTGCGCCACTGGTTGCGCAATTGCAGGAAGCCAGCTGGTTGATTAAAAGCCTGCGGCAACGCTTTGAGACTATCTTGCGGGTAGCCCAGGCTATCGTGGAGCGGCAAGGGGCTTTTCTGGAGCATGGTGAAATCGCCATGCGTCCCCTGGTGTTGCGCGAAATAGCCGATGCATTGGAGTTGCACGAATCAACCGTATCGCGCGGCACCACGCAAAAATTTATGCGTACGCCGCGCGGAATTTATGAATTTAAGTATTTCTTTGGCAGCGGTTTGGTCACGGAAAGTGGGGGCGTCTGTTCTTCTGCCGCAATACGCGAACTGATTAAACAATTAGTCAGCACAGAAGATTCATGCAAACCACTTACGGACGGACGTATGTCAGAAATCCTGGCGCAGCAGGGTATTGTAGTTGCCCGCCGCACCATAGCAAAGTACCGGGAAGCGTTGCATATACTCCCGGTGAATCTCCGTAAATCACTCTGAAAAGGAACATAAAATGAACCTCAATATAACCGGACACCACCTGGAAATCACACCTGCCATTCGCGAATATGCGACTGAGAAGTTTGGCAAAATCAAACGCCATTTCGACAATGTCATTGATGTGAATATCATTCTGTCTGTTGAGAAATTGATGCAAAAGGCAGAAGCTACCGTTCATATCAGCGGTAAGAACGTTTTCGTCGAATGCGAAGATGAGAACTTGTATGCCGCAATCGACGCGCTGGTTGACAAGCTGGATCGTCAGGTGATCAAGCACAAGGAAAAGCTGTCTGCACGTCGTCATGATGAAACGGGCAGTCAGGTTGCAGTAGAAGAATAAATCACCACGGGCGGCAGAAATGCCGCCTTTGCCCAAGGCAATATTACGATGAATTTAATCAGCAAAATCCTGGCGCCCGACAATTTTCTGTTGGATACCGAATCAACCAGCAAAAAGCGCGTGTTTGAACGCGTGGGTTTGTTGTTTGAAAATCAAAAGCAGATTGCGCGCAGCCAGGTGTTTGATAGTCTGTTTGCCCGGGAAAAGCTGGGTTCGACCGGGCTGGGGCAGGGCGTGGCGATCCCGCATGGACGCATTCCCAAACTGCGCGAGGCGACGGCAGCCTTTGTCAGAACAGATCATCCGATTCCGTTTGACGCGCCGGATGGCAAACCCGTTACACTGATTTTTGTGTTGCTGGTCCCGGAGCTGGCTACCGATTTGCATTTGCAATTGCTCGGTGAGCTGGCGCAAATGTTCAGCGATGCAGACTTTCGCGAAAAACTGCTGGCCTGCGAAGACGTAGCCTGCATGTACCAATTATTCTGTGACTGGGACAGCGCGGCATGAGCCAGGTGAATATCCGGCAATTGTTTGAAGACAAACAGGTGCGCCTGGAGCTCACGCATGTGGCAGGAAACGATGGCGTTGACCGGATCATAGACAGCGAGGCGGTTGAAGCTTCCAACCGGGAGATGGTCAGCCATCTCAGCCGGATACATCCAAGCTGGGTGCAAGTGTTGAGTGAAACCGAACTCGATTATCTGAGCAACCTGAGTATGGGCGAGCGTGAAAAGGTGTTCGAACAAGTCGAACAAAATGGAACAGCTTGTCTGATCGTGGCGGGTTCTTCCGAGATACCGCCGGAACTGATCGCTTTTGCCAATCGTTGCGGCATTCCGTTATTTGCTTCTTCCAAGACCAGCGTCCATCTGATGTGGCTGATACGCCACTATCTTGCCAAGGAACTGGCTGAAGCCACTACGCGCCACGGCGTGTTTCTGGATGTGCTTGGGGTCGGTGTGATGATTACCGGCGAGAGTGCAGTCGGCAAGAGTGAGTTGGGTCTTGAACTCATCACGCGTGGCAGCGGGCTGGTGGCGGATGATGTGGTCGAGTTGCACCGCATTGCTCCCGATACGCTGGAAGGCCGCTGTCCTGAGCTGTTGCGCGACTTCCTCGAGGTGCGTGGTTTGGGCATGTTGAATATTCGCACCATGTTTGGCGAAACGGCGGTGCGGCGCAAAAAAAGTCTGAAACTCATCGTGCATCTGCACCGGACGCAAGATAGCGAACTCTCGCAAATGAATCGTCTGCCGCTGGTGGCGACCAATCAGGAGATTCTGGGCGTGAAAATCAATACGGTGAGTATTCCAGTGGTGGCGGGGCGAAATCTTGCGGTATTGGTGGAAGCGGCGGCGCGCAATTTTGTATTGCAACAGCGCGGCATCAATACCATGCAGGAATTCATCAGCCGGCACGATCAAATGTTGGCAGGCGACTAATGCAGCTGTTTTTGTTAAGCGGTCTGTCGGGCTCAGGCAAGAGTGTCGCGCTCAAAGTGCTGGAAGACAGCGGCTTTTACTGTGTAGATAATTTGCCGGCTGAACTGCTGAACAGTTTGATGGACTATTTGCTGCTCGCAGGATACGACAAGATGGCGGTCAGCATCGATGTGCGCAGTGCCAACAGCGTGCAGAGATTGCCGGATATCTTGTTGCAACTGATGAAAAAAGATTTAGCGGTGCATGTGATTTTTCTGGATGCAAAGACGGACACCCTGGTGCAGCGTTTTTCCGAGACTCGCCGCATGCATCCCCTCAGCGACGGGGTGCGTACCTTACCCGAATGCGTGCAGTACGAGCGTGAGTTGCTCGGCGAAATCAGCAATATCGGGCACCACATTGATACCAGTGAGCTTAAAACCAACGCGCTCAGCAGCTGGATTAAACAGTTCATCCAACTTGATCGTGCACGTATGACGTTGTTGTTCGAGTCTTTCGGTTTCAAACATGGCATTCCGCTGGATGCTGACTTCGTCTTTGATGTGCGTTGCCTGCCCAACCCGTATTACGACCCGCTGTTGCGGCCACTCACGGGGCGTGATGCAGCGGTGATTGAATTTCTGGAAAACACGCCGGCAACACAGGAAATGTTTGCCGACATAAGCCGCTTTGTGGAACGCTGGCTGCCGCACTTCATCGCAGACAATCGCAGTTATGTTACCGTGGCGATAGGTTGTACCGGGGGACAGCACCGATCGGTGTATATCAGCGAAAAACTCAGCACCTATTTTAAAACGCGGCAACAGGTCCTGTTGCGTCACCGTGAACTATCCTGAAATCAAGCACCTGGCAGTGCTTCGGTACATCAAGGCAGGTGACTGGCTGACGCTGCTGTCTGGCGGTGTTTGCGTGGTACTTCTCACCTTAACGTTGTGGAGCGGAGAACTCGCAGAGAAGGCGGTGATACGCAGTGGCGGTAAAATTTTTCGCATCGTTGCACTCTCGGGTGACCAGCAAATCGAAGTTCCCGGCCCGCTGGGCATCAGCCTGATATCTGTTGTAAATCGTAAAGTGCGTATCGCCTCCGACCCCGGTCCACGCCAATATTGCGTACGCCAGGGCTGGCTGCAACAAGCCGGCGAAATCGCACTGTGCCTGCCCAATCAAGTGAGCGTCGAGCTGATCGGCAGCCATAAACGTTATGACAGCCTCAACTACTGAAATGCAGGATGCAGGATGCGGGATGCAGGAGTCAGACCGCAAGGGTCTTCCCCGGACAACTGAGGGGCTGCGCCCCAAGTTGTTGCCTGAAGGAAAGCAAAATCCTGAATCCCGATTCCCGAATCCTGAATCCAGAATCCTGCTTCACACCACTGCCGAAGATCATCATGTCGCACGCATGGCGGCGGTAGCGCTCGGGTTGACCCTGCTGGAGGGGGCCATTCCATCGCCCTTGCCCGGGGTCAAGCCCGGTTTGGCCAACATCGTCACACTGATCGTGCTGGCGCGCTACGGCTGGCGTACTGCAGTATGGGTATCGTTGCTGCGTGTGTTCGCCGGGAGTCTGTTGTTCGGCAATTTTCTGACCCCGGGATTTTTTCTCGGTTTGTCCGGCGCACTGTTCAGCTTGCTGGTGCTGGCCTTGGCGCAACATCTGCCAAAGCGCTGGTTCGGTCCTGTCAGTCACAGCATTTACGCAGCCTTTGCGCACATTGCAGGACAAATGGCTGTGGTCTATTTGTGGCTGATCCCGCATGCGGGTATCGCCTACCTGATCCCGATTTTTGCGACCGCAGCACTGGTGTTCGGCACGGTGAACGGGTTAATTGCCGCGCGCTTCATGGATAATGCAAACAACGGCATTAGCTCACGCGGAGGCGCGGAGAACGCAGAGAAAATAAAATAAAAATAACCGCCTTAAGTGACTTCACGTAATTATATTGTTCGATTAGAATAAAAAGACTATTAATCAATATGCTACGATAGTTTGTCGGGTTGTTTGTTGAAGACTAATAACTATTTTAGATTCGCTAAATGGATATTTTGTAACTTGTATTTCTCCGCGCTCTCCGCGCTTCCGCGTGAGACTGTTTTTTTTGTTCAATATATAGGGCAACAGCAACTCGTGAAAACCATTACCCTCGCTTTTACCGGCGCATCCGGCATGCCTTACGGTATGCGTCTGCTGGAGTGCCTGTTGCAAAGCGGTCAGCGCGTGCATCTGGTGTATTCCATGGCCGCGCAGATCGTCGCTCGCCAGGAAATGGACATGGTGTTGCCAAACCGTCCGCCCGATGCCGAACGCATGCTTGCCGAACGACTGGGCACCTTCAGCGGCGAGCTACATGTGTTCGGGCGCGATGACTGGTACGCGCCGATGGCCTCCGGCTCGAATCCGGGCGATGCGATGGTGATCTGCCCCTGCACGATGGGTACGCTGGCTAAAGTCGCCTCAGGCATCAGCGACGACCTGATTGCCCGTGCAGCGGATGTGATGCTCAAAGAGCGGCGCACGTTGATCCTGGCACCCCGCGAAATGCCTTTTTCGGTGATCCATCTGGAAAATATGCTGACACTCGCCCGTGCAGGAGCTGTCATTATGCCGCCCAACCCGGGCTTCTACTATCAGCCTGGCAGCGTGCAGGATATGGTTGATTTCGTGGTCGCGCGCATCCTCGATCATCTGGGCGTGGCGAACACCCTGCTGCCGAGGTGGGGCGAGAAACCTTAAGCATGGTCGGCAACGCTGTTAAATTTTAAACAGAAGTGTGAAATGAAGCATAGAATATCGAAGGCAATTTACAGTAATAAATTTCGTGAGCAGGCGGTCAAGCAAGTCACGGAAGAAGGGTTGACGGCAAAGGATGCGGCGCGACGTTTAACATCGCCGGGTTGTATCATATAACTCATCAAATGTGACTTTGCCGGTTTTGGTTTCAAGCAGGTAGACTTGGTTGCAAATTTTATCTTGGCTTGAGGATTTAATTATTAAGATGTCCGATCACATTACCCGTGCATTGCGCCTTTTGAGCGACTGCAACCTGTCACTGGTTCACGCCGAGGATGAGCAAATGCTCCTTTCAGATGTCTGCCGGATTGCTGTTGAATCTGGCGGGTATCTAATGGCCTGGATTGGTTTTGCCGAACAAGACGCCGAAAAGTCTGTACGCCCCGTCGCACAATCCGGCTATGAGGAAGGTTATCTGGAAAGCGTTCGGTTCTCGTGGGATGAGGCGCTGCAAGTCGGGTGCGGACCTACCGGTACAGCCATCAGAACTGGCATCTCACAGATCAATCAGAATTGCAGCATAAATCCACAGATGGCCCCGTGGCGTGAAGAAGTCATAAAGCGTGGCTATCAGTCAAGCATTGCTATTCCACTGACCAGCAAAAAGCAAACGTTTGGCGCTCTGGCCCTTTACTCATCCCGACCAGACGATTTCAATAGCGGGGAAGTATTGCTGCTGGAAGAAATGGCCCGAAATCTGGTATTCGGCATTGAGGTACAGAGAGATCGCCACAAGCGCAGGCAGGTCGAAGAAGATCTGCGTATTGCCGCCACTGCTTTTGATTCGCAGGAATGCATGATGGTAACCGATGCCAGTGGCGTAATCCTGAGAGTTAATAAGGCATTTGCCAAAGCCACAGGCTACTCAGCCGAAGAAGTAGTAGGCAAGACGCCACGTTTACTCAGGTCAGGACGTCATAACGCAGATTTCTATCGCGAGATGTGGGAGACCATTAACAGTACCGGTGGATGGCAGGGGGAAATATGGGATCGTCGCAAGAACGGCGAGGAGTATCCGAAATTGCTCACCATCTCGGCAATAAAGAATGAAGAGGGTGTCGTGACCCACTACCTCGGTACACATTTCGATATTACGGCACTCAAGAAGTCAGAAGAAAAGATCAGAAATCTGGCCTTTTTTGACCAGCTGACGGGTCTGCCCAATCGTACACTCCTGCTGGATCGCCTGAGGCAAACCATGTACGCCAGTTCGCGCAATGGCAGTTATGGTGCACTGATGTTGATTGATCTGGATAATTTTAAAACGCTCAACGTCACGCAAGGTCATGACATTGGCGACTTGTTGCTGAGTCAGGTCGCACAGCGACTGGTGCAGTGTGCGCGCGAGGGTGACACGGTGGCCAGATTTAGTGGCGACGAATTCGTGATAATGCTCACAGAATTAAGTGCCAGCGAAGAAGAGGCTGCCACCGGCATCGAAGAGGTCGCCGACAAGGTGCTCGCTTCGCTCAACTGCACCTACCAGTTAGGCGATACGTTTTACCACGGCACAGGATCCATTGGCGTCACCTTGTTCAGGGGCCATCTTGCCACTATCGATGAGCTGATTAAGCAGACTGATCTCGCCATGCGCAAGGCAAAGGAAGTGGGGCGAAACGCTTGGCGCTTCTTCGATCCACAAATGGAGTCTTTGGTGAATGAGCGCGCCGCACTGGAGAAGGATTTGCGTCTTGCCATTATCGGTGATCAATTCCTGCTTCACTATCAACCTCAGGTTGTAGATGATGGCCGCTTGACGGGAGCCGAAGTCTTGGTGCGTTGGAAACATCCACAACGCGGCATGGTGTCACCTGCCGATTTCATCCCGTTGTCCGAAGAAACCGGGTTGATTCTGCCCCTGGGTAAATGGGTTATGGAAACCGCCTGCACTCAATTAGCTCTGTGGGCAAACGACCCTGAGATGGCACATCTGACGGTTGCAGTGAATGTCAGCGCCCGCCAGTTCCATCAGGCTGCCTTTGTCGATCAGGTGCTGACAATACTCAACAGCACGGGTGCGAATCCACAGCGACTTAAGTTAGAACTGACTGAGGGCATGCTGATAGAGAATGTTAAGGACATTATCGAGAAAATGTTAGCCCTGAAGTTCAGGGGCGTAGGCTTTTCGCTGGATGACTTCGGTACCGGATATTCCTCACTGTCTTACCTGAAACGCCTGCCGCTGGATCAGTTGAAGATTGACCAGTCGTTTGTGCGCGATGTACTTACCGACCCGAACGATGCCGCGATTGCCAAAACCGTCGTGGCATTAGCCCAGAGTCTGGGAATGGGCGTTATCGCTGAAGGCGTTGAAACCGAAGCGCAACGGGACTTCCTGGCGGGTGTCGGATGCCATGCCTATCAGGGCTATTTCTTCAGTCGGCCATTGCCATGTTCTGAATTTGAACAATTTGCGCATCGGGTTTGACTCGCAATTCAGAGCTCAAATGTGTATTGACCGCTGCTGCGCAGCGACCACAGCGGGACATGCGCGGCAAACCAGCGCTCAGGCTGCCCTGGCAAGTAAATCTAACGGGCATGGCAAAAAGCCCCCCCCCTGATAATTAAAAGTCACCATGCCCGTTTCCCCTATCCAACTTTCCCCCGCACGCGGGAGAAAGGGCAAACGAATCGCTGCGCGAGTTTCACATTAAGAGGTTTCATTGAATAATTTGATAGCAAAAACCAGGATCGTTGAGGTTGCTGCTGCGGTGCTTCAGCGCCCTGACGGTACTTTCCTGTTGGCGCAACGCCCGCCTGACAAGATATGGGCTGGTTTCTGGGAATTCCCCGGCGGCAAGGTGGAACAAGGCGAATCTGCGCACGATGCTCTGGTTCGCGAGTTGCACGAGGAGTTGGGGATTGAGGTCCTGACTGCGTACCCCTGGATCACGCGCGTCTTCACCTACCCGCATGCGACCGTGCGGCTGAGTTTTTTTCGTGTCACCGAATGGCGCGGCGAGTTGTATCCACATGAGGGACAGCAGTTTTCCTGGCAACAGCCCCTCTCCCTAACCTTCTCCCCATCAGGGGCGAGGGGATACGCTCCGGTATCACCCGTGCTTCCGGCCAATGCACCTGTCCTGCACGCACTGGAATTGCCGAACCTGTATGCCATCAGTAATGCCGCAGAGCTGGGTGTGGAGGAATTCATCAGACGGCTGGAAGCTGCCCTGCGAGGCGGTCTGCGGCTGATTCAATTGCGCGAAAAAAATCTTGGCCGCGAAGTGTTGCGCGAATTGGCACAGCGGGTGGTGACGTTGGCTCATGCACAAGGTGCAACGGTATTGATTAGCGGTGATGTGGCGCTGGCACAGGAGGTCGGCGCGGACGGGGTGCATCTGACTTCAATACAGCTTGCCGAATGCGCTGAGCGCCCCGCAGTGGCCTGGTGCGGGGCTTCCTGTCATTCTGCGGAGGAGTTGCGCCGCGCAGAGCATCTGGGATGCGATTTTGCGATGCTGAGTCCGGTGCTGCCGACGATGTCGCATCCGGGTGCCGCGCACCTGGGCTGGGAGAATTTTGCGGCTATTGCGGCGGGAGCATCCATTCCTGTGTATGCGCTGGGAGGGCTAACCCGTGCAGACATGAACACCGCCTGGCAGCAGGGTGCGCATGGCATCGCCTTGTTGCGTCAGGCCTGGTGATTCTGCTTACATTGCATTGCTGATACGGCGTTGGCTTCCGCACAGGCTCATGATCGTGCTTGTCGCACTGCCTGCCTTGCCTGTTAGTTGCCGCCTTGCCTCAGCTTCGCAATGAAACCAGAATGATTGCGTCAGGCCTGGTAGGGCGGGGCGGTAAATTCCTGCTCGTCTTCGGGGAGGGCTACGCGGAATTCTTCGTCCGCCCATTTTCCCAGGTCGATCATTTTGCAGCGTTCGCTGCAAAAAGGGCGATAAGGATTGTTGGTATCCCATGGGGATTCTTTGCCGCAGCGCGGGCAAGCGACGATGGGCGGGGCTTTGGATGTGGTCACGATGTCAGGGTGCAAAAAGTCAAATCGAAAGGTACGTCTTGTTCAAACAGGGATGATTTCGCTTCATAGTTGGCGGCGATGAAGCGAATATTGATCGCATATTTGTTCGCGCCGAGTTCAGGGATGCAGGCCAAATCCCGATGTAAACTGACACGCAACAACAGCGCTGCGCGCCCACCCTGCATTTGCTGGAAAGTGCCCTTATGTGCGGTAAAGCTGATTTTTCGCCCGTTCTCGCGCAACAGGCGCAACAAAATATCGATTGCAGCACTGATCGGCAGCAGAGGTGATAACCATTCCCGCAGGTTGTCGCGGCGTAAACCGGCCGGTTGCTTCTGCCAATAGTGGTAGGACGGCAAGTCAAACTGGCAAGTACCGCCCGGCATGCTGGCACGTTGCTTGATTCCCATCAGCCATTCGTTTTCGCGCAGTATCGCGCCCACTTTTCCGGTCATGGCGAGCAGAGTCGTTGCGGCACCCTCAATCTCGCTCAAGATGCCGTCGAGTGCATGTTCAGAAATTTCCGGGTTATTGTGCAAGCTGGAAAGGGAACGCTTCTGACGTTCAAGTTCTTGTAATAATTCTGACTTAAGGTCGGGTCGGCTGGCGACTTCATGAATTTCAAAAAGCGTCGTGAGTGCAACATGATGTTCCATGCTGAGCTCGCCGGCCACGAAATAATTTATGCGCGCGAACAAATCCTCAAGGCGCAACCAGGTGCGTACTTTTTCATTGAGCGGGAATTCGTAGCTGATCACGTTGTTATTGTCTGTTATGTGATTAAAAGAAACGACGAATACGGAAGATATATTGAATATCAGCTTGCCGTCAAATTGTTGTTGTTTATATTCATGTAGTACTGGTGCAAGGCGGCAACCTGATCCGTCAAGTCACTGATCGCATTGTCATTCCGGATGATGTCATCTGCACGCGCCCTGCGCTCTGTTTGAGACAGTTGTAGCGCGATAATCGCACGGATTTCTGATTCGTCAAGTCCGTTGCGCTGCATGACGCGTGAAATCTGATTTTGTTCGGTGCAATCAACCAGCAATACGCGCTGAACCAGTTCCAGAAAAACCGGGCACTCCAGCAGCAAGGGCGCCATCAGGATGGTGTAAGGTGCGCGGCTTGGGGCTGCCAGCCGTTCTTTACAAGTGGCTAATATCAGCGGGTGCAGGATGCTTTCCAGCTTTGACTTGGCGTGTTTTTCAGCAAAGGCCAAATGGCGCATTCTGGCGCGATCCATTGCGCCCGTGCTCGTTATGTAATCTGTACCGAAGCTGGCACGGATGAGCGCTATGGCCTGTCCGCCAGGCTGTGTCAACTGGTGCGCGATTGCATCCGTGTCTATGATGACCGCTCCCTGTGTTTCAAACAGCCGTGCAACGGTGTTTTTTCCGCAACCTATCCCGCCGGTCAGACCCACGCATAACTTAGCTTGAAACTCGCGCAGCGATACGTTTGCACCCTCGCTCACAACGCGGGAGAGGGGGGGGGTCATTGTGCCAGCAGCTGCAGATAGTTTTGCGTCAGCGTTTTGCCCCAGAACAGTGCGATCAAGCCGCCACCCGCCAGGTAGGGTCCGAACGGAATAGGGATGTCGCGGCCATGTTTGACGGCTACGATCAGGGTTATGCCGACCACTGCGCCGACCAGTGATGACAGGATGATCATCAGCGGCAGTATTTGCCAGCCCAGCCAGGCGCCCAGGGCTGCTAACAGTTTGAAATCGCCATAGCCCATGCCTTCCTTGCCGGTGACAAGCTTGAATAGCCAGTATACGGACCAGAGTGCGAGATAGCCCAGTACGGCGCCCAGAAACGCGTCATGCAGTGTGGTGAACGCGCCGTACAGGTTGAACAGCAGTCCTGTCCAAATTAGCGGCAGGGTAATGTCGTCAGGCAGCAATTGCGTGTCGAAGTCGATTGCTGTCAGTGCCAGCAAGGCCCAGATCAGCAGAATTGCTCCCACAGCGGCCAGACCGAAGCCAAAGTGCCATGCCGCAAATCCGCACAGTATGCCGCTTGCAGCTTCGATGATTGGATAGCGCGGTGAGATGGCCGCATGACAGCCACGGCACCGACCACGCAGCAACAGATAACTTATCACAGGAATGTTTTCCCAGGCGCTGATGGCGTGGTGGCAATGCGGGCAGGCGGAGCGGGGAACCAGGAGATTGTATGGTTCGCTGTGGACGGGTTCTTCGCTGTGCAATTCTGCGCACTGCTGTCGCCAGCCCAGTTCCATCATTTTCGGTATACGGTGGATCACCACGTTGAGAAAACTGCCGACCAGCAGCCCTAGCACAACGCACACACCGGTAAATAATGGCGGTGATGATTCGAGAAGCTGGAAGAGTTCAGTCATGGAGGCTGTTTCAATAGGTTGAAGGATTCAGGATTCAGGATTCAGGATTCATGACTCAGGACTCAGGACTCAGGACTCAGGACTCAGGACTCAGGACTCAGGACTCAGGACTCAGGACTCAGGACTCAGGAAAATCCGCACGCTGCTTTTGACTTTTTCTGCATCCCGAATCCTTGATCCTGAATCCTGCTTTATATCACCTGGCCCATCTTGAAGATTGGCAGATACATCGCGATGACCATGCCGCCGATCAACGTGCCGAGTACCACCATGATGACAGGTTCCATCAGGCTGGCCAGCGCTTCGACGGCATCATCCACTTCAGCCTCGTAAAAGTCGGCAACTTTAGAGAGCATTGCATCGAGCGAACCTGCCTCTTCACCGATAGACACCATTTGTATCACCATGCTGGGAAAGACTTCGGTGTTTTGCATCGCGACAGTCAGGCTATTGCCGGTGCTCACCTCGCGCTGAATACTCTTGGTGGCGTCGAAATATACGGCATTGCCCGCCGCACCGGCAACCGAATTGAAAGCTTCAACCAGCGGTACGCCGGCGGCGAACATCGTGGACAGTGTACGGCTCCAGCGCGCGATGGTGGCCTTCTTCACCAGTTCGCCAAATACCGGTATTTTAAGCAGTAACCTATCCATGAAGTGTTGCATGGGGCGGCTGCGTTTCCAGAAGTAGAAGAATGTATAAAGTCCGCCGCCTATGCTGCCAAAAATAGCCCACCAGTAAGTGACAAAGAAATCGGAAATGGCCATGATGAACAGCGTCGGCGCAGGCAGATCCGCGCCGAAGCTTGAGAATAACTGCTTGAATGCGGGAATGACGAAAATCATGATCACGGCGGTAATGACGAACGCAATGACGATGATCGAGACAGGGTAGAACAAAGCCGATTTGATCTTGCTCTTGATCGCCAGAATCTTTTCCTGATAAGTCGCCAGACGTTCAAGCAAGCTGTCCAGAATACCCGCTGATTCACCCGCACCGATCAGATTGCAGTACAAGTCATCGAAATAGAGTGGATGCTTCTTGAAGGCTTGTTGCAAGCTGTTGCCGGTTTCAATATCGGTTTTTATCGTGAGCAGCAATCGGGAAACGGACGGGTTGTGATGCCCCTTGCCTACGATGTCGAATGACTGCAGCAGCGGTACACCCGCTTTCAACATGGTGGCCAGTTGCCGGGTGAACAGGGTGATGTCTTTTTGGGTGATCGCTTTGGCGCTGCTGCGCGCCCGCTTAATCTTGGTGACATTGATGCCCTGACGGCGCAGATGGGCGGACAAGTTGGCCTCACCTACCGCACGCATTTCCCCTTTGACTAACTTGCCAGTTTTGTCTTTGCCTTCCCAGCTGTAGGTATATTCTTTTGCTTTCGTTGGTGCGACAGCCATAACGTGTCCTCTGAGTTGCCGTTAGCGGGCATGATGCCGAGCTTTGGTTACATTGTAAAGCCAGAGAAGCTGTAAGTGGGGAGTGGGGAGTGGTAAGTAGGATGTAGTCGCAGGTTTTTCCACTCTCTATTCACTACTTGCTACTCCCTGTTTTTTAGTTATTTGCTGCGGAAACAGACGCGCGACCTTGACGATGCGATCCTGAGTTTGAATGATTTCGATGGGATATCCGGCGATTTTCAGGCTGGTGCCCGTTTCCGGGATGTCTTCCAGATGTTCGAGTATCAGCCCGTTGAGCGTTTTTGCGCTATCCAGAGGCAGGTGCAGTCCCAGTTTGCGGTTCAGTTCGCGCAAACTGGTGCCGCCTTCCAGCAGAATGCTGCCATCCTCGTGGCGCAAAAATTTTCCGGTTTGCGAAGGTGACTGTGTGGTGAATTCCCCGACAATTTCTTCCAGGATATTTTCCAGTGTGACCAGACCCAGCAGTTCGCCATATTCATCCACTACCAGTCCCAGGCGTGCATGACGCTCCTGAAATTGTTGCAGTTGCTGGAGCAGCGGCGTATCGGAAGGAATGAAATAAGGCTCGTTGAGTACCTCGCGCAATTGCGCCACATCCAGCGTGCCATCCTGAAACAAGGCTGCCACGCGTTTGAGGTGCAGGATGCCAATGATATTGCCGGGCGTGTCGGCATATACCGGCAGCAGTGTGTGATGGCAGGTGATGATCTGCTGGCGCAGTGTGTCATGATCGGCGTTAATATCCAACGATTCGATCTGGTTGCGCGGGATCATTACGTCATTGACCGTGATGCGTTCCAGATCGACCAGATTGAGCAGCATTTTTTGATGTTTGCGCGGCAGGAAATGCTCGGCGTCCAGCACCAGTCCGCGCAGTTCTTCCATGGTAATTTTTTGTTTGCTCTGATCGGTCTGTATTTTGATGCGCATCAGCCACAGTACGCCTTTAACAATACCACCTGCTACTGAGACCACCGGGTGGAACAGCGTGATCAGGGGTGTTAGCAGGTAACTCGACGGGAGGGCGACGCGTTCCGGATAGGTCGCCGCGATGATTTTCGGCAAGATTTCGCTGAAAATCAGCAGCATCAGGGTGATGAGCAGTGTGCCGATCAGCATGGCCAGCTCGTTATGACCGTACAGGCGCAGGATGATGAATTCGGTCAGCGTGGCCGCCGCGACATTGAGCAGGGTATTGCCGAGCAGGATGGAGCCCAGCAGCTTGTCTATCTTGCCTAATAGCTGTGCGGTAAGCTTGGCGCTCTTGTTGCCCTTGCGCACCAAATGACTGAGACGATGGCGATTGATTGCCATCATGCTGGTTTCCGAGCCGGAAAAAAACGCGCTGCAAACCAGCAGCAACAGCAGGATGCCAAACAGTGAGCCTGTAGAGATGTCGTTCAAGGTAAAGTAGTTGTTGAGGCCTGTGTTAGTCGGGGCAGTGTGCGAGAGGTCGTGGCAGGTGTCAAGCTGTCCGGCGGATGCTCCAGATCATCATCAGTATTCCAGCCAGTACCATGGGCAGACTGAGCCACTGTCCCATGCTGATACCGAAGGTCATCAATCCGAAGATGCCATCGTCCGGGTTGCGTGTGAATTCGCTAAGAAAGCGGAAGCTGCCATAGCCGATCAAAAACAGGCCCGATACTGCACCGACCGGACGAGGTTTGCGCGCATAAAACCAGAGCAGGACAAACAGCAATAGGCCTTCCAGCGCGAATTCATAAAGCTGGGAAGGGTGGCGCGGCAGGTTGTCCACCCTGGGAAATACCATGCCCCACGGCACATCGGTAGGTCGCCCCCACAATTCGCCGTTGATAAAATTGCCCAGTCGGCCGAACGCCAGGCCAGGAGGCACCAGGGGTGCGATAAAATCCATCAGTTCCAGCCAGCGCAATTTCTGCTGCCAGGCGAACAACGCCATCGCCACCAATACCCCCAGAAACCCGCCGTGAAAAGACATGCCGCCTTCCCAGACGGCGAGAATTTTGAGCGGATTCGACAAATAGTAACCAGGATTGTAGAACAGCACTTCGCCCAGGCGTCCGCCTAAAATGACGCCGAGCACACCGTAGAACAACAGGTCGTCGAGCAACTTGTTGGTCATCTGGGGGTGAGAGTTTGACGGGGAAGCGGGCATGGCGGGGTGGGGGGGCATGCCCGCTAGCGCAACGATGCGTTTTCGTCCCAGCCAGATAAAAGTCAGGAAGCCGGCCATATACATCAGGCCATACCAATGAATGGCGAGCGGACCGAGTTGCAAGGCGATTGGATTTATTTGTGGATAAACGAGCATGATGGAATCGGGTAGAATCGGTAACTTGATTATAGCTTACACAGAAGAGACATCATGCCAGTTTACCGTTCACGTACTTCCACTCATGGCCGCAACATGGCCGGTGCGCGCTCTTTGTGGCGCGCAACCGGCATGACTGAAGGTGATTTCGGCAAGCCCATCATCGCCATTGCCAACTCTTTCACTCAGTTCGTGCCGGGTCACGTCCATTTGAAGGATATGGGGCAGCTGGTCGCACGCGAGATCGAGAAGGCGGGCGGAATAGCCAAAGAATTCAATACGATAGCTGTCGATGATGGCATCGCGATGGGGCACAGCGGTATGTTGTACTCATTGCCCAGCCGTGATTTGATTGCCGATTCCGTTGAATACATGGTCAACGCCCATTGCGCCGATGCGCTGGTGTGTATCTCCAATTGCGACAAGATCACGCCAGGCATGCTGATGGCGGCGATGCGCCTGAACATCCCGGTGGTGTTCGTCTCGGGAGGCCCGATGGAGGCCGGCAAGGTGAACTGGAATGGCGCGACCCGAGGTCTGGATCTGGTGGATGCGATGGTCGCGGCAGCGGATAGCCATTACAGTGACGAAGAAGTCAATGCTATCGAGCGTTCCGCGTGCCCGACTTGCGGTTCCTGCTCCGGCATGTTTACCGCCAATTCGATGAATTGCCTGACCGAGGCGTTGGGTTTGTCGCTGCCCGGCAACGGTTCTCTGGTGGCGACCCATGCCGAACGCAAACAGTTGTTCCTGCGCGCAGGACGGGTGATTGTCGATTTGTGCAAACGCTATTACGAGCAGGACGATGAGTCGATTTTGCCGCGCAATATCGCCACTTTCAATGCCTTTGAGAATGCGATGACGCTGGATATCGCGATGGGCGGTTCGACCAACACCGTGCTGCATCTGCTGGCCATTGCGCGCGAAGCGGGTGTGGATTTCACGATGAAGGACATGGATCGCCTGTCGCGCCATGTGCCGACGCTGTGCAAGGTTGCGCCATCGTCCGAGTACCACATGGAAGATGTGCATCGCGCAGGGGGCATACCCGCGATTCTGGGCGAACTGGATCGCGCCGGGTTACTGCACGGCGAGGTGGGTTCGGTGCATAGCAAGACGTTGCGTGCAGGCCTGGCTCAATGGGACATCGCGCAAAGCGCAGATGAGACGACGCAGAAATTTTTCCGCGCAGCACCCGGCGGCATCGTCACGACTATCGCATTCTCACAATCCATGTTATATCCGGACGTGGATGCGGATCGCGCTAATGGCTGCATACGCGACAAGGCGCATGCTTACAGTCAGGATGGCGGGTTGGCGGTGTTGCATGGCAATGTTGCGCTTGACGGGTGCATCGTGAAGACGGCCGGCGTGGATGAAAGTATTTTGAAGTTTAAAGGTGTTGCGCGTGTGTTCGAGAGTCAGGACGATGCGGTTGCTGCAGTGCTTGCCGATCAAATTGTCGCCGGTGACGTGGTGGTGATCCGCTATGAAGGACCCAAGGGCGGTCCTGGCATGCAGGAGATGCTGTACCCGACCGCGTACCTGAAATCGAAAGGACTGGGCAAGGTTTGCGCGTTGCTGACCGACGGGCGTTTCTCAGGCGGCACGTCGGGCCTCTCCATAGGCCACGTCTCGCCGGAAGCTGCTGCAGGAGGCGCGATTGGTTTAGTCGCAGAGGGTGACATGATAGAAATCGACATTCCGAATCGCAGTATTTCGCTGAGCGTATCCGATGAGGAAATGACGCGTCGTCGCACCGAGATGGAAGCGCGTGGCAAACAAGCATGGAAGCCTGTCAGCCGTGTGCGGCACGTATCGGTCGCGCTCAGGGCGTATGCGGCGATGACCACCAGTGCCGATAAGGGTGCGGTGCGTGATGTGTCGCAAATTGAAAAATAAAAATACAATTAAATCAGGTGCTTGAAATGACAACAGTACAACAATTGAATACGCAATTTGGCATCAGCGGACAACTGAGCTTTCGTGAGGATGCCAGCGGCCTGATCGTCGCAGAGATCAGCAACGAATTAGGGTCGGCAGCGCTGTGTTTGCAGGGTGCGCATCTGATGACCTGGCAGCCGAAAAGCCAATCGGTGCCGGTGGTGTGGTTGTCAAGGGACGCCAAGCTGGCGGCAGGAAAATCCATACGCGGTGGTGCCCCGGTGTGCTGGCCATGGTTCGGTGCACATGCGACCGAAGCCAGCTTCACGGGCCACGGTTTTGCACGTACCGTGCCCTGGCGCGTGATCGAATCGGGTACTGAGCCAAATGGGGCGACACGCCTGACCTTGCGTCTGGTACCTGATGAAAAGACGCGTATGCAGTGGCAGTACGACTGCAACGTGGATTTGACCGTGATCGTCGGCGAGACACTGCGCATGGAAATGACTACCGAAAACACCGGGGCTAATGATTTTGAAATAGGTGAAGCTTTGCATACCTACTTTCAGATCGGTGACATCAGTGCGGTGCGCGTAACCGGACTGGCGGGATGCGAATATTGGGATAAGGTTGGCGGCTCCAACTTGCGTAAACAGGAGGGTGCAATCAGCTTCCCCGGTGAGACTGACCGGGTGTATATCAACAACGCAGATGAATGCGTGATTCACGACGACAAGCTTAATCGCCGCATTTATATTGCCAAATCGGGCAGCATGTCCACAGTGGTATGGACACCGTGGGCCGAGAAAGCCAATAAGATGGCCGACATGGGGCAGCCGGACGGCTGGCGCGAAATGCTCTGTGTGGAATCGGCGAATGCGATCGACAATGTCGTGAAGGTTGCTGCGGGAACCCGTCATACCCTGATCGTCGAATATCGCGCCGAGTCTGTATAACAGCTTTGCTTTTTAACCTGAAGGAGATAGGGCATGAAAACAAGTAATCTGTTGTTGATGTTGTTGGCTGCGTTGTATGCTGGCCAGGCAATTGCGGTCGATGCGGTCATAGCGCCCGGTGCGGAAAAAGCCGTGCCGGCCGCCAAGCCGAAGGCGCATAAGCACAAGAAGGATTGCGTGGAGAAAGACGGCAAGCCTTGTCATTTGCACAAGCTGGCAGATTCGTCTGCAAGCAAACGAGCCGAGCCTGAAGAGCAGGCCAAAGCGCCGCCGGATATCATGAAAGCATCAGGCCCGGCTGCGCTCGCAGCACCTGTAGCCGCAGCCGCCAAACCGGAGGTAAAGAGTAAAGCCGCCGTGTCTGCAGTGGATGCGCTCGCTCTGGCGAAAAAGAATAATTGCCTGGTCTGTCATGCGATTGACAAAAAATTAGTCGGTCCGGCGTGGAAAGAAGTGGCGGCCAAATATCGCGGCGATGCGAGTGCAGAATCGCGTCTGGTGAACAAGATTGCAAAGGGCGGCGTTAACACGATCGCCAGTGGCGGCGTGGTGTGGGGCAGCATGCCTATGCCGGCTCACCCTCAAATCAGCGAAGCGGATCGCAGGACGCTGGCAAAGTTTGTGCTGAATTTGCAATGAGCTGTCAACCGGAGTGAGATTGTGAACGTTAATCGCTCACGGTCGGAAAAGTTGGTAGGCAAACTGATCGGAGTTGTTTAGAATCGATAGCGGAGGCGATGCCTTCAAATTTTGCAGGTTTTTTGATCATAATCAGGGAGTGAATATATGAAATCTATCATCGCAAGTATCGCAGTAGCAGCAGGTTTGATGGTTGCAGGTTCTGCAATGGCTGTTGATATGCCGGCAAATGGCAAAGCAAAGTGCGGCGCCTGCCACGCAATCGACAAGAAGGTGGTTGGGCCGGCTTGGGCTGAAGTTGCCAAGAAGTATGCTGGCGACAAGGATGCTGAAAGCAAGATCGCAGCGAGCATCACCAAGGGTGGCTCTTTCGGTTGGAAGATGGGTTCTATGCCTCCTAAGGGCATGGGCGCATCAGATGCAGACATCAAAGAATTGTCTCATTTCATCGCTGGCCTGAAGTAATCATCTAGTATCGAAGCGAAGCCGATTCTTTAGTCGGCTTCGTTTTTATGTTGGCCGAGTTTTATAAAACCGGGAATGTCATGAAAAAAAGCTACGTTTTGATGTTGTGCTTGTTTGCGCTGGCTGCTTGTAACAAGACTGAAGAAGCACACACAGTTACACCCCCAATTTCTGTTTCGACTGGCAGTGAGTCGGATAAAAATATGCCCGTGCTTGCCAGGGAGAATAATTGCACCGCTTGTCACGCGATTGACAAGAAGCTGGTCGGCCCGTCGTGGATGGATGTTGCGAAGAAGTACAAAGGCGACCCGAGTGCTGAGGCCCGGCTGATTACCAAGGTTTCCAAGGGAGGTGCCGGCGTATGGGGTACCATGCCGATGCCCGCTAATGACGCCTCCGGCAAGAAACAGGATCAAATGAAGCAACTGGTGCGCTTCATTTTAGGCTTGGCCAAATAAGCCTGTCCTGAGTCCTTTTACTTTGCTCAGAAGAGCCTTGTCGAAGTATTAGAAGGATCTTGAAAAAGCCGGCACAAGCCGGCTTTTTTGTTGCCCGTCAAATTGACAAGCGGTGCACTTATCTTGCCAGTCTACTGTGGCGAATCGAGTAGGTGAAATAGACGATCAGGCCGATGCACAGCCAGACGGTGAAGCGCAGCCAGGTCTGTGAAGGCAGGAAGGACATCAATCCTGCGCAGGAGATCATGCCGAGCGCGGGAAATAGATGGCCGAAAGGGTTCTTGAACGGGCGATGCAGATTTGGCTGGCGGATGCGCAGCACGATTACGCCCAGGCAGACCACCACGAATGCGGCCAGCGTGCCGATGTTGACCAGCTCCACCAGTGCGCTGAGTGGAAACAGTCCTGCGGCGAGGGACATGATGCTGCCTGTGATGACGATGACGCGCACCGGGGTTCTCCTTTTTGAATCAACTTTGGACAGGAACGGGGACAGCAGTCCATCGCGCGACATGGACAGGATAATCCGCGTTAGCGCGTAGTACAGCACCAGCATCACGGTGGTGAGCCCTGCGATGACACCGGTGGAAACCAGCGCCGAAGCCCAGTTGTATCCCAGCAGTTTCAGCGCATGGGCGACTGGTGAGGAAACACCGAGCTGGGTGTAGGGCACGATGCCGGTCAACAGGCCGGACACGATGATGTAGATCACGGTGCAGAAGATCAAGGATGCGATAATGCCGGTCGGCAGGTCGCGCTGCGGATCTTTTGCTTCCTCGGCTGCCGTCGAAACTGCATCGAAACCGACATAGGCGAAGAACACCAGCGATGCGCCCGCCAGCACGCCGGTAGTGCTGCCGTCAGGCAGGGTATTGAACCAGCCGTAGGGCATGAACGGATGCCAGTTGGCCGGATCGACGTTGAATGCCGCGATGCTGATGAACACGGTGATGGTCAGTACTTTGATGAACACCATCGCGGTGTTGAGTTGTGCGCTTTGTCTGACACCGATAATCAGCAGCCCCATCAGGATCAGGATGATGGAAGCGGCGGGCAGGTTGATGAGTCCGCCCAGAGCGGGCGATTTGGTGAGCATTTCCGGCAGTGCCATGCCCATCGCGGAAAGCGCGTTATTAAAGTAGCCCGACCAGCCGTTGGCCACCGCAGCCACCGACACGCTGTATTCAAGCAGCAGGATCCAGCCGATCATCCAGGCGACGATCTCGCCGAACGCGACATAGCTGTAACCATAGGCGCTGCCGCATCCTCCCACTGTGGCTGCCAGTTCCGCATAGGACAGTGCGGCGAAGGCGCAGGCAAAACCGGAGATGACGAACGACAGTACCACCGCGGGACCTGCCTGGTTGGCTGCTGCGATGCCGGTGAGCACGAAGATGCCGGTCCCGATGATGGCGCCGATGCCGAGCAGGGTGAGGTCGAACGCGGACAGGCATCTCTTGAGGCCGGTGTCGCATGTGTCGTCAGCTGCAATCGGCTTGGTGCGGAATATCGGCAATGGCATGGGGTTCTCCCTGTAAATTTTTATGGCGCGATTATGCCTTATCAAAGCTGCCGCTGCTCGTCGAAAAATACACGTTGTTAAAGCGTTTTTGGCATTTGCTGCTTGTCTGCAGCACGGGAAAAAGGTTGCGCGGTACGCCCACTGTCAGGAGAAGTGCGGCCTTGGTGCCTTCGATGTTGAGTATAATACTTTAAACTATTCAATAGGTTGCGTCGTAATATATGAACATTATGATGGACGGGCGCGGCTACGTGATAGAGGGCGGTACGATTACCTTGTCGGGTGAGTCTGGCGAACTGCTGGGCAGCGATGCCGTGCAACGCGCCTATCTGGGGGGTTAAGCGGATTTCACCAGGATACGTGGTCGCTATCTGATTGCTGTATAGTGAATTGCTCAACCATGCGCTAATAGTGAGTTTCCCCAATTAACTTGTCCGTCGAAGGAGAATAAATTGAATCCGCACTCATCACAACCCAAGTCTGTCATCGCCGTTATCGCCACTACCCTGATGGCACTGGCAGTAATCAGTGTTGTCACGGCCTGCTCACCTAAGCCATCTGCAGAGGATAACGCAGCACAAACCAAGGTATTGGTTGACCAGGCAGTCGCAGAAGCCAAAAAGGAAATGATTGCTGAACAAGCGTCTGCAAAAGACAAGCAAGATGCAATCGCCGCCGCTCAGGCCGAAGAAAAAATCAAACAGGATGCAGCCATTGCACAAGCTGTTGCCAATGCGAAAAAAGACTTCGCAGCGGAACAACGTGCGACGGCAGCAAAAGCGAAGCGCCTTGCGGAGCAACGTGCGAATGCCGCCAGGTCTCACGAATATTCGTCAAATCAAACTTCCGGGAATGTAAGCGTTTGTCCTCATTGTGGGGTAGTGCTATCCGTCAATGAGGTTGATGCCGAAGGCGAAGGATCAGGCTTGGGGGTGGTTGCCGGAGGTGTTCTGGGCGGTGTGCTGGGTAATCAGGTTGGCGCCGGCTCAGGGCGCGATCTGGCGACAATTGCCGGCGCGGTTGGCGGTGCATTTGCCGGCAACAAGGTCGAGAAAATCGCAAAAAAGACCCGGAGTTACGATATCGCAGTAAAAATGAATACGGGTGAGGAACGTACTTTCAATCAGGCTGCCGTTCCTGGTGTAGGACGCGGTGACAAGGTTAGAATCGAAAACGGCGTCGTCGTTAAAAGATAGGCGCAGATAGCGAGTCAGGCGCACGAACTGCGGGGCCGCCGTGCCGCGCGCCTGTATGGGTGATAGACAGGGATCAATGCAGCAATGCCTCGAACTGCTCAATGGGTACCGGCTTGCCGAACAGATACCCCTGGTTGTGCGTACATTCTTTACTAAGCAGGAGCAGTAACTGCTCTTCGGTCTCCACCCCTTCAGCAATGACATCCAGCCCCAGGCTGTGTGCCATCGAAATGATGGTTCGCACGATGGCCTTATCGCTGCTATCGGTGGCAATATCGCTGATGAATGACTTGTCAATCTTGAGCTGATCGAGCGGCAGACGTTTGAGATACTGCAAGGATGAATAGCCGGTGCCAAAGTCGTCCAGTGAGAACTGGACGCCGAATTCTTTCAGGGTGTTCATCGTTACAATGGTGTCTTCTATGTTTTCCAGCAACAGGCTTTCGGTCAGTTCAAGCTTGAGCAGCTTCGGGTTGATGCCGTGGCGTTGCACGACCGCTTGTACTTGAGCCACGAAATCAGCCTGGCGAAATTGCCTGGCGCTGACATTCACGGCCAGAACGAAATCGCGTGTCAGTGCATTCGTCCCCCATGTCTTGAGCTGGGCACAAGCAGTCTCCAACACCCATTTCCCGATAGGCAGGATGACCCCGGTTTCCTCTGCAAGGGGAATGAATTCTGCGGGTGACACCATGCCATGTTCCGGATGTATCCAGCGGATCAAAGCCTCCGCACCCACCGGACGGCGGGTGCTGTCCATTTGAACCTGGTAATACAACTCGAATTGCCGGCAATCAAGTGCTTTGTGCAATTGGCCCTCGAGCGTTACGCGGGAATTGATGGCGTCCTGCATTTTTGGATCGAAAAAGCGCAGGGTATTGCGACCGGCCTTCTTGGATTGATACATGGCAATGTCGGCCTGTTTCATCAATTCATCCGTCGACTTCTGGTGGCCATTGAACAGGGTGGCGCCGATACTTGCGGAGTTGTGATATTCGTGTGTGGCGAGCTGGCAAGGTTGGTTGAGTGCGGCAAGAATCTTTTCGCCGATAGTCTCGATCTGCGCCGCCGCATTTTGCGCCTGCTCGCTCAGGTCTTCCAGCATGACAACGAATTCGTCCCCGCCCAGACGCGCAACGGTGTCGCCTTCTCGCACGCAGGCCGTCAGCCGTGTCGCGACCTTCTGCAGCAGCAAATCACCGATGTCATGACCCAGTGTGTCGTTCAGGGTCTTGAAATTATCAAGGTCTATGAACAGCAATGCGCCTTGCCTGTCATTGCGGGCGCCGAAAGCCAGTGCCTGGTTGAGTCTGTCCATCAGCAGTCGCCGGTTGGGCAGGCCAGTCAGCGGGTCGTAAAACGCCAGATGCTTGATTTCATCGGCTGCGGCCTGGCTGGCAGTGATGTCGTTGAAGGTGGACACGTAATTCGTAACGATGCCACTGGTGTCTTTCACCGCCGTGATGGCGAGATACTCCGGGTATATTTCGCCATTTTTGCGCCTGTTCCAGATTTCACCCTCCCAGCTGCCCGTGCTGAGGATGTGTTGCCACATTGCAGTGTAAAAAGCTGCAGACTGACGACCGGAACTGAGCAGGCTCGGGTTGCGGCCGATAATCTCTTCATCGGTGTAGCCGGTGATGCTGGTGAAGGCGCTGTTTACCCGGAGGATGGCGCCATTGGCATCGGTGATCAACATGCCTTCCTGTGATTCAAAAGCGATGGCAGCGATACGAAGCTCATCTTCGGAATGACGTCGCTGGGTGATGTTCTGAGCGATGGCAATACCTCCCACGATCCGGCCCTTATCATCTCGTGAGGGGGCCGCAGTCATGGCTATCCATTCGCGGGCATCGCTGAAGGTGGCATTGTAATGACCCTCGTAATAGCCGGTCTCACCCTCCATAGGCTTTCTTAAAGCCGGCAGAATTGTCTGATCCTTGAGCAGTTTCATATCCAGGCCGACGATGCGTTCAATCGAATTATGCAGAAGCTCGGCGAAGCTGTCATTGCAGTAGGTGATGACGAGGTTGGTGTCGTAATGAAAAATGCCGACGGGCGAATGACTCAGCAACAAACGGTAGCGTTCCTCGCTTGAGCGTACCGTTTGTTCGCGCGAGACGGCTTCGAGACGCAACGCGATGTTCTCGCAGATGTTTTTGTTGATATGGCGCAGGCTGATGATCATGAAGCCCAGATATAACATGGCCGCCATGGACATGGCGACAGACAGGCTGTCCCCGGCGATAAACAGGTGAGTTGCAAGCGGCACGAGCAAGGAGGCTGAGTAGGCGCAAGCGCTGAAAAAATCTGCTGAATAGGAAATCACGCCGCCAGCCGTCAGTCCGACCAGCATAAAAATCAGAAACATCTGATACTGCGGCTGGTCCGGAAACAGCAGAAAACAGCTTGAACCCCATGCCAGGCCGGAAGCCAGCACGCCGATACGGAACCTCATCAGCCAGGTATGAAAGTCGGAAGTGTCCGTTGCACGCTGATAAGCCACCACAAGCGCCGCCCGGGAAAGCGTGATCAACACAATCAGGGAAAACCAGCCAAGAACCACAGTGGGTGCAATCACATCGCGCTGTATGAAGGCCAGTATCGCAGCGAGTATCAAGCCGGTAATAAGAGACGTATTGCTTGCTGCGTACATCTGTTGTGTTTGCAGTGCTGCGGTTTTGTTATTCAAGGCATTCCTGATTTATGATTGAGTAGTCGCTTCTGTAGGCGCATCTACGCTGACTGGGTCAGGGCGGTCGACAGTTCGCGATTATATTGAATATTGCGTTCTTACATACACTTTTTACCCTTCAGACTTCACGTGTTTATTTTTCGCTCCACCGGGCACTGAGCAGGCGATCGCGACTGTTGGCTGTCAGTCGCAGCGCGAATGCACAGTCCTGTCGATGAATGGTGATCCCACGGTCACGAGTGACATAGGCGACGATTACATCCGGCGGTGCGGGATTGCAGCATTTGGCTGACCTGGTCATCAGGTTGCCCACGCCTTCGATCAGGATGCCGGTTGGGGATCTGTGTTCTGCCGCTGGCCTGAATACAGGCTTGGCGATAGCGATCACCTTGTTTGGCAGCTCCGCCTGGAGGGCGACTGCGATGCGTCGCTGGGTTATTTCGTTGCGTCCGATGGCCGCCAGCAAATCATCCAGTTTGTTGTAGTGCAATCTTTGCGCGAGTTTTTCCTGATTGACCGAGGTCACGCCGTGTCGGTGCAATTCGCGATCCAGTTGGATTCTGCCCTGAGCCACGCTTTCATCATGGTTCTGGTTTTTGAACCAGGCGCGCACCTTGGCCCGTGCACGCGCGCCTTGCAAGAAACCCAGGGAGGGATTGAGCCAGTCACGGCTGGGCGCACCCAGTTTGGTGGTGAGAATTTCCACACGTTGCCCGTTCTGTAACTTGTAATTGAGCGGAACGATGGCACCATTCACTTTTGCGCCGCGCGTGCGGTGCCCCAGATCGGTATGCAGCATGTAGGCGAAATCAACCGGTGTAGCCCCTTTTGGTAAATCAATTACCTTTCCTTGCGGCGTGAGCACATACACCTGGTCGTGGAACAGGTCATTCGGGTGCCCGGACAAATGGTTTTCGTCCCTGAATTGCTCCTGCAGGTCGCCACGGTCTGTGAGGTCATCTTTCCATTCCAGTATCTGGCGCAGCCAGACGATTTTCTGATCGAGTTTGGCGTCGGTCTTTCCGCCTTCCTTGTAGCGCCAGTGGGCAGCGACGCCCAGTTCCGAATGCTGGTGCATCTCACGGGTGCGGATTTGCACCTCAAAGGCCTGGCCGCGCGGCCCTGTGACAGCGGTATGCAGCGAACGGTAGTTGTTGCTCTTGGGGAGTGCGATATAGTCGTCGTATTCGCTGGCAATCGGCTGCCATAGCTGATGCACCAGACCCAGGGTCGTATAACAATTTTGTATGTCGCCCACCAGAATCCGCACCGCGCGCACGTCGTATAGTTCGCTAAATTCCAGATGCTTGCGCTTCATCTTGTTGATGATGCTGTAGATGTGTTTTGGGCGGCCAGTCACGTCGGCAGGTATTCCGGCCTCGGCCAGTGCCTGTTTCAACTGCTGTACTACATCATCGATATAGCGTTCGCGATCGACACGGCGTTCATCCAGTAACTTTGCAACTTTCTTGTACAGCTCAGGATCCAGATAGCGTACGGATAAGTCTTCCAGTTCCCATTTTATTTGCCACACACCGAGACGGTTAGCCAGAGGGGCGAACAGGCTTTGTGTCTCCTGTGCGATCAGCTTTTGATGATCCGGGCTGGCTCCCGACAGGCAGCGCAGGGTCTGGGTGCGCTCTGCCAGCTTGATCAGCACGACGCGGATGTCGCTCACCATCGCCAGCAACATCTTGCGCAGCACGTCGATCTGTTGGGTGTCTTCAGCAGTCTTGTTCAGGCTGCGTATCTCGCGAAATTGCCGGATTTGCTCGAGGCGCGAAATGCCCTCAACCAGACTCTTGATGTTTGTGCCGAAATCCGACTCGATGACCTCGTTCCAGTCGCCAAGATATTCGGGAACCGCATGCAGGATGGTGGCGGCAATGGTTTCAAAATCCATGTTCATGCCGATCAGGATGGCCGCCGCGCCCAGCGCGTGCTGCATCAGCGGTGTGCCGGTCAGTTCGGCTTGGCCGGCATAGAGCGGTTCCGCAAGTTCGCAGGCGCGGCTTATCACGTCGATCTGGGGTGCCGTGAAATCGGTCGTCAAGGCGGCAAGCCAGGATGGCGTATCTGCGAAGTTCTGAGCGCTAAGGATGGCAACCATTCAGGCTCACCTTGAACAATAACTGGCTGGCGTGCCGCAGCCTGCGCCCGGCAGGCCAGCGGTCGCCACCGGCAACAAGCAGGCCGTCATCCATTCCATCAGTCGTGAACCAATTGAGTGGTGATATATTTCCATTCGGCAGGGTCGAGCGGTGTGATGGACAGGCGGTTGCCCTGTTGCAGCGTGCGCATGCGCGCCAATTCCGGATGCAGGCGTAATTCAGACAGCGGAATCAGCGCGATTTTTTTGACCAGTTGCACATCCACATTGAACCAGCGCGGCTGTTCCTGCGTGGCCTTTTCGTCAAAATACTTACTGCCTTTGTCGAATTGCTTGGCATCGGGATAGGCGGTGCTGGCAACACGTGCGATGCCGGCGATGCCGGGTATTTTGCAATTGGAATGATAAAACAGCACGCCATCGCCGACCGTCATCTGGTCGCGCATGAAGTTGCGCGCCTGGTAGTTGCGCACGCCATACCAGGCCACGCTCTGATCAGGGAAGGTGGCAAGATCGTCAATGCTGACGTCAGCGGGTTCGGATTTCATCAGCCAGTAACGCATAGTGTATCCAGTACGATATATCGAATTTAAAATAATCTTCTTAAATCAGGTTGTTGCTGATTTAAAGAGTCATGGAAATTTCACAAGGCACTAATGGTACTCGAACATCGTAAATTGATTCTACTTTCAATGGCGTGAGACGGGAAGTTGCGATACGCTTCGCGGGCAAGAAGATGTTCCCCCCGCCAACATTAAGACGAGAATAAACCATGACCGACATTGCAGCGCTTGCCATTCAGGCAGAAAACACCCTCAGACAACGCGAACTTGCCAAAATGAAGTGGATTGCAGCCGGTTTGTTGGGGGCGGCCGGCGGCCTGTATATCGCGGGCAAGGCGTTTGCGTGGGGTTATCTGGCGGCCTTTGCGGAAGCGGCGATGATAGGTGCGCTGGCGGACTGGTTCGCGGTGGTGGCGCTGTTTCGTCACCCCTTGGGTATCCCGATTCCGCACACCGCCATCGTTACCCGGAACAAGCGCAGTATCGCAAACAGCCTGGCCGATTTCGTGGTGGGACAATTTTTGAGCGCAGAAGTCATCGGGCAACGGCTCAAACGCTACGATGCTGCACGCCATCTGTCGCAATGGCTGGTTCTGCCCGCGAATCGGGTCAAGGTTGCGGGCTATCTGAACAAAGCCGTCGCCTACAGCATGAAAGCGCTGGATGACAGGCGTATCCACGACTTCATTGCCGAGGCCGCACGCAACAAACTGCAAAGCATCGACTTGTCCGGATTGATGGCAAACGGACTTGAACTGGTCACCCGTAATCACAGCCACCGCAAAATATTGCATGGCGGACTGAACCGCTTCGCCGATTATGTGGAAAGCCCGGATAACACGGATAAAATTTCGGCCTTCATCAAAGGTTGGAGCGATAACTCCTTTGTGCAAAGCATGATCGAGCCATTCGTGCCGACGATACGCACGGCAGTCGTCAACAAGCTGCGTGCTGCGGCAGAGGACGAAACCAACGGCCTGTATCTGGAATTCGATGAACAGGTGCGTAACTACATATCGCGCCTGCAACAGGATCCCGAATTGCAGGAATGGGTGACCCGCCAGAAGAATACATGGCTCAATCATCCCGAGTTCGGTCACCAGATCGAATCCTTGTGGGGCCAGTTGCGCGATTGGGTGGTGCTGGATCTGTCGCATCACGATTCGGTGATCGCAGGCAAGATTACAATTCTGGTTGGCGAGTTGGAGCAGCACTTGGCCACCAATGAGGACATCCGCTCGTGGATCAACGAGCAAATTCAAGCCGCACTGATTCAGGCTGCCAATGCCAACAAGGGTATGGTCGGTGATTTGATCCGCGAGGAGTTTGCCAACTGGGATGACAAATATATGGTCGATAAGCTGGAGCTTTATCTGGGCCGTGATCTTCAGTACATCCGCATCAACGGCACGCTGGTCGGCGGACTGTTCGGGCTGCTGATCTATGCGGTGACGATGCTGGTGACAGGGAGCTAGTAGCTTGTAGCTAGTGGCCGGTGGCAGGTTATTTTGTGGCTTTGATTTAATTCCGTCATTCCGGCGAAGGCCGGAATCCAGTGCTTTTATTTATCAGGTTCCCGCTGGTGCGGGAACGACAAAATCGAAAAAATCGGCGCTTTACTTGAGTTAGCCAGAGGGATAGGCGGGGTGTGTCCCCGCAACTACTTTAAGCCGGGGGCAGCCCGGCGACTGGATACTTTTTCTTGAGTCGCCAAGAATAAGTATCCAAAAAGAAGGCGACCCCGGTTTGCCGCACCGCCTGCCTGCCGGCAGGCAGGCGGCGTTCCCTCGATAGTCACAAACCAGCGGGGCTGCGCAACTCGACCTCGCGCTTGCATCGCTCGGGACTCAGACAGTGCTCGCCTTACCCCACCGCTTGTTTGTGAATATCATCGGCGGCACACAGGGGATAAGGGCGGTACTCATGAGTAGCTTCATCGTTCAAGTTTTTTACTTGTTTTTAAAGCGCGGTGATACAGTTCGCTGCACTCGCATATCCGCCCCGCTCACTGCGGTACAAGGTGCGTTTCACGATTGAAAAGTGTGCAACTGTTTGCTTTTAAACGTGTTTTATTCATAACAGAACAGCCGCCAAACAGCTAAAAGATTTAGTTGTTTGGTTGATACACTTCGTTGTGCATCACATTACATCGTTATATTCAAAGGAAACAATCCATGAACGTTGCTGAACGACTTGATGAAATCTGCAACAAGCTCTCTTCGAATCAGTATGTCGAGCCGCTGACAGTTCGCCAATTCATCAGTTGGTTTAATGCTGAACGCCGCGGGTACATGGTTGCTTGGCACATTCGTAAGGCTTTGCAACTTGCAAAGCTGGTGACTGTGCCGGACTTCGATGGCGTCCACATTGACGCAAAAATTCGGTTCGTAATGCTAGAACATCCCGACGTGTCGGCGGCGTCTGGACAACCGATACAAGAAGACGCGCAGTCAGTACAAGTTGAAATACAGCAAGAGAATATCCCGCCATTTATTATGGGTGCTTCCGCCGATCCTGCGTTTCGAGTTGGTCGGCTAGAGTCAGCGAACATCAAACCACTTAGTGTTTCGCCAGATTGTCTTCTTGGGGAGGCTGTCACGCTAATGCTCCGACACGACTATTCTCAGCTACCCGTCATGACCAATGACCGTGATGTGAAAGGAATTATTAGTTGGGAGAGCATTGGCTCACGGCTAGCTCTTAAGAAGGAATCGGTCAGCACAGCCCGCGAGTGTATGAAACCGCACTATGAGGTGCAATCGACGGATTCACTCTTTCGAGTTATTGCCCATATCATCGAGCATTCTTATGTTCTTGTGCGCGGTGAGGACAGAACGATCACTGGAATCATCACAACGTCCGACCTTAGCTTACAGTTTCAGCAACTCTCCGAACCATTTCTGTTGCTGTCCGAGATCGAGAACCATGTCCGTCTCGTCATTGATGGAAAGTTCACTGCGGAAGAACTAGCATCGGCAAAGGACTATGCAGACCCAGAGCGCACAATAGAAAGCGTTGCCGACCTCACTCTCGGTGAATACATTCGCTTGCTTGAAAATCCGGTTAACTGGGAGAAAGCTGGGCTTACCGTTGATAGAAAGGTTTTCGTGCGCGAACTTGACAACGTTCGGCGCATTCGAAACGACGTAATGCACTTTGATCCTGATGGCATTACGAACGACGATCACAAGCTACTGCGGTACTTCCTTCAGTTCATGCACGAGTTGCGCGAGATCGCCGGGTAAAGAATACGTTGATCCAGAATTAGACGCGTGCTCAACAAAATGACTGCCCCCGAAAAGAGAAAACGAAAACTGTGCATAATTCCGAAACGCTAACTGTTAAACCAAAGGAGTTGAAAGAAAAATTAGGGTCAGACTCGAATTACCGATATACGGTGAATTTTCATTTGGTGACTAGCGCCATGCATATCAACAATCACCCCCTTATCCGTCACCGAGTAGCGCATGATGGTCAGGGGAAGTCGGCGAGCACTGTTTGAGTTCCGCAGCGGGGTGCGGGGTGTGCGCTCCGCCAGGGCGAGTTGCGCAGCCGCCTGACCAGACGAGCAACGCAGGGAATCCCAACGGGATGGCGGATCGGGGCGGCGTTTCTTTAGTGGCTTTCTTTGGCCGAGCAAAGAAAGCCACCGGCTGCGGGGCCGTACCCCGCAAAAGAAAGTGCGACCCGAAGGTCGCACTGAAATAAAGTCCCCCGCCTGTGCCGTTGACCCAGCATCTCGAACCTGAAGGTTCAAGAGGGTCACTTCCCTGCCGCATCAGGATCATCCGCAAGGGACATTCACAACAACGGCGTATGAGTCGCGACCTAAGTAGTTACTTGGTTCAAAGAATATATGAGTCTGACGAACACCGCAGGGGACAACTCGAAATCGGGAGGCCGGCCTTTACTAAAACAGCGTTTCCTGTTCGGCTAATGCCTGATCTATTGCTGCCTGCATGGAACTCATTCTACGCGTTAAGTCGGCGAGGTCAACCCCGCGTCCAACCTTTGTGGAGAGCAATTCATGGGCGATGTTGAGTGCGGCCATGATCGCGATACGCTCGACATTAGCGATCTTCCCTGCATCGCGAATGTCAGTCATTTTCCTGTCCAGATAGGAGACCGCGGACAGCAGTGCTTCGCGCTCTTCTTCCGGGCAGGCTACCCGCAGTTCGCGATCGAGAATCTTGACATCCAGCATGTTTTTTTGGCCGCTCATGACAGATCCTCAGGGAAGGTAGGCAGCAATTTTTCCAGACGGGCCTTCGCGCTGTCTATCTTGTCGTTGCATAGCCGGTTGCTGCTTAAGGCTTGCGCCAATTCCTGGCGTAACTGGTGGTTTTCCGCGCGCAACTGGCTGCTGACTTGTATCAGCTGCGCCAGTTTGCTCTCCAGTGCGTTTAATTCATTTTCCATGTGGCTAATATAGTTTGAAAAGTGCTGCAAAGTCAATTGCTAAGACAGGTTTGTGCAACCATTTTATAATTTGATATTTTGTGTCGTGTCATGCACGTGTTAAAGTGCGCGTCGCTTTGAGGTGCCAGGCTGCATTGCAGCATGGTTAAACGGGAAGCAGGTGCGTTGAGCAGCGCTGGAAATCGGGTGGATTCGCTATGCGGATTTATCGATCCGGTGACGCTCAACAAAGCCTGAGCTGCCCCCGCAACGGTAAGCGAGTGTGGATTTGCCATTAGGCCACTGTGAGCAATCATGGGAAGGCGGCAAATCAAGACTTGTGAGCCCGGATACCGGCCTTATCGCATACGAACAGAAGAAGGCGCGGGAGGCGGCTTCGTGGCGATTCTACGCAACACGCTTTGCAAAAAGTGCTGCTTGCCGCCCGCATTTCTTCTGATTTTTAACGTTCCAGCGGGGTCGCTGGAACTTTGATCGGAAAATCTAAATGAATCAAAAACTTATCATCGTCGCACTGTTCGGTGCGATCACATTCCCTTTAGCCGCACATGCGGAAACACCCGGTCTGGACGAAGTGGTCGTCACGGCATCACGCATGCCGCAGTCGTTGAACAAGACCATCGCGGATGTCAGCGTATTGAATGAGCAGGAAATCCGCAAATCCGGCGCGCCTGATGTTTCAACGCTGTTGCGTTCGCTGCCGGGAGTTGAGGTGGCGCAAACCGGCGGGCTGGGAGCTACCCCCTATATTTTTATGCGCGGCACCAATGCAAATCAGGTGCTGGTGCTGCTGGACGGGGTGCGCATCAATTCAGCCACGACGGGCGCAACGGCAATCGAGCACCTGATGCTGGACAGCATCGAACGCATCGAAATCGTGCGCGGCAATGTCAGCAGTTTGTATGGATCGGAGGCTATCGGCGGCGTGATTCAGTTGTTCACCAAACAGGGACGCGGCGCACCTGTCTTTAATGTCAGCGGCGGTGCGGGTAGTCACGGCACGCAGCGTCTGGCTGCGGGATTCGCAGGCGAAGTGAACGACACCTCGTTCAGTGTGAATGCCGGAAAAGTTAAAACCGATGGCGTATCGGCAATCAATCCATTGCTGGCACCTAGAGCCAATCCCAATAAAAACGGCTACGACAACAATACCCTGGCTGCGCAAGTCAAACATGCCATCAATACGGATCATTTGTTGTCTGCCTCGTTGTTCAGCACGCGCGGCAATATCTCGATTGACAATGCGTTTGGCGTGCCAACCTCCCTTTACAATGTAGTGGAAAATATCGATAAAGTCTCGCTTGCATCGGATGATCAATTCAGCGCGATGTGGCACAGTCAGGTGCGCCTGGCGCGAGGCGTAGACGACTACCACTACTATACCAATGCTGCGCAAACCTCTCGCTATCAGACTCAGAGCAATCAGATTACCTGGCAAAACAATCTCAAGATTGCGGAGGGTCAACAGCTGAATTTGGCTGCGGAACATCTGGGGCAGACTGTCACCTCTACCACGGCTTTTTCGCAAACTACCCGCAACGTGAACAGCCTGTTAGGTGGCTATACAGGGGAGTATGGAGTACAGCAAGTGCAACTCAATCTGCGCCAAGATCGTTACACTGATTTCGGCACGGCGAACACCGGTTTGCTGGGCTATGGCGTGGCGTTCGCAGACAGCTGGCGTGCTACCGCGAGTGTCAGCAATGCCTTCAAGGCGCCGACCTTCAATGACATGTATTGGCCATTGGCGTTCGGTTATCAGGGGAATCCGAATTTGAAGCCGGAACGCTCACAGAATAAAGAACTCGGGCTGCACTATGCGGTGAACGGTCAGCGCGTTGATGCGGTGTACTTTGATAACCGCATCAGTGATTTGATCGCCCTGAATGCCGCCTTCACCACGGTAACCAATATCAGCCAGGCACGAATCGACGGGCAGGAACTGAGCTATGCAGGAGATTTTGGCAACAAGCACATCAAGGCCAGTGCGACCTTCCAGAATCCTCGCAATGCCGCTACCGGTCAGTTGCTGCCACGCAGAGCAAAACAGTTCGGCAGCGTTGCGGCATCGCATGATTTCGATGCGTGGAACATGGGTGCGGAAGTACGTTACAGCGGCGCGCGCATGGATGGTGTCAACACCTTGCATGGTTATGAACTGTTCAATTTGACTGCGCGCTATCAAATCGACAAGCAGGTAAATTTGTCTGCGCGTGTGGAAAATCTGTTCAACCGCAACTATTCCGAGGTGTACAGCTACAACACCCTGGGTCGCACGCTGTTCGTCGGACTGAACTACCAGCAGTAACCGCTGCTGAAACGCGCGTGGCTTTGTGATAAGGTGCGCGTGTTTCATTATCACTAGGAGTTATACAATGAATAAGACTAAATCCTTCGCGCTGTGCGCGATTCTGGCAGGTTTGATGGCCGCGACACGCATGCACCATTTTGGCAGCAGCCTGCATCTGCCCGATGCTTCGCTGGCCGTGTTCCTGCTGGCAGGTTTCCTGGTTGCCAGTCCGCTGTTGTTCGGCGCGTTGCTGATCGAAGCTGCCGCGCTCGATTATGTGGCGATCACCCATCTGGGTGTTTCCGACTATTGCGTGACGCCGGCATACGGGTTCCTGATTCCGACTTACGCGGCGCTGTGGTTTGCCGGTCGCATTTATGCGCGTGTGCATCAAAACAACCTGCGCAGTCTGGGATTGTTTTCACTCATCTCGTTTGCGGCGGTTAACGTGGCGTTCCTCATTTCCAATGGTTCGTTCTACCTGTTTTCGGGCCGATTTGCCGATGTGAGCATCGCCGAATACGCCGCGCGCATCGCGCAATACTATGTGCCCTACGTTTCAGGTGCCGTGGTCTATCTGGTTCCTGCTGTGATGTTGTACGCGCTGTTCACCCAGCGTGCTGCCCGCGAGAACCATGCCGGATAACAGCGAACAGCACCAAAAGCGCATGGGGCGCAAGAAAGCCGTGATCGATGCGGCGATTGCGAAATCCGATGGGGACAAGGGGCTGTTGCTGGTGCTGACCGGCAACGGTAAGGGTAAGTCCAGCTCCGCATTCGGCATGGTCGCACGCACGCTGGGTTACGGCCTTAAGTCAGGCGTTGCGCAATTTCTGAAGAGCCGTCGCGATACCGGTGAAGAGCGCTTTTTAGGCGATCAGCCCGGCGTGCAGTGGCATGTGCTGGGCGATGGCTTTACCTGGGATACGCAAAATCGCGATGCGGATATCGCGACCGCCCAACGCGGCTGGACCGTCGCACAGGGGCTTTTACAGGATGCATCACTGCATCTGGTGGTGCTGGATGAACTGACCTATCTGCTGAATTACGGCTATCTGGATGCAGAACAAGTATGCAAAGATCTGGCGGCACGTCCACCGATGCAACATGTGGTGATTACCGGGCGGGCCGCGCCTCAATGTCTGCTCGATATGGCCGATACCGTCAGCGAAATTCAGGACGTCAAGCACGCGTACCGCGCAGGAATCCGCGCCCAACCTGGCATCGATCTGTAAAAATGACTGTTCGTCTTTGTCCCGCTTTGCTGATCAGCGCACCTGCCTCCGGGCAGGGAAAAACCACCGTCACCGCCGCTCTGGCCGCTTTCCACCGCAGTCAGGGGAGGCGGGTACGCGTCTTCAAGACCGGGCCTGACTTCATCGACCCGACCATACTGGAGGTGGCATCCGGCAATCCTGTCTATCAGCTCGATTTGTGGATGTGCGGCGAGGCGGATTGCCGCGCGATGCTCTACAGGGCTGCGGGGGAGGCCGATCTGATCCTGATCGAAGGCGTGATGGGCCTGTTCGACGGCAATCCGTCCAGCGCGGATCTGGCCCGCCAATTCGGCGTCCCCGTTCTGGCGGTGATCGATGCCGGCGCGATGGCGCAGACTTTTGCCGCAATGGCCTGCGGGCTGTCACAACTCGATACGACTGTGCCTTTTTACGGCGTAGTCGCGAATCGTGTCGGCAGCGCGCGCCATGCACAGATGCTCACCGAAAAATTACCGGACTCGTTGAAATTTTGTGGCGCGCTGCCGCGCAGCGCCGAAATCAGCCTGCCCGAGCGGCATCTGGGGTTGTTGCAGGCAGCGGAATTGCCTGACATAAATCAGCGTATCAGACATGCGGCCGAGCTGTGGGGTGAGCGGTGTGACACCGGATTGCCGCCAGCGGTGGAATTTGCCGCACCCGTTAGTTTTCCCTCCACCTCAGGGGGAGGGGGCAGGGGTGAGGGTGGGGTAACCAGCCTGGCGCTGCAACTGGCGGGCGTGAAAATCGCCGTGGCAAGGGACGCCGCCTTTTCATTTTTGTATCGCGCCAACCTGGACGTGCTGGAGGATCTTGGCGCACAGCTGTACTTCTTCTCGCCGCTGGATGACAGCGCATTACCTGTTGCGGATAGCCTTTATTTCCCCGGCGGTTACCCGGAACTGCACTTGTCAAAATTGGCCGCAAACACCGCGATGCTGGATGCCATTCGCGCCCATCATGCCGTGCAAAAACCGATACTCGCCGAATGCGGCGGCATGCTGTATGCATTGCAGACGCTTACTGATGTGCAAGGTCAGCGGGGAGATTTGCTGGGTTTGCTGGACGGGGATGCCGTGATGCAGCCGCGTTTGAGTGCGCTCGCGCTGCAAAGCGCAGCCTTGCCGCAAGGCACGCTGCGCGGACATACCTTTCATTATTCGAAGATTGAAACGGCTTTAATTCCGGTTGCGCGTGGCGTGTGTCCCAATGGCGGTGAAACCCGTGAAGCAGTGTACCAACAGCAGCGCCTGACAGCATCGTATATCCATTTTTATTTCCCGTCTGACCCGATTGCAGTGGCTAGCCTGTTTTTGCCATGAGTTATCGCTATTCCGACAGCGATCGTGATGCCGTCTATCGCGTGATCGCCGAGCGGCGCGACATGCGCCATTTTCGCCGCGACCCTGTCCCCGCTGACGTTTTGCAGCGCGTGCTGCACGCCGCACATCAGGCGCCATCGGTCGGTCTGATGCAACCGTGGCGATTCATCCGCATCAGCGATGATGCGCTGCGTAGCCAGATCCATGCGCTGGTGGAGACCGAGCGGCAGTTGACGGCAGAGGCCTTGGGCTGCCGCGATGCACAATTCATGCGCCTGAAAGTGGAAGGGGTGGCGGATTGCGCCGAACTATGGGTGGCAGCCTTGATGGACAGGCGTGAGGCGCATGTTTTTGGCCGACGCACCTTGCCGGAAATGGATCTGGCCTCGGTCGCCTGTGCGATCCAGAACCTGTGGCTGGCGGCGCGCGCCGAGGGTCTGGGCATGGGCTGGGTGTCGCTGTTCGACCCGGAAGCGTTAGCAAAATTGTTAAATATTCCGGCTGGCGGCAAACCTGTCGCGATCCTGTGTCTGGGTCAGGTCGAGGAATTCTACGCCGCACCGATGCTGCAGCTGGAAGGCTGGCGCACGCCGCAGCCGCTCGGCGATATGCTGTTTGAGAATAGCTGGGAACATGCTGCAGCTATTTAATCATCTGAACCTGCCGTTGATAGTGCTGGCGGCGGTATTGCTCGATCGTTTGTTCGGGGAACCGCAGCGTTTTCATCCTCTGGCGGGATTCGGCCATCTTGCCAGGAGAATCGAAAAGAACTGCTATCGCGCAAACTATGCAAGCGGTGTTTTATCCGTTTGTATTGTTGTGATCCCGTTGGTTTTATCGGCCTATCTGTTGCGCAACGTTTTCGGCGTGCTGTTTTCAGTTGTGGTGCTGTATTTCGCGATTGCGCCGCGCAGTCTTGCCGAGCACGCCGGGCGGGTGGCAGCAGCTTTTGCGGATAATGATTTACCGGCGGCCAGAGCAGCGGTGGGCATGATGGTCAGCCGCGACACCACGCAACTTGACGAGGAAGGTGTGGCGCGCGCCGCCGTGGAATCGGTGCTGGAAAACGGCAACGATGCGATTTTCGCCGCACTGTTCTGGTTCGTCCTGGCTGGTGCGCCGGGCGTCGTGTTGTACCGGCTGAGCAATACGCTGGATGCGATGTGGGGCTACCGCAATCAACGCTACGGTAAATTCGGCTGGGCGACGGCGCGGCTGGACGATGTGCTCAATTACCTTCCTGCCCGCCTGACTGCGCTGAGCTACGCGCTGCTGGGGCATACGCACAGTGCGTGGCATTGCTGGCGGCAACAGGCCCCCGCGTGGGACAGCCCGAACGCAGGGCCTGTGATGGCGTCGGGGGCCGGCGCGTTGCAGGTGAAACTGGGCGGCGCTGCGATTTATCACGGCCAGCTGGAACAACGCCCAGAACTTGGTTGCGGCCAGCCTGCTAATCGCGCCGATATTCTCCGCGCGGTGCGGCTGGTGCAACACACCCTCTGGCTCTGGCTGATCGCAATCAGCCTGGCTGCACTGTTGATCGAAGGATTTAAACATGGCGCTTGAGCACGGCGGCCGGATTCGAGCGGCGGCTGCGCGTTACGGCATCCCGGAAAATCGCTGGCTGGATTTATCCACCGGCATCAACCCTGCCGGCTGGACGGCACCTGCCATACCCGCTGAAGTCTGGCAAGGTCTGCCGCAGGACGACGACGGTCTGGTTGATGCAGCGTGCAGTTTTTATGGTACGACGCAGCTGCTCCCTGTCGCGGGTTCACAGGCGGCGATTCAGTCCTTGCCCGGATTGCGCGCACCCGGCAGCGTAACGATGGCAACGACGGCTTATGCGGAACATGAATACGCATGGCGAAAGCACGGACACGATGTCAGCCTTGTTTCCGGCGATGAAATATTGCAAAGCGAAAGCCGGGTGGTGGTCATCATTAACCCGAATAATCCTACCGGCAGGCTGTACAGCGCAGCACAACTGCTGGCACTGCATGAACGGCTGGCTGCACGGGGCGGACTGCTGGTTGTGGACGAAGCCTTCATGGATGCCACGCCCGAACACAGCCTGGCTCAATTCTGTCCGCGCGAGGGTTTGATCGTGCTGCGCTCACTGGGCAAGTTTTTTGGTCTGGCCGGCGCCAGGGTCGGCTTCGTGCTGGCGCAAGACACCGTATTGCAGTCGTTAGCCGAGATGCTGGGTCCGTGGCCGGTTGCCGCCCCTTCGCGTTATGTGGCGACACTCGCCCTTTGCGATACAGACTGGCAGGTGTCTACATGTCAGTATTTGCATGCTGCGGCGCATCGTTTGTCCGACATGCTTGTCCGGCACGGCTTGCCGCCTGCGGGTGGCAACAGCCTGTTTCAATGGGTGTGCAGCGAGGATGCTGCCAGTATTCATGGTCAGCTGGCGCAACAGGGCATTTTGACGCGCCTGTTCGATGCACCTGCCAGCCTGCGGTTCGGTTTGCCGCGCAGCGAGGAGCATTGGGCGCGGCTGGATGCCGCGTTAGGCGTATTTAAAAGATGAACCTGGAAAAGCAGTTGTCCACGAAATACACGAAACGGTTTTGGCAGGCAATCCGCTTCGCGGATGCTCGCAAAAAACACGAACAGATTCTAAGGCATGTAACTATCAGCGGAATCACACAGATGAAGAGTTGCATAACCCGTGTAAAAAATTGGTTTATTTGGTTTATTTGGTGTCTTTCGTGCTTTTCGTGGATGAAAAAAGGTTTTTAGGATGAATGCCATAACCGTGATGGTGCAGGGCACGACCTCGGATGCCGGCAAGAGCACGCTGGTCGCAGCGCTGTGCCGCCATCTGGTGCGCCAGGGTGTATCGGTCGTACCGTTCAAGCCGCAGAACATGGCGCTGAACAGCGCGGTCACAAAAGATGGCGGCGAGATAGGCCGTGCGCAGGCGGTGCAGGCGCAAGCCGCAAGGCTGGCACCGCACACCGACATGAATCCGGTGTTGCTCAAACCGAACAGCGACACCGGCGCGCAGGTCATCATCCACGGGCGCGCTGTCGGCAACATGGAAGCGCTGGAATATCATGCCTACAAACAGACCGCGCGTGCGGCGGTGCTGGAATCGTACCAGCGTCTGTGCGAACAATATCCGGTGATCGTCGTGGAAGGGGCGGGCAGTCCCGCCGAAATCAACTTGCGCGAGGGCGACATCGCCAACATGGGTTTTGCCGAGGCGGTGGATTGCAAGGTGATTTTGATCGCCGACATCGACAAAGGCGGCGTATTCGCGCATCTGGTCGGTACGCTGGCGCTGCTTAGCGAGAGCGAGCAGGCGCGGGTGGTCGGGTTTGTCATCAACCGCTTTCGCGGCGACATCGCGTTGCTGCAACCCGGTCTGGACTGGCTTGAGCTGCGCACCGGCAAACCGGTGATCGGTGTGCTGCCCTTTTTGCATGGATTGCATTTGGAGGCGGAGGATGCGCTCCCCTCACCCGTTTACGGGGAAGGGGTTGGGGGAGAGGGGCTTTTGCGCGTGATCGTCCCCGTGCTGCCGCATATCAGCAATCACACCGATTTCGACCCGCTGCGCCTGCATCCGCAGATCGAGTTCAGTTATGTTGCTATGGGGGAGCCGATTCCGCCTGCCGACCTGATCATCCTGCCGGGCAGCAAGTCGGTGCGCAGCGATCTGGATAGTCTGCGCCGCGCCGGCTGGGAAGCCGCGATCCAGCGCCATCTGCGCTACGGCGGCAAGCTGATCGGCATTTGCGGCGGCCTGCAGATGCTTGGTCTTGCGATCCACGATCCGCTGGGCCTCGAAGGGGAGCCCGGCAGCAGTGTCGGGCTGGGGTTCCTTGAACTGAACACCATGCTGGATTCCGAAAAGCAACTGCGCAATGTGAGCGGCACGCTGAGTCTTGAAGCCACACCCGTTGCGGGTTATGAGATCCACGCGGGTATTTCAACAGGCGCGGCACTGAATAATCCTGCGCTGCAACTCGAACACGAAGGCGTTGCCTTCTCCGATGGCGCGATAAGTCTCGACGGACAGATTCTCGCCACCTATCTGCATGGACTGTTTGAATCAACGCCTGCGACCGACGCACTGCTGCGCTGGGCCGGGCTGCGCTGCGTGGTGACGCCGGATTATCAGGCACGCCGCGAGGCCGACATCGAGCGGCTGGCCGATGCGGTACAAAGCCATCTGGATAAGGCGCAATTGCGAATACTGTTTGGTTTGGGAGAGAGCAATGCGTGAACTGATTTTGGGCGGCGTGCGCTCCGGCAAGAGCCGTCTGGCAGAACAACATGCGCAGGACTCGGGTATGACTGTTGTGTATGTCGCAACCGCCGAGGTGCGCGACGAGGAAATGCGGCAGCGCATCCTTCATCATCAGGCGCGCCGGCCTGCCAGCTGGCAGCTGGTCGAGGCGGGGGGCGATCTGGCGGCGGTGTTGCAGCGCGAGGCCGCTGTCGGGCGCTGTGTGCTGGTAGACTGTCTGACGCTGTGGCTGACGCAATTGCTGTGCGATACTGATGAGGCGAGGCTGCAGCTGGAGGTGTCTGAATTGTTGCGGGTGTTGCCTGATTTGCCCGGACAGATCATTCTGGTCAGCAACGAGACTAACATGGGCGTCACGCCGCTGGGTGAGCTGTCGCGGCGCTATTGCGACGAAGCAGGAAGGCTGCATCAACAGTTAGGCCAGCTCTGCGAGCGGGTGATTTTAACGGTGGCAGGACTGCCGCTGGTGGTGAAAGGCAGCTTGTAGCTAGTAGCTAGTAGCTGGTAGCGAGTAAGGATCAATAATTCAGGGGTGGATATGGAAATAAATACTTTGGTTGAGCCTTGTGCAACATTGAATGAAACTACACGCGAATTGGCGCTGGCGCGACAAGGGCAACTCACCAAGCCGCCCGGTTCGCTTGGACAGCTTGAATTAATTGCGGTGCAGCTGGCCGCGATGCAAGGCGCAGAACAGCCGCAACTTGCGCGCGTGCAGATCTGTATCTTCGCCGCCGATCACGGTATCGCTGACGAGGGTGTGTCGGCTTTTCCTCAGGCGGTAACCGGCGAGATGGTGAAAAATTTCGCGCGCGGCGGGGCTGCGATCAGTGTGCTGGCGAAGACGCTGGAAGCCCAACTGGAAGTGGTGAATCTGGGCACGGTCAATGACCCGGGAGAATGGCCTGCCGTGGTGCGCGCAATTGTCGCGCCATCGACTGCAAATTTCGCGATCGAACCTGCGATGACCCGCTCCCAACTGGCCGCTGCAGTTCAGGCCGGACGCGACAGCGTATTGCGTGCAAAAGAATCTGCTGCACAGTTGTTTATCGGCGGGGAAATGGGTATCGCCAATACCACGTCGGCCTCGGCTCTCGCCTGCGCCCTGTTGCAGGAATCGCCGCAATTACTGGCAGGTCCCGGCACCGGGCTGGACAGTCACGGTGTGGCGCACAAGGCTGAGGTAATCGGCCGCGCACTGGCGCTGCATGGCTTGCTTCCCTCGCCATCGGGGGGCGCGATTGACGGGGATGGCGCACTGGAAATCCTGCGTTGTGTCGGCGGCTTTGAAATTGCCGCATTGACAGGCGCTTACGTGACCGCAGCACAGCATGGCATTCCCGTGCTGGTGGATGGTTTTATCACCACGGTCGCGGCACTGCTCGCCGTGCGCATCAATCCCGGCGTGCGCGACTGGCTGCTGTTCGGTCATACCTCTGCCGAACCGGGACACCAGCGCGTGCTGACTGAACTGGACGCACGACC
>JAUSNM010000031.1 GCA_030645535.1 Gallionella sp. | reverse complement strand
CCTGGCGCGCTGGGCCGTGAGCGTTGAGGAGCATTATGCCCGGCCAATGGATATGGAGTGGGCCCGGGACGGCGTGACCGGGGAGCTGTTTATGGTCCAGGCCCGGCCGGAGACGGTCCAGTCGCAGAAGACCGGATCCCGGTTCACCCTCTACCACCTGCTGGAAACCGGCCCCGTGCTGGCGCGCGGCGCCGCGATCGGCGACTCCATCGCGCAGGGCACCGCATGTGTGATCAGGAGCGCGGCGGACATCGAAAACTTCCGCGACGGCGCCATCCTGGTTACCGAAATGACCGACCCGGACTGGGTTCCCATCATGAAACGGGCGGCCGGCATCGTGACCGACCACGGCGGCCCCACGAGCCACGCGGCGATCGTGAGCCGCGAACTCGGGGTCCCCGCCGTCGTCGGCACCGGCAACGCCACCACTGTCCTGGCCGAAGGCCTCGCCGTGACCATCTCATGCGCGGAGGGCGACGAGGGCCGCGTCTACCGGGGCAGCCTTGCGTTTGAAACCGAGGAGGTGGACCTCGGGGAGCTGCCGGAGACGCACACCAAAGTCATGGTCAACATCGCCAGCCCCGCGGCCGCGTTCCAGTGGTGGCGGCTGCCGGCCGACGGCGTCGGGCTGGCCCGGATGGAATTCATCATCAGCGCCCTGATCCGGGTCCACCCGATGGCACTGGTCCATCCCGAGCGGGTCACCGACCCCGGCGAAGCCGAGCAGATCCGCGTCCTGACCAGCGGCTACGCGGACCCGAAGGACTACTTCGTGGACGCCCTGGCCTTGGGCATCGCCAAGATCGCCGCGCCCTACCATCCCCGGCCGGTGATCGTCCGGCTCAGCGACTTCAAGACGAACGAGTACGCGCACCTGATCGGCGGGTCCGCCTTCGAGGAGCCGGAAGAGAACCCCATGCTCGGCTTCCGCGGTGCCTCCCGCTACTACGACGAGCGCTACCGCGAGGGGTTCGCCCTTGAATGCGCGGCCCTCAAACGGGTCCGGGAGAAGCTCGGGTTCGGCAACATCATCGTGATGATCCCCTTCTGCCGGACCCCGCAGGAAGCGGACAGGGTCCTGGCCGTGATGGCGGAAAACGGTCTGGTCCGGGGCCAGAACGGACTGCAGGTCTACATGATGTGCGAGATCCCCTCCAACGTCGTCCTCGCCGAAAAGTTCGCCACCCGCTTCGACGGCTTCTCCATCGGCTCCAACGACCTCACCCAGCTGGTCCTGGGCGTGGACCGGGATTCGGCGCAGCTGGCCTCACTTTTCGACGAGCGGGACGAGGCCGTTATGGCGATGATCAGCGAGGCCATCCGCAAGGCCCACGCCGCCGGGATCAAGATCGGCATC
>JAUSNM010000030.1 GCA_030645535.1 Gallionella sp. | reverse complement strand
TGCCGGTCGTGCGGCTGCGGGTGCAATAACTTGTGGTGCAGGCGCGCTGGCACATCCGGCCAGCTGCATGACTGCAAAGAAAAAGAACAGCCAGCGAGCAACGCCTTTAAGATCCTTATTCAAATGTGACAGAGGTGCCGTGCAATCAATCTTCGGCATCGGACGGGGCCGTTTTCCGGCGCATGAATAACGCCGGAATCTGAGCGCCTGGACGGCTGACCTGAACAACGGCTTTGGTTTCGATCATCTTGCCGGGAGAGGGCTCGTACGGTTTATTGAACCAGGCGTCATGAACAGGTCTTTTCGGCCCGCTGACATGTGCTGCACGGATATGCACATGATGCTCAGCGCGAGGTTCTGTACGGGGCGCGCGCTCAGGCGATTTTTCCGGAACGGGCGGCTCTGCCCGCTGAATCTGGCACTTGATCAGCTTTTCGATTTCAACCAGGTATTTCTCTTCTTCGGGCGAGACCAGTGAAATAGCGATGCCAAAAGCCCCGGCGCGGCCGGTACGACCGATGCGGTGCACGTAATCTTCCGCTGCGCTGGGGATTTCGTAGTTAATAACCACGGGTAACTGGTCAATATCCAGACCACGGGCGGCCACATCGGTGGCAATCAGCACGGTGATCTTGCCGGATTTGAACGCATCCAGTGCCTGCATGCGTTCGAGCTGACTCTTGTCGCCGTGAATCGCATCGGCCATGAATCCTTCCCTCTGCAACTGACGGGCGATACGGCTGGCAGTCAGCTTGGTCTTGGTAAACACCAGGGCTTGTTTTGCATCGCTGCCACGCAACAGCTGAGCTAACAGTGCATGTTTTGCTTCGTGCCCGACAAGGTATACCTTCTGGGTGACATTTTCGGAGGTAGCATTGCTGCGGGCGACTTCGATGAGCTTCGGATTAACCAGAAAATCAGCGGATAACTTTTTGATCTCATTCGAAAAAGTAGCCGAGAACATCAGCGTCTGGCGCTGTTTTGGCAGCAAGGCCAGAATCCGTTTCAAATCCGGCATAAAGCCCATATCCAGCATGCGATCCGCTTCATCGAGCACCAGCATTTGCACCTGATTCAGCTGCACGGATTTTTGCTCGATGTGATCCAGCAGACGGCCGGGCGTTGCCACCAATATCTCCACCCCGGCTCTCAACTGGGGCGTCTGCGTCTTGATATCGACTCCGCCAAACACCACCAGTGAGCGCAAGTGACTATGTTTTGCATAGGCTTTTACACTGGCTTCCACCTGGATCGCCAACTCCCGCGTCGGCACCAGGATCAACGCACGCACTGCATGACGCGCAGGAGAGGGGCTGGAACTGGCAAATGGCAGTAATTTTTGCAGCATCGGCAACGCAAACGCCGCTGTCTTGCCGGTTCCCGTTTGCGCGCCCGCCATCAGATCGCAACCTTCCAGCACCAACGGGATGGCTTGCGCCTGAATCGGCGTCGGAATGGTATAACCGGATTCGGTGAGAGCCCTGATGATTTCAGGCGCCAGATTCAATTCTGCAAAATTATTCAATATAGTATCTCGTTAACGTGAAATTCGCACAGCGTTTCGTTTGCCTCCTCGCCCTCCGGGAGAGGGTTGGGGAGAGGGAAGCGAGCATGGCACGCTTCTTAACTCAGGAGTTTTGCCATGCCCGGTAATCAGGGCAGGCAGCAAAACCGCTGCATTATACGCCCATTGCCAAACAGTCACTCCTGCCGGCCAACCGCAGATCATAAGACGCGCTGTCTAAACTGTGAAATGAAAGTCCTTTTCACGAAAAAGCCTGACACATGCCTCTACGACCAGCGGATCGAAAAGGAGGCCTTTATGTTGCTCAACCTCTGCCAGCGCCACATCAAGCCCAAGTCCTGCCCGATAAGGACGGTGTGAGGTCATCGATTCAACCACATCGGCCACCGCCACAATCTTGGACTCAAGCAGAATTTGCGAGCTTGTGAGTCCCTGCGGATAGCCGGAACCGTCCAGCCGCTCATGGTGTTGCAACACAATTTGTGCGATCGCCCAGGGGAAGTCGATGGTTTTAAGGATATCAAAGCCGTTCTGGGAGTGTTCCTTGATGATGGCAAATTCATTTCCGGTAAGCTTTCCGGGCTTGGTGAGAATCTCTGCCGGCACGCGAACCTTGCCGACATCGTGCACGACACTGGCCAGGTGTATTCCCTCAACCTGCTCATCGGGTAATGTCAACTCATGGGCAATAGCAACGGCGAGTTGAGCGACACGGCGCTGATGGCCGGCGGTATAGGGGTCGCGCAATTCGACGATGGCGGCCAGCGCCGTAATGGAATCGAGCAGACTGGCCCTCAGTTTTGATTCACTTTCCCTCAATTCGACCGTGCGCTCATCAACCAGTACTTCCAGATGATTGCGCAGACGGTTCAGTTCCAGATGCGTGCGCACACGGGCCAACAGTTCGTCACGCTGATAGGGCTTGGTGACAAAGTCTACGGCGCCCACCTCGAAACCGCGCACCTTTTCTTCCGTTTCCGACGCTGCGCTGACAAAGATCACCGGCACATCAGACGTGACAGGATCAGCCTTAAGACGGCGGCAAACCTCAAAGCCATCCATCTGGGGCATGCGTATATCGAGCAACACCAGGTCGGGCGGATTGCTGGTGGCTGCGTGCAAGGCCAACTCTCCGCTGATCGCAGAACGCACCTCATAGCCCTCCGCTTTCAGGATGTCCGTCAACAGCCTCAGGGAGGCCGGCGTATCATCGACTGCGAGTATCTTGCCTTTGTCTGTCATATAACATTTACCATGTGGTTCGTCTGCAATGCCTCCAGTATGGCAGGATAATTGTAATTTCCCGCCAGATGAGACAGCGTTTTGTGCAGCCGGGCATAAGTATCTTATTCGATGGCGGCGTTGATGCGCCCCATCGAATAAGCTTGCCAAAGCCGCGCGGAGTTCGCTGCGCAAATCCTGCGGCAACACTATTCTATCAGTCAATATGACTTCGCAAAAACCACGACAGGATCAGGTCTTTGCTCAGGCGCCGTCCGTTAGCGGATTCCCCGCGCCAACTGGCTCAACTGTTCAAGCAAGGCGTCACGCAAGGCATGAAGTTCGCCCAGTCTCGCCAGCATATCCGTTTTTTGCCCGCGCTGTTCGCACAGTTCCAATGTTAACGCATGCAACTGCCGATGTAATGCGTCAACGGACTGAAAAACTGGCAGTGCACCATGGCGAGCCTGCCCCACCGTAGCCAGCCATATGCCGAAACGGCACTGACGGATATCCAGAGGCGGCGGTGTATCGCGCTCGCCACGGCAATAATCACCGACGAGTTTAATCCAGGCGCGGTGCTCTACACTGGCATTGAGCAGCGGCAAATCTTCACGATTCGCGACCGGCAAGTTGGCCCAGGATGATTCAGGTCGCCAGTCAGCCGACCACTTCAGCATTTCGCCAGCCGGCATCGGGCGGGCGATACCGTAACCCTGAGCCAGGTCACAACCCAGTTGCAGCAGTATCTCGCCATGCCCCAGTGTTTCGACGCCTTCGGCGACAACCTCGCGGCGGAATGCGCTGGCCAGACTGATCACGCCCTCCAGAATAGCCAGGTCATCCGGGTCATCGAGCATGTCCCGCACAAAGCTCTGGTCTATCTTGATCTGGGCGACCGGCAGGCGTTTCAGGTAGGTCAGCGAGGAATAGCCGGTTCCAAAATCATCCAGCGCAAACAACACGCCGATCTGCTGACAGTCCTCGATGACTTTGGATACGTGCACCAGGTCTTGCAGCGCGCTGGTTTCCAGCACCTCCATCTCCAGACAAGCTGGCTCAACTTCCGGATGCGCCGCAAGAATCTCGCGCAGACGTTCGACGAAGTTCGCCTGCTGCAACTGGCGCGCACCGACATTGACACTGACCGGGATGCGCAGTCCGGCGGCTTGCCAGAGCGCCACCTGGGTCAGAGCGGTGTCCATCACCCACTCACCGATTTCGACAGCCATCGGATGATCCTCGATCACAGGCAGAAACACCGCCGGCGACAACAGGCCTTTTTCAGGGTGTTGCCAGCGGATCAGCGCTTCAGCGCCGATGACCTGCCCGGTGCGCATGTTCACCTTGGGTTGGTAATGCAGCACGAATTCCCCGGCATTCAGTGCCTGCCGTATGCCATCCAGACTTTCGTGATGGCTGCGGATGCTGCTGTCTTGCGCGGCATCGAACACGTGACAACGGTTCTTGCCGGCCAGCTTGGCCTGATACATGGCCTGATCGGACTGGCGCAGCAGTTGATCCGCATCCACGTCATCGCCCTGCGGATAAAAAGTGACGCCGATACTGGCCGAAACCTCAAGTATCAGGCTGCCGACCTGCACCGGCAAAGCTGCGGCCTCCAGCAGGCGGGTGAGCAACGGCATGCTGGCTTCGATGTCTGCCAAATCGAGCAGCACGGCAACGAACTCATCCCCGCCCAGACGTGCCAATGTGTCGCCTTCACGCAGCGCCTGCTTCATGCGGTCTGCCAGGGTCATCAGCAATTGATCGCCCGCTTCATGTCCGTATTGGTCGTTGACAGCCTTAAATCCGTCCAGATCGAGATAGGCCACCGCCAGCCGTTGTCCGCGCCGCAACGCCTGAGTCATGCCCTGGTGCAACCGGTCGGCCAGCAGCACGCGGTTAGGCAGACCGGTCAGCGCATCGTAGTGGGCGATATGCTCAAGCTCGTTTTCGTGCTCTTTCAGCGCGGTGATGTCTGAGAACAGCGCCACAAACTGCAGGATGTTGCCACCGGCATCGCGCACGGCACTGATGGTTTGCATCTCGGCATACACTTCGCCACTCTTGCGCCGATTCCAGATTTCACCGTACCAGTGTCCCTTCTCGATCAGCTCACGCCACATCGCGGCGTAATACTCTTTTTCATGACGACCTGATTTGAGAAAGCGCGGGTTGCTACCCATAACCTCTTCACGGCTGTAACCTGTGATACGGCTGAAGGCATCGTTGACATCGATGATCGTGCCATCAGCGTCGGTGATCAAGATGCCTTCACGGGCATGGGTGAATACGCTGGCGGCGAGCTGAAGCCCCTGTTCGGCCAGTTTTCGCTCGGAGATATCCCGAAAAAACACAAAAAATTGCCCCCCGTCAATCTGGCGGTAGGTGACACTCACTTCGACGTACCAGATTGATCCATCCTTGCGGCGATGCTGAGTTTCAAACAAATCACGCCCGTTCTCGACGATGCGCCCAATGCGCGCGGCTATCCCGGATGCATTTTCCTCCACCTCAAAATCGGACATCCGCATCCCAAGCAGTTCGCTACGGGTGTAACCCGACAGTTGGCAATAAGCGGGATTGACGTCAAGCAATTTACCCTGACCATCAGTACGCCAGAAGCCGTCCAGCGTGGTTTCCAGAATACTGTGCAGGGACTCAAAGCTTTCCCTGAGCTCAACCGTGCGCGCAGCAACACTGGCCTCCAGATGGTGGCGCAGACGGTTGAGTTCCAGATGGGTGCGTACACGGGCCAACAACTCGTCACGCTGATAGGGCTTGGTGACATAGTCGACGGCGCCCGCCTCGAATCCTTGCACCTTGTCTAGCGTTTCAGACGCGGCACTGAGAAAGATCACCGGCACATCGCGCGTGACAGGATCGGCTTTGAGACGGCGGCAAACTTCGTATCCGTCCATACCGGGCATGCGAATATCGAGCAACACCAGCTCGGGAGGATGAACCTTTGCTGCGCGCAGCGCCAGCTCGCCGCTGATCGCAGCGCGCACCTCATAGCCCTCTGCCTTCAGGATGTCCGTCAACAGCCTGAGTGAGGCCGGCGTGTCATCGACTGCGAGTATTGTCATGTAACATTTTCCATTTGGTCCGTCTGCAATGCCGTCAGTATGGCAGGATAATCAAAGTTGCCCGCCAGGTAGGACAACGCTTTTTGCAACTTCGCGTCAGTAATTTGCAAGATGGCAGCGCTGATGCGCTCACCCTCCAGGCTTTCCAGGGCATCGCGCAGTTCGCATCGCAACTCTGGCGTCAACACCGCCAGCATCTGTCCTGTCAAGACCACCTCGTTCACATCCTCTACCTCGGTGTCGGAATAAACATATTGCACACCCAACTGTTTGCTTAACGTTTCATATATTTCATTGAACCGGTAGGGTTTGCGCACAAAGTCATCCATGCCCGCCGCCAGCATTTCATCGCGTTGTTCCATAAAAGCCGAGGCCGTGACCGCAACGATCTTCACGTCAGTTCCACCGGGCAGTTGGCGGATACGCCGGGTCGCTTCCAAACCGTCCATCACCGGCATGCGCCGATCCATCCAGATCAGATGTGGCTGCCAACTCTGGAACAGCGCCAGTGCCAGTTCACCATTCTCGGCCACCTTGACCGGCAAGCCTATGCTCTCCATCAACTGGGTGAGCAACAATTGATTTTCCAGTTGATCTTCAACAATCAGGATACGGTATTCTGGCTGATCGGGTGCCATGCCCACAACATCACCTTTGACCGTGGTTTCAGGCTTGACCACATCCGCTGCCGCAACCATGTTTACAGGCAGTTCCACCCGGAAGATCGCCCCCTTGCCATAGGTACTCTGCAGATTTATCGTGCCGCCCATCAGTTGCACGAACTGCCGGGTGATCGTCAAACCAAGACCGGTGCCCTTCTGCGCGGCGGTCTCTCCCACCTGCACAAAAGGCTCGAAAATTTTGTCCTGATCTTCAGGCTTGATGCCGGGGCCGGTATCCTCGATCTCGATCAGCAAACGTTTCAGAGGGACATTCGGCTTCATCCCGAAGCGCACGGTAACGCCGCCTTGCTGCGTGAATTTCACCGCATTGCCCACCAGGTTAATTAATATCTGCCGCAGGCGCGCCTCGTCACCCTTGATATAGCGCGGAAACTCGGAAGATTGATCGACAAGCAGGTGCAAGCCCTTCTCCTGGGCGCGCACCTGCATCATGTCGGTAACATCGCGCACCAGCGTGCCCAGGTCCAGGGGCAGGTTCTCCAACTGCACCCGACCGGCTTCGATCTTGGCCATTTCCAGCACATCGTTGATCAGCGTCAGCAGGTATTCGCCGCTGCGATTGATAATATCGAGGTTAGTACGCTGCTCTTTTTGCAACGATGGCGCTTTGCGCATCAAATTGGAAAACCCGAGTATCGCGTTCAGCGGTGTGCGCAACTCATGACTCATGTTGGCCAGGAACACGCTCTTTGCCCGGTTTGCCGTCTCGGCCGCATTGCGTGCCAGCACCAGATCGGTGGTGCGCGTCTGCACTTCCTCTTCCAGATGATCCTTGTATTTTCTCAGTTCTCCTTCGATCCGTTTAAGAGCGGTGATATCGAAATTGGTCCCGATCATACGGATGGGGTTGCCCTGCGGGTCACGGTAGGTTTTGGAGGAGGCCTTGATATTCAGAACCGTGCCATCCGGACGAATAATACGGAATTCGGGGGCATATTCCCGCTCACCTCGTAGCGCCGCCTGAATTTCCCCGTCGGTAAACTGACGGTCATCGGGATGCAGCGTACTGATCCAGGCATCATAGGCACCGCCGAATTCCTCTTTGCGTATCCCGTAGAGAGAATACATACTTTCGTCCCAGGCCAGCACGTTTCTTGCGACATCCCAATCCCAGATACCAATCCCCCCGGCACTGGTGGCCAATTTAAGACGCTCTTCATTGACACGCAACGCATCCTCTGCGCGTTTGCGTTCGTCAATTTCTGCTGCCAGTTGCTCATTGGTCTGACGCAGACTGGCTTCGCGACTGGCCACGGCATCCGACATGATCTTGAACCCGGAAATAATGGGGGCAAATTCCGCATGGGTCTGTGCCAGCTCAATCTGCTGGTATTTGCCTTCGATCACGCCCCCGATTGCACCGACCAGCGCATCGACCGGTTTCTTTAACAGTCTCGCCAACATCCAGCGCATCGCAGCGAGCAGACTGATGATCAGCAGGGCTGCCGTGCCGAAGCTGGTAAACAACAACCAGCGGTCTTTCTCTTCATAGGCATGTAACGACAAACCGATCTCGACGCTGCCTATGTTTTTCCCGTCATGTTCAATGACAAACTTACGTTTGATCTGATGCCCGTCTGGATTGACGTGGCTGTAGACGACACGTTGCTGGTCGTCGCGAATAGACAGAAAGGCGATTTCCGAATTCGTCGTAAAGGCACTGCCTACCCTGCCTATCAGTTCATCGTCTATGTTCCAGAGCGGCCATTCGAGCGATTCACGCAGGTTGGCGGTATATCCTGACAATTTGCTCTCAAGCAGCGCGTCGGCTTCACGCGAGGAATAGACATAATTGATCAGGCTGACCGCGATCGACACGATAGATACCAGCACAACCAGGGCTATCGTGAGTTCACGATACAGTGATTTTGATTTTCCGGAGGATGAATTGATATCTTTTTGCATCACTTATCCCAGGTATTTTGGTAATACTGTATGAATTTATTCAACTGCTCTTGCCTGTCAGCGGGTACGTTGTTTTTTCCGTAAAAATTTTCGAGTATGGCCTGATATTTCGCGCTGTGCAGCGTTTTGTCCAGTACTTGCCGGTAGCGCCGTGCGATCTCTTTCCCCTCGGGAACATCGACATCAATCATGATGGCAACAGGACGATTCAGGCCCGGTATGATTGCCTGAACAAAATTATCCTGCTCATTCGGAAAAAGCTGTTGTATCGTGTATCGCCCTGTACCTTCAACCGTAATACAGAAATCAATCCTGCCCCGCACAAGCTTCCTCAGCAACGACTCGACCGAGTCGCTCTCCTCCACCTTGATGCCGTTACTGACGAAACGTTCCTTGTCTTCTATCGTCCCCCGCAACACGCCAAGCGTATGCCCCTGCAAGTCTCGCAGAGACTGAAATTTGATCACATCATGACGGGGTTTGTAATAGAAGAATGCCGACCGGAAAATACCGATGGGAAAGATGGCACGATGTTTCTGATTGATCAGTATGTCAGGGTCGCCGACCATATATGTGGCAACGCTTTGTCGGTATCGCTTTATGGGCAAATAATCGATGGAATAAGCAACCCCTGCGTTCTGAGAAAACAGATGCAACAAGGCTCCGCCCAAACCATTTTCAGGCAACTGCGCTGACCAGTAGGGGGGCGTATCGGTAGACTGAAAAACAACCGGTTCGGCACGAACAGACACCGCCAGCAGCAGCAATGCGACCACCCGGATCGAAACCTTTCCGATCAGGGTGGCGAAACTCATTTCCAGCCCGGATTCAGACGTTTCAAACGGCTGACATAATCTGCGGGCAGCTTGCCGCGATGTTTCTCGACAATTTGCAGATATTTGCCATTTTTGAGGATTTTCTGCATGCCCTCGACGAAGGCTTTATGCAGTTCCTTCCCGCGTACATTGCTGAAAATCAGCGCAACCGGCTCATCGCCTGCCAGCTTCATGTAAAACGTTACCACGCGATACTGGTTCTTGTCCTTCGCCGCCAAATCCTGATGACTGCCGATCAACCCCGCCGCGTCGTTGTTGAACAGTGCGTAGGTGGCCAGTTGTTTCGAGGGCAGCACATCCACGGTCGGTGTCTTGCCAGCCGCCTTGAACGCTGCTGTTGCGATTTCCACCGTCAACGCGTTCTCAGAATTGGCCGCGGCATCCGATGACGCCGACTGGTAGGCGACGATATCAACCTTTTTTTCTTCGCCGAACAGTTCAGCCGTGATACGCGGCGCCGTGGCGTTTGCACTCGATGAGCAAACCAGCAACATGATTGCCAGCAGACGCGTCATGCCGCCCCATGCCGAATAAGAGAAATAATTATAATTTTTCATATATACCCCGATCAATCTGCGATGCTGGAACTGGACATGACCAGCAGCTTATCCCACAAGTCGAAATGATAATGGAACGGATGGGTCTGCGACAGGAAAATGGTGATTTTTTCTTCCTTTGGATCGACACTGAAGCGCGTGGAGTAAAGACCCGCCCATTCGAATGTCCCGACATCGCCTGCATCCACATTGTGTTCGCGGTCTGCCTGAATCCCAAGGCCCAGTCCGAACTTCCAGCCCTCGTCATGCAGCGTGGTCTCATAAAGTTTGCCGATCTGATTGGTCGTCATCAGTTCGACCGTCTTGCGGCTGACCACACGTACACCGTCCAGCTCGCCCTTGTTCAGCAGCATCTGGGCGAAACGAAAATAGTCGTAGGGCGTACTGACCACGCCAACGCCGCCCGAAAGAAAGGTCTTCGGCCCCCGGGTCTGGAAGGTCGGGGAATACACATAATCACCTTCCCGATGCGGGCCAGGCAAGACCTTTTCCAGTTTGCCATGCCAGTCGCTCTTCCATACCGCAGAGAGCCTGTCCTGCTTGCTTTCCGGCACGAAGAAGTAGGAGTCATTCATTTTCAGCGGCTTGAATATATGCGTAGTGATGTAGTCATCGAGCTTCATGCCGGACACCACTTCGACCAGGTAGCCCTGCACATCCCCCGCCATGCCGTAGATGAACGCCTCTCCAGGCTGGCTGGCCAGCGGCAGGCGGGCCAACCGCTTGACCATGTCGCCTATGGTGCCGTCCGTTTCATACATCCCGCTGCTGATACCGGCCTCTTCATACAGCACATGCATCTGGCGCAGCAAACGGTCCTTCGGGTACCACTCGGACGCAAACGAATAAGGCATGCCTGCGGTGTGGGTGAGCAGATCCTTGATCGTGATGTCTCGCTTGGCGGGAACCAGCCTGAAGGCCGGATTGGAACCCTCGGGCAGCATTTCCAGCACTTTGGGACGGGCGAATTCGGGGATATATTTCGCGACCGGATCCGAGAGCAGCAGACGGCCTTCTTCATAGAGTTGCAGTATAGCCACAGTCACCAGCGGCTTGGTCATCGAGCAGACACGGAACATCGTGTCTTTAGTCATCGGCTTATCCGTGTCGGCGCGGCCGAATGATTCGAGATAGGCGATTTTGCCGTGGCGTGCGACCAGCACCACCGCACCGGCCATCTTCTTTTCATCGATCGTGCCTTGAATCATGTTGCTGATTCGCTCAAGTCGAGGGGTCGACAAGCCGACCTCTTCCGGCTTAACCGTCTTGATTTCTTCCGCAAAAGCCGCATTTGCCAGCAAGGCCAGCAGTAAAACGATGATTTTCATGACCACCCTCCTCTTTTGTTAGGCCGAGCCGGCGCATAACCGGACGGATTGCATGTTATGCCCTTTTACGCGGCATGAATAGCCCGTTTTAATCACCCGATCATCGCCAGAAAAACACCAGCCTCCTGGTTTTTCACAGGATAATTTGGCTGTTCCGGCAAGTTTTGCTAGAGTCGCACTCCAGCCATCAAATAACACGTCCGCCATGAGCAACGCAGATCCTATCGAAATCGAAAAATTCTCCCAACTGGCTCATAAATGGTGGGATCCGCAGAGCGAATTCAAGCCATTGCACGAGATCAACCCGTTGCGCCTGAACTACATCGACAGGCAGGCCTGCCTGTCTGGCAAGACGGTGCTGGATGTCGGCTGCGGCGGCGGCATCCTGTCGGAGAGCATGGCCGGATTGAATGCCATCGTCACCGGAATCGACCTGTCCGACAAAGCCCTGCAAGTCGCAAAGCTGCATCTGCTGGAGAGCGGTAAACAGGTCAACTATCGCAAGATTGCTGTCGAAAACATGGCTGCCGAATGCCCCGGCCAGTTTGATATCGTCACCTGCATGGAAATGCTCGAACATGTGCCTGATCCTGACAGTGTGATTGCAGCCTGCGCCAAACTGGTCAAGCCGGGCGGCTGGGTATTTTTATCGACGCTTAACCGCAACCCTAAATCCTATCTGTTCGCCGTGATCGGTGCGGAATATGTACTGAACATGCTGCCGCGCGGCACACATGACTACGCCAAATTCCTCAAGCCATCGGAACTTGCACAATCCTGCCGCAATGCAGACTTGACCTTAACCGACCTGATCGGCCTGAGCTACAACCCGTTTAGCAAGATTTATTCACTGGGCACGGACACCAGCGTGAATTACATGGTTGCCTGCCGTCGTGAATAGTAACCAGGATACAGGATGCAGGATGCAGGATGCAGGATTAGAGAGTGTTAAAGCTGTCCTGTTCGACCTGGACGGCACCTTCGCCGACACCGCACCCGATCTGGCCGCAGCACTCAATCACGTCAGAGCCTGCCGCGATCTGCCTCCGCTACCGCTGGAAGTATTGCGCCCGCAAGCCTCGCACGGCTCGGCAGGTTTGCTCAAAGTCGGCATGAACGTCACGCCGGATGCACCGGGTTACGGAGCCTTGCGCGACATCTTTCTCGACTACTACGAGCACAACATCTGCGTACACACGCGGTTATTCACCGGAATGGCAGAACTGGTTGCCGGACTGGAACAGCGTTCTATCCCCTGGGGTATCGTCACCAACAAACCGCACCTCTATACACTGCCTTTGATGCAGTCCCTGGGTTATGCTGATCGCGCGGCCTGCCTGGTCAGCGGCGACACCTGCAGCAACGCCAAACCGCACCCGGAACCGATGCTCAAAGCCTGCAAGATCATCAATGTTGCCCCCGAACATTGCCTGTATCTGGGCGACGATCTGCGCGACATGCAAGCCGCAAATGCAGCATTGATGCGCGGCGTCATCGCGCGCTACGGCTACATAAGCTCAGATGCCGTATTAGATAACTGGCATGCACACGCGATAATTGACAATCCTGTGGAACTTCTCAGCTTGCTCCCCCTCTGAGTCTGCTACAATCAGCACCAATGTATAGCAGTACCAAACCGGGGACGACATGGCTTCGACGTGGGTTGCAAAGCAGAGTAGGGCATACCGAGGACCAGCAACCTCGTAAATCAGCTGGAAAAAACTAGTCGCAAACGACGAAAACTACGCTTTAGCTGCTTAAGGCAGCTAGACCTCACACCATGCTGTCTGTGGAGTGGCTCAAAGTCGCAAGACTGAGATGAGTGAGGTAAATTACACAGAATCGTGTCGTGCAGGGTCACTTTGCACGAAGCTAAAACTAAGGTGACTAGTCCCGTACCAGCCCGCCGACTGGCGTGTCCGGGATTAAATCAAATAGTCAGGCTAAGTATGTAGAACTGCCTGTAGAGTACTTGCGGACGCGGGTTCAATTCCCGCCGTCTCCACCAACAAATAAAAACGACACCCTTGCGGTGTCGTTTTTATTTGTTGTGTCGAAACCCGGCGGAATTGAATCTGCATCCGGTACGGGCGCGGGGTGAGCGGGGAATTCGAGCAGCACTGCTGCGAGCCTGCGAACGCCCATGTGCATGCAGGCACATGGGCTGGTCAGGATGACCAATTCCCGCAAAAGCTCACCCCTTGCGGGTGGGCTTTTTGTTTTGCTGCGTTATGACTGTGCAGACATTGAATCCGCGTCCGGTACGGGCGCGTGTTGGCTGGTCAGGATGACCACCAGCGAACACCGTTCGCGCAGGACGCCGAAGGCGGTCCAGAATGGACGAAGTCGACGCATATATAGCGCGTCGACTTAGCAATTCCCACCTTCAGCTCAGCTTGCCTTTGTGGTCATGTTATATCTGCGACAACTTCGCACCAGCGAGCACCGCTCGCGCAGGACGCCGAAGGCGGTCCAAAAGGGACGAAGTCGACGCGTTATATATGCGTCGACTTAGCAATTCCCACCTTTAGCGCAGCTCGCTCTTGCGGTGTCGTTTATTGATTGAGATTGCGCGGGAACCGCGTCCGGTACGGGCGCTCGGGGGCGGAGGGCGTCAAATAAACAGCACCTGCGTGCTGTATGTAGCTCGCAGCGCCCATGTATAGGCTGGTCAGCATGGCCACCAGCGAGCACTGCTCGCGCAGGACGCCGAAGGCGGTCCCGTAGGGACGAAATTGTCGCGTTATATCTACGACAATTTCGCAATTCCCACCTTCAGCGCAGCTTGCCCTCGCAGGGTCGTTTGTTGATTGCACGGCCTGCAAGACAACAGGGAATTCATGCAACCGTAAACAGCGAACTTCAGTTCAATTGAGACGGCGGGAATTGAACCGTCGTCCACCGCAGCGCAACGATGTGAGAGCGGGCGCAGCCCGCTATACTTGTATGAAGGACACATTTCATTTTCAACTAATAATTACCGACCTACTTACTAGATTGATATTGTTTATAATGCTGAAAATATGGGCATTAAACGAATTTATAAACAGGGGTGATGCATGCGAGTAACACCAAGTAGTTTTACGATTGCTGAGTATTGCCAGCAAATGTCCAACAAGAGCATTGTAGTTAATCGTAATTATCAGCGATCGAATAAAGTTTGGCCTATAGCCGCACGATCATTCCTCATAGATTCGATTCTTATTGGATTTCCCATACCTAAACTTTCTCTGTTTCAAAAAACAGATCTTAGAACTCGGAATACGGTTAAAGAGATTGTTGATGGTCAGCAAAGAAGCCACGCCATTTTGGATTTTTTTAATGATGCGATTCGAATCACTTACAAAGGTGATTTTTACGGCAAGTCGTACTCACGACTAACGCCTGAGGAACAGCAGCGGTTCCTCGATTATCAACTTTCAATTGACATATTCGTTGACGCAACCGAATCAGATATTCGTGAGCTCTTTAGACGTGTCAACTCATACAATGTCCCGTTAAACCCACAAGAAAAAAGGCATTCTACTTATCAAGGCCCCCTTAAATGGTTTATCCATGAACAGTCCAACAAGTATGCTCAAACACTTAAAGAACTCGGCACATTCAATGAAAGTCAAATTTCACGAATGGAAGATGCAAAATTCATAGCCGATATTTGCCTTGGGCTAAATGAAGGTCTAATTAGTGCATCTGAAGCGAAAATAGATAAGCTGTACAAACAGTACGATGAGAGTTTTGTGCAAGAAGTTGATTATGACACCCTAATCGCAGACGCTATGGATGACATACTCACTTTTAGAGATCAGCTTGGTGATGAGCTTACAAAGAAATATCATTTGTATTGCCTCATACTGGCCTTCGCACATAAACGTCGTGCAATCGAATCTTTGCAGCCAATTTTCACCAGCGATAGTAGTGGTATTACCGACTATCAGGTCACCAGAGAAAACTTAAGCCGCCTTACTGAAGCTGTGGCAAGCGGGAATGATAATGGCAACCCTCAACTTCGGAGATTTATAGATTCATCCTCTAAGACAACTGATCGTCAAATACAGAGATCTGATCGTTTTAGAATTTTGTGCGATGCGATCATCTGATAGCCTCAGAAAATGAAGGTCACGAAAAAACTCGCCCACCTTGAGAGCAATTCATTGTGGGCGATACGCCGTGCGTCTAGGCAATTGAACAGCGTTAAAACGGCTCCAAATCAAACGCAAAGGGAGTTGTTAATTTCCCCGCTGGTCATCAACACGCTCAATACTTGGGCGATATT
>JAUSNM010000028.1 GCA_030645535.1 Gallionella sp. | reverse complement strand
TACGTGCAGTGTCAGGATGAGCAGGTACTTCCTGCGATGCGCGAATGGCTGGCGTCCATCTATGCAGTTTCAGACGTGGCCGAAGGCTTGTCGCTGCGTGAGCAGTTGCCGCCGGGGGGATGGTTCGTCACGCCTGACGGTCATCTGGTGGGTGTGCACAGCGTGCTGTTCCATGCGCCGGACAGCCAGTTGTATGGTGTGCTGAACCGGCAGCGCGAGATCGAGCAGCTGGAAAATCAATACATAATTGATAATGCATCGGTTGATAATTTTAAAAGTCAGCTTGATGAAGCAGAGCAACACTATCGCTCGATCGAGGTGCAAATTCCACCGCTGCGAAGTCACGTCAATGAATCAAAGCTGCGCCAGCATGCGCTGCAAATGCAGATACTCAAGCTGAATCAGGCGCATCAGCGAAGTGCAGAGCGCGGTCAGCAGATTGCGCACGAAATGCAGGAAGTGGTCGAATTGCTGGGTATTGAGCAGGTACATCTGCGCGACACAATCGGGCAGATGGCTCTGCTGCGCGAGGAAGTAGCGGCTTGTCAGTTGCAGATGGACGAGGCACAACTTCATGCCGATGCGCAGGAAATGGCCTTGCGGGAACTGCGCAGTCGCGCCCAGCAGGTGCAGCACGCACGGCATGAAGCGCATTTCTTCTCTCGCACCTGCCAGGACAAAATTTCAGATTTACACGCGAATATTCAGATCGTAATCGATGCGCTGCTGCAGTCCGAGCAAAATTTGGCAGAATTGCGCGCCGAGTTGTCCGACAGCCGCGATGAGGCGGCAACTGTTGCATTGCAAGCCGCCTTGCAAATCCGCCAGGACGCCGAACAAGCCCTGAGTGATGCACGCAATGGCCTGGAAAATGCGACGGGGCATTTGCAGGACGGGGAACAGGCTCGCATGGCCTGCGAGCACAGGCTTAACGGGCTGCGTGAGCAACTTAATGAATATGCACTCAAAGAGCAGGAATCGCGCCTGTATTTCGAGCAATGGGCTACGCAGTTGCAAGGTGTGGATGAGTCACGGCTTGTGCCGTTATTGGCCGCTGCCAAACCCGGTCAGCTGCAGAACGATCTGAATCGCCTGAGCCGTGCGATTGAAGCATTGGGCGCGGTGAATCTTGCCGCGCTCGAAGAGTTGCAAACCGCAACCCTTCGTAAACAGTATCTCGATGCGCAGGCGCTGGATCTGCAACAGGCAATGGCGACGCTGGAAGAGGCGATCAGGCACATAGACCGCGAATCGCGCGATCTGCTGATGGATACTTACAATCAGGTTAATTTGCAGTTGGCGGAGCTGTTCCCGATTCTGTTTGCAGGAGGGGAGGCGCGGCTGGTATTGACCGGCGAGGAGATACTCGACAGCGGCGTGCAGGTGATGGCGCAACCACCCGGCAAGAAGAACAGTTCGATACATTTGTTGTCAGGCGGTGAAAAGGCGCTGACCGCCATCGCGCTGATATTTTCGTTGTTCCAGCTCAATCCGGCGCCATTCTGTCTGCTCGACGAAGTGGATGCACCGTTGGACGATACCAACACCGAACGACTGTGCGAGCTGGTCAAAAAGATGGCGCTGCATACCCAGTTTGTGTTCATCAGTCACAACAAGATTGCGATGGAAATGGCAGAGCAGTTGATCGGCGTGACCATGCAGGAGAAAGGCGTGTCAAAAGTGGTGACCGTGGATATTGAAGCTGCACTGCGCATGCGCGATGAGGTGGTGGCGTAAGCCATGCTTTGCCCCACTTCCCACTTCCCACTTCCCACTTCCCACTTCCCACTTCCCACTAGCTACTAGCTACTTTCAGTAATATCAATACCGCACCGCTGCCGCCCAGGCCGGGAGACGCCGCGCAATAAGCCAGTACCTGCGGATGTTGCATAAGCCAGTTACGGGTGAGCGTGCGCAGCACGGCCTCGCCGCCCGGACTGTTCGTGCCCTTGCCGTGTATCACCAGCACATGGCGCAAGTCGTTTTGCACCGCCTCAAACAAAAATTGTTGCAACAGCATGCGTGCCGCATCGATCGGATTGCCGTGCAGATCAAGTGTGTCCTGGGCGGTGCTGCGCCGCAATTTGCGCAACGTCAGGTGCGACAAGCCGTTGCCCAGATAGTCTTCCGGCGCATTGCCGGATGCATGGTCGGACAATGTGTCTGGCAATACATGGGATTGGGCGGGGCTGCGAACACGGGCATGAGTGACAGGCCTGGACGGATTGATGTGGTTTTGCTCAGTCAGCGGCGTGACAGTGCCGACAGTCGCACGAAACAGCGCCGCATCCCCGTCAACGCGAGGCTCGCGTGGCGAGACTTTTTCCTGCTGCGTGGCAACCGGCGACCTTGCGGCTTTGCCGTTCAGTCGAATGGCTTTCATCAGGAAGAAGCGGGACGGGCGGAGTGCAGTTTTTACAACTTGCCGATCGAGGCCAGGTACTTGTCGGCATCCAACGCCGCCATGCAACCGGTTGCCGCGCTGGTCACAGCCTGACGGTAGATTTGATCCTGTACGTCGCCTGCCGCGAATACGCCGGAAATGCTGGCTGCTGTGGCGTTGCCGGTTGAACCGCCGCGCGTGCTGATGTAACCGTTGTCCATTTCCAGTTGTCCGGCGAAGATGTCGGTATTGGGCTTGTGGCCGATGGCGATGAACACGCCGGTCAGGGCGATATCCTGTTTGTCGCCGCTTTGCACATCCTTGACGCGCATGCCGGTCACACCGGAGGCGTCGCCCAATACTTCATCCAGCGTGCTGTTCAGTTGCAGCGTGATCTTTCCCTCCGCTACTTTTTCCATCAGATGATCGATCATGATGCGCTCGGCGCGGAAGGTGTCGCGGCGGTGTACCAGCGTGACATGTTTGGCAATGTTCGCCAGGTACAGCGCTTCTTCCACGGCGGTATTGCCGCCGCCGATCACCGCCACATCCTGTCCGCGGTAGAAAAATCCATCGCAGGTCGCGCAGCCCGAAACGCCGCGCCCCATAAATTCCTCTTCGGACGGCAGCCCCAGGTACTGCGCGGATGCGCCGGTGCAGATGATCAGCGCGTCGCAGGTATAGCTGCCCGCGTCACCTTCCAGCAGAAACGGTTTTTGTTGCAGGCGTGCGGTGTGGATGTGATCGGAAATCATCTTCGTCTCGAAGCGTTCGGCGTGCTGCTGCAGGCGCGCCATCAATTCAGGCCCCTGCACGCCTGATACGTCGCCGGGCCAGTTGTCCACTTCGGTGGTGGTCATCAACTGACCGCCTTGCGCCATGCCGGTGATCAGCACGGGATTAAGGTTGGCGCGCGCCGCGTAAACGGCTGCGGTGTAACCGGCTGGTCCTGAACCCAGAATAATGAGGCGATGATGTTGAATGGTCATGGCGGTGCTTTCGGCGGTAGTTGGGCTGATTATCCAGCGATGGGCGAAATTTACCAGCAATGGCGGTAATCTGTCGAGCATCGGTTAAAATCAGCCACATGAAACTATTTTTACGCTGTGTTTTTCTACTCGCCGGCAGTTCGCTGGCGTTCCCTGTTTTGTCCGTGACCTTGCCCGGCATCCCCGAGTTTATTGACGAAATGACCGTCAAACACCACTTTGACCGGGGTGAATTGACCATCCTGTTCGCGCGGGCAAATCATAAACCGCAGATTATCGAGGCGATCTCACGCCCGGCTACGCTCAAGCCGTGGCCGGAATATCGCGCCGCCTTCGTCAATACTCAGCGCGTCAAGCTCGGTCTGGTGTTCTGGGATAAGTACCGGGTTGCGCTGCGACGTGCCGAGAAACAATACGGCGTGCCGCAACAAATCATCGTGGCGCTGATCGGTGTGGAGACGATCTATGGTCAGAACATGGGGAATTTCCGCACGCTGGATGCATTGACCACGCTGGCTTTCGATTACCCGCGCCGTTCGGCATTTTTCCGCGATGAACTGGAAAATTACCTGTTGCTGGCGCGAGAACAGCAATTCGATTTGCTGACGGTGAAGAGTTCTTATGCCGGTGCGCTGGGTATCCCGCAATTCATGCCCAGCAGCTACCGCAAGTATGCGGTCGATTTTAACGGCAATCACAAGACAGATCTGCTGAACGAAGCCATCGATGCGATAGGCAGCGTGGGAAATTATATGCAAGGCTACGGCTGGATTAAAGGCGGGCCGGTTGCCGTGCGCGCAGAAGTCGGTGAGGTGGCCTGTGCAGGTGTTGCCAGTACCCCGCGCAGCCTGACTGATTGGGCGTCCGTGGGTGT
>JAUSNM010000025.1 GCA_030645535.1 Gallionella sp. | reverse complement strand
ACTGGCGGCGGAGCGCGGGTTGCCCTATGCCTTCGCCTCGCACTTCGCGCCGCGCCTGCTGCACCAGGCAATCGAGCTCTACCGCAGTCGCTTCCGGCCTTCGGCGAGCCTTGCCGAGCCTTACGTGATGATCGGCGTGCCGCTGGTCGCCGCGCCGACCGATGAGGAAGCGGAGTTCCTCGCCAGCAGCGTGTATCAGCGCGTGCTCGGCATCCTGCACGGCGATCGGCGCTGCCTGCCGCCGCCGGTGGAGAATTTTCTCGCAGCCCTGCATCCCCAGGAGCGGGCCGCTATCGGCGACTTTCTTGGTGCTGCCGTGATCGGCGGGCCGCAGACCGTGGCCGCGGGCCTGGCCAAATTGCAGCAGGCGACGCTGGCCGACGAACTGATTCTGGTCTGCGACATCTTTGATCCGGCGCTGCGGCTGCGCTCGCTGGACATTGCGGCGGCGGCCTGCGCCTAGCGAAAATGCCTGCCGGCGGACAGGTGCGGGCTCACGACGTCATTCGGTCGGGAGTTTGCGCGCCTTCCAATCGGGAAAGCCGTTGCGATACCAGTGCACGTTCTTGTATCCCGCCTTGGCCATCACCACGGCCGCCTTGTATGACTTCCAGCAGGTGCCGGAATTGCAGAACAGCACGTAGTCCTTGTTCTTGTCGGCAAGTTTGCCCATGTCGAACTTGTCCTGGGCGGGATCGAATTTCGCGTCTTTCGCGCTCTTTTCCGGATCGTAGGGGACGGAAATGGCGCCCTTGATGGTGGCATCGGAGAACTCGCTGGCCTTGCGCGTGTCGATCAGTACCGCGCCCTTGCCTTGCAGGGCCTGGACCGCGGGGGCCTCGACCATCTTGATGCCGGCGGGTGCAGTGGCCGGGGTTTCCTGCGCCAGTGCGATACCGGTGGCTGAAAGCAGGCCGATGCCGGCCGCAACGAGTAGTGTCTGTTTGAAAGCGTTCATTTGAAGTCTCCTCGGATTTGCGATGGGCGGTGTGGTTGCTGTGGTCGTGATACTGGTTCGGCTCGCAATCGATACCACGATTTTGGCGCGCTGCGACATTTGACGGCACGACGCCACGACCATGGTTATCAACGGAGCATGCATCGAATTCTTGAGTCCGCTGGCGCAGTTTTCAGACTCGACGCATGACCACCATTAAATCATGGAGAATCCTTGCGTTGGCAGGCTCGCGGGTAGGTACTTTCCGCAGCTTTCTGCGCAAACCACGGATTAACACGGGCGGAAAATTTTGTGAGTATCGCTGCCTGCGATCACGACACGGGGGGGAGCCAAGGCATGAAATTCATTGCTGCGGTCAAAGCGATTTCAATACGCACGCGGCTGATCCTTGTCGGCGCACTGAGTGTGTTCCTGCTTCTCTTGCTTGCCGCTTTGGGCATTCATGGACAACAGCGCTCGTCGGCGGCATTCGACGAGGTGCGTGACCATGCCGTGAAGCCGGTGCTGGACATCAGCAGGATCGACGCCGGACTCAAGGAAGTGCGTTTCCGCATGGCGGGCGTCGCCCTCGAAATCGTTTCGGCCAATGGCGCGCGCCAGCACCTGAAGGAAACCCGCGAGCAGTTGCCGAAGCAGTGGCAGGATTTCCTCGCGGGCCATCGCCCGGCCGACGATGATGCGCTCAAGGTGGTAGCTGCGATCAGCAAGGAGATCGAGTTCCTGCCGCCGCTTTTCGATCAGCTCGATGCGGCTTATGCCGCGGACGACAAGGCGGCGGTAGTGGCTGTCCTCAACGACAAGTGGCCGCGGGTTAACAAGAACCTGATCCGGCCGCTGGGCGAACTGGTTCCGGTGCAGATCGAACGGGTGGGCGCGACCTTCGCCGCCGCCGAGGCGGAAGGAGAAAGGCTCGGCAAGCTCGCCATCGGTTTCAATGTTGCCGGCATCGTGGTGCTCTCGCTGATACTGCTGCAGATGATTCCGTCCATCACACGGGGTATCGCCGACATGCGCGGCGTGTTGGCTCAGGTCGCCGCAGGCCACCTTGACGTCGCCCCCGATGTTCGCCGCGGCGACGAACTGGGCGATATGGCGCGCTCGCTCGACCTTACGCTGCAGCGCCTGCGCGAGATCATCGGCGGCGTCAATGATGCCGCCGACAACCTTGCCAGCGCGTCAGGACAAGTGTCGTCTACTGCGCAGTCGCTCTCCCAGTCGTCATCCGAACAAGCGGCGCTGATCGGGGAAACCACGACGTCGATGGAGGAAATGACGGCATCGATCACGGCCAACACGGAAAGCGCAAGGCTCACGGATGTGACGGCGACCGGCGCCACCGGACTTGCGGTGGAAGGGGGCGAATCGGTTGGCCGCACGGTCGCGGCGATGAAGACCATTGCCGACCGCATCGTCATCATCGACGACATCGCCTACCAGACCAACCTGCTGGCACTCAATGCAGCGATCGAAGCTGCCCGCGCTG
>JAUSNM010000011.1 GCA_030645535.1 Gallionella sp. | reverse complement strand
ACGAACTTGGCAATGTGGGTGTGGCTGGGTTGGCTGTCACCACTGATGGCGATGAATTGGACGTTGCGCTGGCACGCCTGTTCGATGGTCCTGCTGGAGACCAGGCCCTGGCTGTAGGCCAGCAGCACGATTTTGAGCATGACGCGGGGGTCGTAGGCACTGGCGCCAACTTCATCGTTCTTGAACTGGGCATCCAAGGCGCTGAGGTCGAGTTCGTGATCGACCAGGTAGTTCAGTGCGAAGGCAAAGCTGCCGGGGATGATTTGCTCAGACAAGACCACGGGCAGCAGCAGGCTGTTGCGGTCTTGGGGTTTGTAGCGGGCCATGTTGTGAGTGAAATAATTGCGATAAATCGCAAACGTTTCTGGCAGCACAAGCGATGACGGGAATTGCCCTTGAGCATGGTTTTTTTACAGCCTCAACGTCGGAGATAACCGGCGACCCTAGGAAAGGTGCGCCGTAGGCGCAGACGCCCTTGGGCGTCCGCGTTGATTGACCTGTTAGGACTCGTAGCGCGGATCATGTCAAGGATCGCTCGTTTCGGCGCCTTGAGGTGAGAACGAGGCAGGATCTTGAAGCTCCTTTGCGATGGCGGCGACGTCCAGCACAAGCTGGCCAAGTTCGACAAATGAAAGCCGCTGATCGCGACTGTGAAATCCAATGTTAGACATCCACAGTGGGACGGTGTCCCCATCGGAAAACCGACCGGCCGCCAAGTCGCCGCCCCAATGCTTAATTGTGTTCGCGATCGAGTATGCGCGTTGCTCGGGCGAATCATCGTTGTCGCGAAATGCTGGCGGCTCACCAATCTCTTTGTGCATCCTATTGAAGATGTCAGTGAAGAATTGGAGATTCAACAACGAACTCTCCCATGCGGAAAGTGCCTGAAAATACAACGAGAGTGCCGGGTTGTCAGTTGAGCCCGTCTCCAAATACTTGACCGTCAGTTGCCGACCCTCGTGATACCGGTCGAAGGCTACTTGGGCTCGAAACAGCAAGTTGAACGCGTACTGTCGATACTTGCCACCAAACTGGCGCCTGAAAACAGAACTCAGGAAGTGATTCGCGAGCCAATGCTGCTCTTCGGGGTGCGCCGCCTTCAGGTCTGGAGCATCGCAACTATCGAACTTGCTAATCGACGGCGCGATGAACCGGTCAAGCACGCCTGAGCTCCAACGAATGGTCATCGCGAGTCCTAACGATCGCGCTGAGCCGCGGTCGG
>JAUSNM010000002.1 GCA_030645535.1 Gallionella sp. | reverse complement strand
CCGCCTGCAGCCGGCCGGCACGCAATTCGACCACGGCTTTGGCAACGGCGCGCGCCACATTGCGCGCTTCTTCCTGCACCGCCGGGTCGCGGTCCAGCGCCTCGTGGCTGCTGGCATAGGGTTCGTAGTAGCCGATGTAGCGGTCCAGCCGCGCCGGCGCGCCGGCGGCGAAGAAGCCCCTCCAGTCGAACCAGTCGGACAGGGCGCGGCGCGAGTCTTCGACCCCGGCCACGTCGCCGTGCACGATCAGGCCGTAGGCGCGCCCCGCCAGATGCTGCGGGTAGTCCCAGCCGGCCAGTTCGAGTTGCTTGGCCAGGGCGGCCTTCTTGCCGCCGGTCGAGGTCGGGTCCGGGTTGCCGCCATCGGCACAGACCAGGCGGTCGATCATCAGTTTCAGCGGGCTCGGGCTCTGGTACCAATACACGGGCGAGACGATGATCACCGCGTGCGCAGCCGTCCAGCGTTCGTAGATCTCCGCCATCCAGTCGTTGGTCTGGTTCAGCGCGTGGTTGGGGTAGCAACTGCAGGGCCAGTGGCACAGCGGCATCGCGGTCGACACGCAAGCCTTGCAGGGGTGGATCTTGCGTCCGTAGTCGGAGGTGAGCAGGCTCAGGTCGAGCACATCGGCCTCGATCGCGGTCTGCTCCAGTGTTTCGCGCGCGATGCCCAGCAGCCGGAAGGTCTTCGAGATCTCGCCCGGGCAGGTGCCGTCATTGCGCGCCGAGCCGCAGATCAGCAGGACTCGCGAGGGCGTCAGCGGATCGGCCCAGCGCAACTGCGCGGCGTCGATGCGCTGTTTCGTGGCAAGCCACTCGGTCGACAACTCGTAATCGGGATCGGCATGGCCCGGGCCGGCTTTCTGTGTGAAGGGCGCCTTGCGGCCTTCGCTGTAGGCCTGCCAGGCAATCTCTTCGAGCCGCGCAATGGACGGGTCTTCGGCGCGGAAGGCCGGATCGACGAAGGAGGCGCGGAAACGCACGCCGAATTCGGCACGCAGCAGCGGCTCCGGAGCCTGGCCCTTGCGAATCTCAATCACGGCGATTCCAATCGGCGTCGGCGACGGCTTGCAGGACTGGCCCGCAACCGACTGCCAATACAAAGCCGGGCAACATGCTGGGGGACCCTGGCAGGTTCACGCTCAGGCCATGCTGACGTTTTTGGCTTCACCGACCGCGGCCTCGATGACTTCCCGCGCGCTGACCGTTTCCTGTTCCGTCAGGGTTTCCGCGACCAGTACCACCTGGCCGCTGGCGATCGCATCGCGAACCAGGTCCGAAAGCCAGCCATCCTTGTGCTTGACGCCCGTCTGGGCTCCCGCGGCGGCGCCGACCAGCCCGCCCAGGCTGGCACCCCAGCCGAGCATGACCAGGGGCGCCACCAGGGGGCTGGCAATGAACAGGCTCAGGCTGCCGGCGACGATCGCCACCTGGGCGAGGACGCCGATGCCGGTGCCGACCGCGGCGCCGATGGCGCCGTCGACCAGCACATTGGTCAGCACCTCGTTGTCGGCCGATCCCGGCATGGGGGCGGGCGGCGTCGAATCGGCATCCAGCAGATGCAGCCGTGTGCGCGGCAAGCCAAGCCCGACCAGCCGGGCCATTGCAGATTCAGCGTCTGCGCGGTGGGCGAAGAAGCCCGATACATGGTGGCGGTAGGGGTTCATGGCGTTTCTCCAGGGAGAGTCCCGCGCGGGACGATATTCAAGGCTAGGCGCAACGGCCCGAACCCTCTGTGCGATATCGCACCAAGGCGACGGGTGGCAACCAGGAGGTGCCTCGCGTAGCGAAGACCCGGCTCAGCCGTCCGCCATGTTCGCCAGCGCACCGACGCGCCGGGTAAAGACTGTCACTGTTCAAAATCTCCACTGGAGTGGCGTCGCTTCTCCCGGGCATATCTCATTTCACGGAAATTGCCAATGTCCAAGACACGAAAGGCCCCCGTTCTTGTCCATGATGCCGCCAAGACTGGCGGATTGACCGAACTGCGGCATCAGGAAGCCCTGCTCAAAACCGGGGCCTTGCAGAATGCGATTCTGAACAGCGCCAACTTCTCAAGCATCGCCACCGACGAGAAAGGCGTGATCCAGATTTTCAACGTCGGCGCCGAGCGCATGCTGGGCTATGCCGCCGCCGACGTGATGAACAAGATCACGCCGGCCGACATTTCCGATCCGCAGGAAGTCATCGCCCGCGCCAAGGCCCTGAGCAAGGAACTCAAGACGCCGATTGCACCGGGCTTCGAAGCCCTGGTGTTCAAGGCCTCGCGCGGCATCGAGGACATCTACGAGCTGACCTACATCCGCAAGGACGGCAGCCGTTTTCCGGCCGTAGTGTCCGTCACCGCGCTGCGCGATGCTCAGGACTCGATCATCGGCTACCTGATGATCGGCACTGACAACTCGGCACGGAAGCAAATCGAGGAAGAGCAGAAGAAGCTCGATCAGCGCCTGCGCGATCAGCAGTTTTATACCCGCTCGCTGATCGAATCCAACATCGACGCGATCATGACCACAGATCCTGCCGGCATCATTTCCGACGTCAATAAGCAGATGGAGGCGCTCACCGATTGCACGCGAGATGAGTTGATCGGCGCGCCATTCAAGAGTTACTTCACCGATCAGGCACGGGCCGAGGCAGCTATTAAGCGGGTGCTGAACGAAAAGAAGGTCAGCGACTACGAGCTCACCGCGCGAGCCCGTGACGGTCGTGAAACAGTGGTCTCCTTAAACGCCAGCACCTTCTACGACCGGGACAGGATGCTGCAGGGTGTGTTCGCGGCGGCGCGCGACGTCACGGAACGCAAACGCCTGGATCAGGTACTACAGGAAAAAAACGTCGAACTGGAGAACGCGAAATCTGTGGCGGAAAAAGCCAACCTCGCCAAATCCGATTTCTTATCCAGCATGAGCCATGAGTTGCGCAGCCCGCTCAATGCCATCCTGGGTTTCGCCCAGCTGATGGAGTCCGACACGCCACCGCCAACACCCGCTCAGCAGGAAAGCGTCGCCCAGATTCTTCAGGCTGGATGGCATCTGTTGAAGCTGATCAACGAAATTCTCGATCTCGCCAAGGTCGAGTCCGGGCAGGTACCGATATCTCAGGAACCGGTGTCACTTAGCGATGTCATGCTCGAATGCCAGAGCATGATCGAACCGCAAGCGCAACAGTATGACATCAAACTGACCTTTCCCCGCTTCGACAGCCCCTGTTTTGTCATGGCTGATCGAACACGGTTAAAGCAGATTCTCATCAACCTGTTATCCAACGCGATCAAATACAACCGCGAGCAGGGAACGGTCGAGGTGAGCTGCACCACGAGTACCCCGGAACGCATACGCATCAGTATCAAAGACAGCGGAGCGGGGTTGCCTCCTGAACAGCTGGCGCAGCTATTTCAACCATTTAATCGCCTGGGTCAGGAGGCGAGCGGCAACGAAGGCACCGGCATCGGTCTGGTAGTGGCCAAGCGGCTGGTCGAACTGATGGGGGGTAGCATCGGCGTGGAAAGCACCGTCGGGGTGGGCAGCGTGTTCTGGTTCGAACTCGCGTCGGTTGCTGAGCCACACGTTGTCATTGAAGAAGGCGATACCGCGGCATTGGCCGTGCCACTTTTGCCCGCCGGTGCGCGGCCACACACGCTGCTCTATGTAGAGGATAACCCGGCGAACTTGAAACTGGTCGAGCAAATCATCGCCCGCCACCCCGATTTGCACCTGCTGACTGCGGTGAACGGAAATTCCGGCATCGAAATTGCGCGCGCATCCCAGCCGGATGTAATCCTGATGGACATTAATCTGCCTGACATCAACGGTGTCGAGGCGATGAAAATCCTGCGTGAAGATCCGCTAACGGCGCACATGCCCGTCATCGCCATCAGTGCCAATGCAATGCCACGCGACATCGAGCGGGGACTTAATGCCGGATTCTTCCGCTATATCACCAAGCCCATCAAGGTCAATGAATTCATGGAAGCGCTGGGTGTGGCGCTGGAATTTGCGGGACAAAAGGATGAGCAGCGCAAATAACTAGCAATGCAAATAACCGACAACGCAAAACTATGCTCAACCCAGCCGACATTCTGAACGCCCGCATCCTGATCGTAGATGATAAGGAAGCTAATATCCTGCTCCTCAAGCGGATGTTGCACGGCGCCGGCTATGTGTGTGTCACGTCCACGATGAATCCGCGCGAGGTCTGTGAGCTGCACCGCAACAACCCCTACGGCCTGATCCTGCTCGATCTGCTGATGCCCGGCCTGGACGGATTCCAGGTGATGGAGGAACTCAAGAAAATTGAACCGGACGGCTATCTTCCCGTCCTCGTCATCACGGCCCAACCGGATCAGAAATTACGCGCGCTGCAAACCGGCGCCCGTGATTTCGTAGCCAAACCGTTTGATCTGGCCGAGGTGCTGGCGCGCGTCCATAACATGCTGGAAGTTCGCCTGTTACATCAGGAAACAAAGCGCTACGGCACAGTGCTGGAACAAAAGGTACAGGAACTGGAGGCCAGCCACGAGCTGATTCGTCAACAAAGTGACGAAGTTAAACGCCTCTACGATGAAATCGTGGCGGAGCAGAAGCGTGCAATCGAGTTGAGCCTCCAGCCTGGCACCATGGTTGGCGTCGAAAAGGAGGAGCGTCTTGCCACACACTGGTACCGGAGCCTGAGACTCCGCCATCCCTGGCTGCAGATCAACCTGCTCACGGCCTTTGTCGCCGCCGCCGTGGTGGGCCATTTTCAGGAAACCCTCAGCCGGCTGCTGATTCTCACCATATTCCTGCCGGTGCTGGCCGACCAGTCTGGCAACACCGGCAGCCAGGCGCTGGCGATCACCCTGCGCGGGATCATCCTGGGCGATCTGCAATCGGGCCGTGAAATGACGGTGATCAGGAAAGAAGCGCTGCTCGGTTTGTTCAATGGCGCGCTCGTAGGTCTGGTGGCGGCGCTTGGCATGTATCTGCTCGCCACCGTCCAGCATTTACCCAGCGCCCCCATGCTCAGCATCGTCGTGTTTCTCGCCATGACCGGCAGTTGCGTCATCAGCGGCATCTGTGGTGCTATCGTGCCTCTGATCCTGAAGCGGTTCGGCGCTGACCCCTTCACGGCTTCAACCATTTTCCTCACCACCGCCACCAACGTGGCGAGCATGGGGATGCTGCTGGGGCTGGCGGCGGTTCTGGTGAAGTGAAACATGCCAATCTGCCATCAGCATATAAGGAGTTGCAGTTTCATGACAAGTTCATCTGATATTCTTCACGGCAAAGTCCTGATCGCCTACGATCAGCTAGCCAATGTCATTCTGCTCAATCGGATGTTGCGCACGGCAGGATCAACAGGTGCAATTAACACGGGACACAATCATGGTTGATACCGCTGATATTCTTAACGCCAGCATTCTGATCGTAGACGACAGTGAGGCAAATATTCTTCTGCTCAAGCGATTGCTGAGCAGTGTCGGTTATGTTTGTGTCACGTCCACAAAGGAGCCGAACGAGGTCTGCGGGCTTCACCTCAAGAACCGCTACGACTTGATCCTGCTCGATCTGCAGATGCCCGGCATGGATGGGTTCCAGGTAATGGAAGGCCTGAAGAAAATCGAATCGGGTAGCTACCTTCCCGTGCTCGTGATGACTGCCAACCCGGATCACAAACTGCGCGCACTGGCCGCCGGCGCGAAAGACTTTCTCAGCCGCCCGTTTGATTTGATGGAAGCCAAGACGCGCATTCACAACATGCTGGAAGTGCGCTTGTTGTACAAGCAACTCGAGCATTCCAGCGACATGATGAAAACCATGGCACTGCATGACGCACTGACCGGGCTGCCGAACAGACGGCTTTTAATGGATAGACTTTCATTGTCCATCGTCCAGGCGAACCGGCGCCGCGGCATGATGGCTGTGTTGTATCTGGATCTGGACGGTTTCAAGCAGGTCAATGACACCCTGGGTCACGATGCGGGCGACACGCTGCTGAAGATGGTCTCCGATCGCCTGGTGGCAGCGGTGCGTGAAGAGGACACAGTGGCGCGCCTGGGAGGCGATGAATTCGTGATTGTGTTGTCGGAGTTAAGTAATGCCGATGATATAGCCCGTCTCGCGCCAAAAATGATACAGGCCGTATCCCAGCCCTATAGCATTCAAGAGCATAGCGTGAACATAACCGTCAGCATCGGTATCAGTATTTTTCCAACGCATGGCACGGACGCGGAAAGCCTGATGAAAAGTGCAGATCTGGCTTTGTATGAGGCAAAGCACGCGGGCAAAAACGCATATCGTCTGGCAATCAGCACCGCCCCGCAGGCTGCGACGCACAACTGATGCGCCCCTCATTCTGTTTCGTGTTGCGAGTTTTTAATTTAAATTAATGTATTGATTATTATGTCTATTTATACCTAATTTCAACCAACTTCCTTTAAGCCTGACAGACTGCTAAACTTTGCACTTATTCATTTGTGCTAACCTTAAAACGGGCTACAACATGAAATCCAATATACATTCAATCTCCCGTTCACGCGGCTTTACGCTGATCGAGGTGATGGTCGTCATCGTCATCATCGCAGTGCTCGCGGCACTGATCGTGCCGAAGGTGATGAGTCGCCCGGACGAGGCGCGCGTCACGGCGGCGAGGCAGGACATCGGTGCGATCTCGCAGGCACTGAAACTCTACAAGCTGGACAACATGCGCTATCCCACCACCGAACAGGGCTTGCAGGCACTGGTCAAAAAGCCCGCCGCGGCCCCTGTGCCGGAGAACTGGAAAGGCAACGGCTATCTTGAAAAATTACCGAATGATCCCTGGGGCAGCCCGTACAAATACCTGCAACCCGGCTTGCACGGGGACGTCGATGTGATGAGCTTCGGTGCAAACCGTGAGGCAGGCGGCGAAGGCATCGACGCGGACATCGGCTCGTGGGATTTGTAATTTCTTCCGACATGAGGACTAAATCCTGAATCCTTCACGCAACAACGGCACAGCCCCCGTGCGTGGAGACGCTTCATTCAGGAATAAGACAGTTTTATCGTCTATATTCCGTGGGAATGCCCCTGCGGCATTGCGGTCTGAATCCTGCATCCTGCATCCTGAACGGGGTTTTACCCTCGTCGAACTCCTTGTCGTGCTGGTGGTAATGGGTATCGCGCTGGGGGCTACCATGGTGCAACTGATGCCGGACAACCGCGCCGTGCTGCGTCAGGAATCGGCGCGGCTGGCACTATTGCTGGAGAATGCCGCTCTGGAAGCCCAGGCCAGCGGGCGGCCACTGGCCTGGTCGGGCGAGGCGTCGCATTACCGCTTCTGGAAAAAGAACGACTACAACGACTGGGTACGCATCGAGGACGACACCTTGTTTCGCCCGCGTGAACTGCCGGAGGGAATACGCATCAGCCAGATCACCGTCGAAGCGTTGACGCTCAAGCCCGGCGACAAATTATCACTCAGCGCGCACGGCTTCTGCCTGCCGTATCGCATACGCATCGGCAATCAATACGGCAACGCCAGTGTCATCGGCAAAAGCACAGGCGAAGTAAATGCGTCGCTGGATAATCAGACGACACTGCCATGAGCCTAGAAAAATTCAGATTTCGTCATTCCGGCGAAGGCCGGAATCCAGTATATTCGATAGACCGGACACCGGCCTTCGCCGGTGTAACAAATTTTTAGACGCACCTTTATGCCAAGTGCTTTTTCTAATATGAGCTTTCCAAAATCTCGTTCGCAAAGGGGTTTCACCTTGCTCGAATCACTGGTTGCTTTGGCAATACTCGCCATTGCGCTGGCTGCTGTGCTGCGCGCAACCAGTGCCAGCACTAACCATGTCGATGCATTAAGGCTGCGACTGCTGGCAGATTGGGTAGCACAAAACCGCCTCGCGTTACATGCCGGACGCGGCGACTGGTTGCCCGTCGGTACGCAACAAGGAAATGAAGTGCAGGCAGGACTCAAGTTCATCTGGGATGAAAAAATCAGTTCCACCCCTAACCCGGCGTTTCGCCGCATTGAAGTCAGCGTCGCTCAGGAGAACGATCCACAACACGCGCTACGCCACCTGAGCGGATATCTGGTGCAATTCCCGCGCCGATGAATATCCTTAAAATTTCAGTTGATCGCGCCAAGCCGCAAAGACGCCAAGAAATACAAAAAGATATAGCTTATTTATTCACCTCCAACCTGCCTGTGCCGCGTTCAGTACGGCAGACAGGTTTAATAGTTATATGTTTTTCAACATGATATTGATTTTGCGAGTTATGCGAGTTGATGCACACTGTGCATCAACCCTGCAAAAACCACGTACCCGCAGGGCAATATCCCTGCGTGAATCTCTTTGCGTCTTTGCGACTTGGCGCGAGACTGCTTTTTATCGGATTATGGGAGTTCACTATTAAACCAGATAAATGCAGGGGATTTACGCTGATCGAGCTGCTGGTCTCGCTGGTTATTCTGGCACTGCTGTCAGTCGCGGGCTACCGCAGTCTGGATGCGGTATTGCAGACCCGCGAACGGGTCGCCGCTGAGACGCACAAATGGCAACATCTGACATTTTTCTTTGCACGACTGGAGCAGGACATCGCACAGGCCATACATCGCCGTGTGCGTGATTCGGGCGGGCAATCTCAACCTGAATGGACAGGTCACGCCGTGGTGGTGGGCGAGGACGATGCGGAACTGACCTTTACCCGTGCAGGGATTACGGATCAGGGACTTTTCATGCGAACACCGCAACGCATTGCCTATCGTCTGGAGCAAGGCAATATCGTACTGCTGCGCTGGCCCGAACTGGATCAGCCTGAACGGGCAAAGCCAATTCGTTATCCGCTACTGGAGGGCGTGCGTGAATTCAAGTGGCGGTACCTCGACACTGGCGGCGAGTGGCGGACGCAATGGCCACCAACAAACGCCACGGGAGGCCTGCCGCAGGCAGCCGAGGTCTCTCTGACGCTCATTAGTGGCGATAAATTTACGCGTATTTTCGCACTGCAATGAGACCAGATTATATTAAACTCGCGCAGCGAGACCACATCACTCTCTCCCGCTGGCGGGCGATAACCTGCGACTTGCCCGCTAGCGGGCTTAGTCGGATGGCTAGTGGTTCCATCAGAGCCAGGAGAGAGGGGCTCCAACGCGGCGTTGCAATCATCATGGTCATGCTCATCGTAGCCCTGGCGACTGTGCTGGCAACTTATCTGGCGCAGCAACAGCAATTGTGGCAACGCCAGGTTGAAAGTCAGTTCGACCGGGCGCAGGCACGACGGTTGGGCGTTGCCGGCATCGATTGGGCCCGTGCCGTGCTGGCCGATGATGCCCGCGCCAACAACACCGACCACGATGGCGAAATGTGGGCACTGCGCTTGCCAGCCATGCCGGTTGATAACGGCGAGGTGATGGGCGTGATTGAAGACAGGCAAGGACTGTTCAATCTGAACAATCTGGTTCGCAACGGGCAAAGCAGCGCACCCGACATCGCACAATTCCAGCGGCTGCTGGCATTGCTCGGTCTGCCCGGTGAACTGGCGGTAGCGCTTGCCGACTGGATGGACAACGACAGTGAGGCGCAGTATCCGGGCGGCGCTGAGGATGTTTACTACCTGTCCCTGCCACAGCCTTACCGAACTGCGAATCGCCCTCTGGTGGAACTGGGTGAGTTATTGCGTGTGAAAGGATTTGACGAGCGCAGCATTGAGCGTTTGCGGCCATTCGTCAGCGTGCTGCCGCTCTCGAAGCCGATCAATGCCAATTTCGCCCCGGCCGAGGTGCTGGCCGCTGTAATACCGGACATGAGTTTATCGGATGCACGCTTATTGGTGCAGCAAAGACGCGGCAAACCGTTCAAGGACATTATTGATTTCAAACAACGCCTCCCTAGAAATGGCACACAAATGAATGATCAGGATTTTTCCGTCAGCAGTGAATTTTTCTGGGTGACCGGCCGTGCCCGCGTCGTCAATTCGCAAGTCACCACTCAGGCGCTGTTGCAGCGCAGCGGAGGCTGGCCGGTGGTAGTGTGGCAGAACGTACAATGAGCAAACGCAGCAGAAAAACACCCGCCACACGCACCGAAAAAGGGGGGGTAGAAAGCGGCACACCGCAGCGCTATGCGCTGATCGACGCACTGCGGGGTTTCGCAATTGTGCTGATGATCGCCTACCACGCAAGTTTCGATCTGAATTACCACGGCTGGATACATCAGGACTTCAACAATTCATCCTTCTGGCTGGCAGCCCGTGCCGGAATTGTCAGCCAGTTCCTGCTGCTGGTGGGCATCAGTCTGGTTCTGAACGTGCAACGTGCGGATGCCGCCTCGTTCTGGCGCAGACAGGCAAAACTGCTGGCGGCCTGCATAGCCGTAACGCTTGGCAGCTACCTGATGTTTCCCCGGAGCTTCATCTTCTTTGGCATACTCCACTTCATACTGCTCGCCAGCCTGTTGGGGCGCCTGTGTGTGCGCTTTCACTACATCAACCTGCTGGGTGCACTGCTGGTATTGCTGGCAGGAATCTTCTACAGCAACCCGCTGTTCAATGCCCCCGCACTGCAATGGCTGGGCTTCATGACCTACAAGCCGTTCACCGAGGATTACGTGCCGTTTTTCCCCTGGTTTGGCGTAGTATTGGCGGGCATTTTGCTGGGCCGGCTGATGATTGCTAAATCCGCCTGGTTTATCGGCCATCAACCTGCCAACTGGGCAAGGCCGCTGGCGCTGGCCGGTCGTCATAGTCTGGTGATTTATTTGCTGCATCAACCTGTTCTGCTTGGTATTTTATCGATGGTGGCCACTTCATGAGCGTTCTTCGTATCTATTTTTCAGACCAGTGGCGGGACAGCGCATCTGTCTGCCCCTGGGCTTTGTGCGACGAGTCAGGCTCGGTATTGCAACAGGGACTATCGCCGCTGGCTTTGATGCCCAAGACCCGTGATTGTATCGGCATCCTGGCCGCCGACCGGGTTCTGATCTTCACCACGCCAAAGCCACCCGGCAACAAACGCCGCTGGCCGTCCGCCCTGCCCTTTATTGCCGAAGAGCACACGCTGACGGATCCGGAAGATATTCACGCGGTACCCGCCGCCAGCTCGGAACCTGGCATGATAACGGTGTCGGTGATGGCAAAATCCTGGCTGAAACAGATCGTGGCCGCAACCACGGCGGCGGGTCTGCCACTGCGCCGACTGATCAGCGAATCAATGATGCCCGCCTTGCCAGCCGATTCCTGGACACTGGTCTGGGATGGTCACAATGGCTTTTTGCGCACCTCTGAAACCACCGGACTGGCGCTCGATGGCGGCAACAACCGAACCCCGCCGCTGGCTCTGCAGCTCAGTCTGACGGAGGCTGCCGTTAACGCGCCACGCCAAATTGAGCTGCGTTATATTGAATCTCAGGCAGTCGCTGTTTTGCCCTCGTTGCAGGCCGCTTTGCCGTCGTGGGATTTGTCGGTACCGCTTATCCTGGGCGATGTATGGGATTGGCAGCGTGCACCGATAAGCAATGCAACACCCAATTTGCTTTGGGGTGATTTCACGCCCCCCTTGCGCCTGTTTGACGGATTGTCCAGGCTGCGCCCTGCCCTGTTTATTCTGCTTGCGGCCCTGGTTATAGAGGTAGTTGGTACGCATATCGAGTGGGCCATGTTAGCTCGTGACAAACATGCGCTGACACAAAATGTGGAACATATTTTTCGCGGCGTCTTCGGCGATGACAGCACGCTGGTCGATGCGCCACTGCAAATGCAACGCAACCTGGCAAACTTGCGCCATGCGACCGGTGTCGCCGATGATGCCGACTTCCTTCCCTTGCTGGATTCGGTAACGCCGCAGTTGGGCACAGCGGTGCATGGTTTGAACTATGAATCGGGAAAACTCGAACTCGACCTCAAACTCGCCAACGCGACTGAGCTGCATTCCATCGAACAAAAACTGCAACACAATGGTCTGCGAGTTCGCACCGGCGACATGCATGATCTGGGCGATGGCATACAGACAAAACTGACACTCTCACTGGAAGGTCTGCGATGAAAGCACGTCTTATAGCGCTTCGCCTGCAACACTGGGACACGCGTCCGCTGTCTGAACGCCGCAGTATTATCATCGGCGCATCAGTTGCTCTGCCCCTGCTGGCCTATTTCCTGCTGTGGCAACCTGCACATGATGCCGTTGGCAAATTGCGTGAAACACTGCCAAAGCTTCGCATGCAAACCGAACAAATGCGCCAGGCAGCGGCACAAATCGAAGACCTGCGCCATCGCCCGCAGTTGGCCGTGATGGATGCGCTGGCGGTGAAGACTGCCGTTGAGGAGTCGGCAACACGGCATCAGTTGCGCGACGCACTGACGAGCATAGTCGCACAGGAACCCAACGGCGTGCGCATTACCATCACATCCGTATCGTTTGAATCCTGGCTTAACTGGCTGCGCGAATTACAAACGTCGCAACACATCCGCGCTGATTCCGTCGCCATCACGCAGCTTGCGGAACCCGGCATGGTCACCGTCCGGGCTACGCTCACCAACGGCAATACACCGTGAGTAAAACGCGCTATCTGGTAGCATTTACCGCAGCGTATTTTGTCTGTCTGTTGCTTATCACGGCCCCTGCATCCTTGCTCGATCTTGCCATTCAGCACGTAAGCCACGGGCGACTGTCGTTATCCAACAGCCTGGGTACGATCTGGCACGGCAGTGCCACGCCCACATTGCACACCGGTAAAGATTCGACTATTGCCCTGCATACGTTGCATTGGGAGATCAAACCAAAAGCATGGCTGACAGGCCAGATCAAGGCAGACCTGGACTGGGAGAATCTGGAATCTGCTGCGCAGATGACACTCACGCTGGATGGAAAATCCGTCAGTCTGACAAATCTTTTTCTACCCATGCCGGCAGAGGTAATCGGAGAATTGTCGCCTTACCTGAAACCGGCTCAATTCAGCGGCAATCTGGCCATTGAGAGTCCGCAACTCATCTACGCTGACAACCACCTGCAGGGCAACGCCATAGCCCGCTGGAATCAGGCCGGATCCGCGATGTCGGCGGTTCACCCGCTGGGCGATTATCAAATAGACATCAGGGCAGCCCAGGATAGCCTGCGTGCTACGCTGAGCACTCAACGTGGCGCGCTGTTGTTAAACGGTCAGGGCAAGTGGTCGCACGCACAGGGATTTCATTTCAACGGAACAGCCCAAGCCGCAGCCGAAGCACAACTCTCCGAGTTGCTGCACCACCTGGGCCCGGAAACCACCCCCGGCGTATATCAAATTTCGCTCTGAACCAGACAGGCACCTTCACTTCACCATCTGGTTCATGTCGATGATGGGCATCAGGATGGCCAGCACGATCATCAGCACCACGCCGCCCATGGCCAGGATCAGCACGGGTTCCAGCAAGGACGTCAGGATGGATGTGTAGTTGCTGACCTCTTGTTCCTGTTGGGCCGCCGCACGTTCCAGCATCACATCCAGTTTACCGCTGGCTTCACCGCTGGCAATCAGATGTACCAGCAACGGAGGGAAATATCCGGATGCGGCAAGCGCGCGGCTCAGGCTCACGCCTTCGCGCACTTTTTTTGCGGCCTCATCCAGCGCTCCTCGCATCGGCAAATTATTGACCACGCCGGCTGCCGCATGCAATGCAGCCATTAAAGGCACGCCGCTGCCGGCCAGAATCGCCAGCGTGCTGGCCATACGCGCGGTGTTGATACCCCGCACCAGGCGTCCCACCACCGGCAATTTCAACAATCTCAGGTGAGCCTGATAGCGCAAACGCGGCTGGCGCAACACAAAGTGCACAGACACGCCCGAGGCTGCCAGCAACAAAAACAGATATCCCCAGGTGTGTTGCAAGGTATCGCTCACCCAGATCAGCTGTCGTGTCAGCAGCGGCAAGGTTTGATGCGACTGTTCGAACACGCCGATCACCTGCGGCACGACATAAACCAGCAAACCGCCAACCACCAGCAAAGCCACCAGCGTGACAATCGCAGGATAAACGAACGCCAGCACGACCTTTTGCCGCAAGGCCTGGCGTTGCTCGGTGTAATCGGCCAGACGCAGCATGACGCGGCCCAATTCACCGGACGCTTCGCCGGCTGTCACCAGCGCGCGATACAATTCGGGGAAGATGGATGCATATCGCCCCAGCGCCTTCGCAAACGATTGCCCGCCCAGCACTTCGGCGCGTACCCCGGCTAACACTTGCCGCACCGTTTCATTTTCGCTCTGTTCGATCAAGGCGCTGAGCGCCTGTTCCAGCGTCAAACTGGCATCCAACAAAGTGGCCAACTGACGCGTAATCAGGCTCAGCTGTGCAACTGACAACCGGCCGCGCTGCCATTGCCAGCTGCCATCACTGCTGGACTGCATGGCATTCTGAGATACGGCTTCGATTGCAACGACGGTGAGACCCGACTCGCGCAAGACCGACCGCGCCTGCCGCACGGTATCGGCCTCGGTTACGCCGCGTAACAGTTTCCCTGTGCTATCCAGTGCCTGATAACTAAAAGCCGCCATGATTTAACGAAAACTCGCGTAGCGGAACCGCGTTCCTCTCCCCCGTTTACGGGGGAGAGCTAAGAGAGAAGGGAACGGGCATGACAATTTCATTATTAACATGCCCGTTAGTCGCGGGTGACCCGCAACAACTCTTCCAGCGAAGTAACACCGGATGCAACCAGTCGCATGCCGTCCTGGCGCAAATTGTGCATACCGTGTTGCAGCGCATACTGGCGCAACTCCTGCTCGGATGCGTGATCGTGTATCAAATGGCGCAGGCCATCATCCATCCTCAGCAACTCGTAGATACCACTGCGACCACGATAGCCAGTGTGATTGCACGTGGTACAACCGGTTGGCCGATACAAATAGGTCGGAAGCATAGCGGGTTCGAACATTGCCAGCTCGCTGGCATCCGGCGGATAGAACTTGCGGCAGTCGGTACACAGCGTGCGCACGAGACGTTGCGCCAACACGCCGAGCAGACTGGATGCCAGCAGAAATGGTTCAACGGACATATCGGTCAGGCGCGTGATCGAGCTGACCGTATCATTGGTGTGCAGGGTCGCCAGCACCAGATGCCCGGTCAGACTCGCCTGCACCGCAATCTGCGCGGTTTCCAGATCACGGATTTCGCCTATCATGATCACGTCGGGATCCTGGCGCAAAATGGCACGCAAGGCGCGCGCAAAGGTCATGTCGATACGCGGATTGACCTGCGTCTGGCCGATACCGTCGAGGTCGTACTCCACCGGATCTTCCACCGTCATGACGTTGGTTACAGTGGCATCGATACGCGACAGCGCGGCATATAGCGTGGTGGTCTTGCCGGAACCGGTAGGTCCTGTTACCAGCACGATGCCGTGCGGCTGATGAACCAGCGCATCCATCTCAGCCAGTGTCTCCCATGCCATACCCAGCCTTGTCAGATCCAGTCGCCCCGCATCCTTCTCCAGCAGACGTAACACAATGCGTTCACCATGCCCCGTGGGCAGGGTGGACACGCGCACATCGACCGGCTTGCCTGCCAATCTTAACGTGATGCGCCCATCCTGAGGCAGGCGCTTTTCGGCAATATCCAGCTCCGCCATGATTTTGATGCGCGACACCATCGCCGCATGCAAGGCACGGTGCGGCTCGATCACATCTTTCAGCGTGCCGTCCACGCGAAACCGCACGGCTGAACGCGTCTCGAACGGCTCGATGTGGATATCCGAGGCGTTTTCGCGCACAGCCTGGGTCAACAGCGCGTTAATCATGCGTATTACCGGCGCATCGCTGTCGGCGTCCAGCAAATCTTCGATTTTTGGCAAGTCGTTCACCAGTTGCGACAAATCCATGTCCTGCTCGACATCGTCCACCATGGACGCTGCCGAACCTTCCGATTGTCCGTACGCAATGGCCAATGCCCGCTCGAATTGTGCAACCGACACCATCGCTGCCTGTACCGGCACGGCCAGCACCCGGCGCACCTCAGCCAGCACGCCAGGCGCCGCATCCGCGCGCACACTGACTTCCGCGCCTTCTGGCGTCACACTTAACAACAGTACCCCACGACTTTTGGCAAAGGAATAGGGGATTTTTTTCGAGGACTGCTTGATCGGAATAGCGTTAGCGGCATCCATGATCATCTCCATCCGGCGCAGGTGAAATTCATGCCCCCGCTCACGGCTTCACCGTATCGACAGGTGCCGGGCGCTCGGATCTGAGAGTCAGCGGCGGCAAGGCAGGTGCGGCCATATCAGGCAGCATAAAGCGGGATGGCATCTGACCTTCGCGCTGTTCGCCGCGCAGATACTCGTACCTGTCCTGAGTCAATCCCTGATGCGACTGACCATCGCGCAACACATACGGACGGATGAACACCATCAGGTTAGTCTTGGTACGACGTCGGGTCTCATGGCGAAACAAATTGCCCAGCCCGGGAATATCACCCAGCACCGGCACCTTGTCTTCACCATTGCTCACCGAGTCCTGAACCAGTCCACCCAGCACGATGATTTGGCCTTCATCTACCAACACGGTAGATTCCAGCGAACGCTTGTTGGTAATCACCCCGGCTGCATTGTTGATGGTCTGAGTCTGCACGCTGGATACTTCCTGATATACCTGCAACTTGACCGTACCTCCTTGTGATATCTGCGGTTTGATACGCAATGTCAGCCCGACATCCTTGCGTTCTATGGTCTGGAACGGCGTGGCAGTGGCCGCATTACCGGTTTGCGCATAGCTGCCAGTGATGAACGGCACATTCTGGCCGATGATGATCTTGGCTTCCTCGTTATCCAGCGTCAGCAGATTAGGCGTGGACAGGATATTGGCATTGGCATCGTTTTCCAGGAATTTTGCCAGCATGCCCAGATTGAGCACCGTGCCCAGCCCCGGGATCGTCGTCGTGCCCTGGACGACGCCGATGTTCAGGCCCTGCCCGACCGTGCCGATGTTCCCCGCCGCACTGATGATGTTGCCGCCTGCACCCGCCACACCAAAGTTAGTTCCACCGATCACGTTGGCACCGGTCCTGTTGACACCGTTCAGGTCTTGCCACTGGATGCCGAATTCCGCCGCCTTGTCAGCCGTGACTTCAGCGATCAACGCCTCGACAAAAATCTGCGCACGACGCACGTCCAGCATTTCCACCACGGCGCGCAGATTGTTATATACCGCGTCGGAGGCCGTGATAATCAGGGCATTCGAGGCCGCATCCGCCTGGATCATGCCACCCGCCACCGGCGCGGCACTCGCCGCAACCAGCGTACCCGCCGTGCCCGCTGGTGCGCCTCCCGCCGTACCGGTTGTGCTTGCGCTATTCGCCGTACTCGCCGTACCTGCAGCTGACGTGTCGCCACTCAGCACTGCACGCAGGGTTACTGCCAGCTTGGCAGCCTCCGCATTTTTCAGATAGACAACATGAATATTGCCCGGCGCGCTGGTTTGTACATCCAGTTTGGCCGCCAGTTCACGAACCCGCTCGATGCGTGCCGGACTATCCGTGCGCAGCAGCAAACTGTTGGTACGCGCATCCGCCATCAATATGAAGCGCTGACTCGCGTCAGTCGATCCGGTCGGCGTGACTGATCCATCCAGCATCAGCCGGTTGATCGTTTGCGCCAAATCCATCACCGAGGCGTATTTCACCGGAATCACAATGGATGCGGTGTCATGAGACTGGTCGATCATCGCCACGATCTGTTCGATGCGTTTCAAATTGCTGGCATAGTCAGTCACCACCAGCGCATTATTATTAGGATAGGCCACCACGATATTGTTGGGGGCGATCAACGGTCTCAGGACAGGCACCAGTTGCGCCGCCGACTCATGATGCAGCATGAACACCCGCGTCACCAGCTTGTCGCCGCTGCCGTTTCTGTCACCGATACCCGGGATATACAGCTTGGCATCAGCCTCCGGTATAACCTTGGTCACCCCGTTAGACTCCACAGCGGCAAAACCTTGCAGGCGCAAGGCGGACAGCAGGGTATCGTAGGCTAACGCGGCCGGAATCGGCGTGGATGATACGATATTAATCGTTCCTTTCACGCGTGGATCAACCAGAAAATTGCGTTTGGTGATTTGCGACACCGCCTTGATCACCTCTTCGATATCCGCATTTACGAAATTCAGCGACACCGTCTCATCCGCCGCCATTGCCAAGGAAGACAACGCCAACACACAGCACAACACCAGCCTTACAAACCAGCTTGCCATCGAATATCCCTTGAAAATGTTTCGCTTCACAATCCACCTCTGCCATGCATCATATTCGGTTGTGTTGCCGCTTTAGTATTCGGTTCTGCATTCGCAGCCGAAGCGGCTATCACAACCGGCACGACTCCTGTCAATGGAATGGGCTGCACTGAGGCCGCCGCATTGCTTGTTGCCGGTGCTTTTCCTGTCAAGCGTATCTGCTGACGCACACCATTGCGTTCGATCACCACATGGTCAATCGCCACCTCTACCAGCTTCGTACCCGCGACAATTTCCCGACCGGTTGTAAGCCCCATCTGACGCTTGCCATCCAGTTCCAGCACCGCAAAACCCGGCGACCCGGCAAACACCCCGACCAGTCGCACATTGGGCAACGCGGCCTGAACGGTTACACCCGATACCGCTGCGCTGCCAAACAGGTGTTCTGCATGAAATCCAGCAGCAGGCAGAGCTGCCGGCAATACCTGCTCACTGCTCGGTGCGAATAAGATCCAGGTCCAGTGAGCCAGCATTGCCCCGATCACCAGCACAGCAAGCACACGCCAGATGAATGCACTCCATGCTGTTCCGGGTACACCGTTGGTACGCAATGACATTTCCCGCACTCCCAGCAACAGCATAATACCTCCGATCTCCTGGAGGCAGTATACCCATCAGAAATCCACGCTCTGTTCGACACCGCACATACGAATTTTGTTTGCTCGTATTCAAATGCTGCAGCATCAACGTTAATCAGCTCAGGAAACGACTTCGACTTTGAAAGGTACGCTTTGTATAGAAAAGCCGGTATCCATAAATGAACATCAGGTTAATCTGCCCATTTGTGCGTCAACGTACATACCTGTTCGGTGGCTCGTCTCTATACTCCGGCTTCCACAATGATCCGTTCAGGAGAACAAAATGAAAAAAACCTTAATAGCAATGGCGATTTGTGCTGCGTTTGTAGCGATTCCGGCATCTGCTGCACCGTATATAGGTGCAGGTCTTGGCTCTGCCAGAACTGACGCCAACCACACCGGATCCAAGATATTTGCAGGCTACCAGTCCACAGAGAATTTTGGGGTGCAAGTCGCCTACAACGATTTCGGCAGCTATCGCGGTGCAACTGCAACCGCATGGTCTGCAGCCGTGGTTGGCACCATGCCAATTGATCCAAACTGGGATGTCTCCGCCAAATTGGGCGCGACTGAAAACCGCACAACACTCGCAGGCTCTGGCCGTCATTCCGACATATTGTGGGGCTTAGGTGCCGGTTACAACTTCAACAAAAATGTTGCATTGCGCTTTGAGTATGAAGATTTCGGCAAGCTCCCGGCTGACATTGCAGGCAATCGCTGGAAAGCGACCAATTGGGGCCTTAACGTCAAGTATTCGTTCTAAACAACAAATACCATCAAAGCCGGGAGTAATCCCGGTTTTGTGCGCCCGGCAGGACAATCGAACGTAGCAGTAAAAATCCATATCCGCCCGAAAACTTCGATGCGGTATCATGATCGAACTATTTCAATCTGGCTGAGCCGTAATCGTCCGACCAAACAACATGACTAACGTCGGTATTCGCAATCGTTTTCTGCCAGCAACCCTGTTGAGCGCCATGCTTTGTCTCGCTGCGCTGACGAGTGGTACGGCCGAAGCGCAAATTCCAGAACCCGACTCCACCCTCACCCTGTCCGCCCCTGCACCCCTGAGGGAACTGTTAAAAGCACATTTCGAACTACCCGGCGCATCACTGTCTGACGAAACCGCACGCGCCACGTTCATGCGGAGGGCACAGCGGGAAATAGGCGAATTGCTGGCTACCGAGGGCTATTTCACACCGCAGGTTTCGCTGCAACCTGCCGGCCCTGATGGTGTTCAGGTATTAAAAGTCATACCAGGCCCGCGCACGCTCGTCTCCCAATTGAATATTGAATTCAAGGGAGATCTTGCAGCTGATGACCCGGAACACCATGCCCGCATCGAACGGCTGCGTGCTGCGTGGCAGTTAAAAATTGGTGCGCCGTTTCGTTCGACAGATTGGGAGGAAGCCAAGGCAGCACTGTTAGCCCTCGTGGCACGGGAAGATTATGCCGCAGCACAAATCGAGCTGAGCCAGGCGGATGTAGATCCCGCTACCGCCCGCGCCCAATTGACGCTAGTAATTGATTCCGGGCCTGCATTCCGCTTCGGTGATCTGGCGATAAGCGGCCTCAACCACTATCAACGAAATTTGGTCGCACGTCAGGCTCCATTCAAAACGGGCGATCCTTATCGTCGTGCTCTGCTGCTCACCTTTGGGGCCCGGCTGCAGAACATGCCCCAATTTGCTTCGGCTATTGTCAACATCGAACCGGATACATCCACACACCAGGCCGCTCCCGTGCAGGTGGTGCTGACCGAAGCGAAGTCCCGGCGCGTGGCTGTCGGTGTCGGCTTCAGCACCAACAACGGCGCCAGAAGCGAAATCAATTACGTCAACCACAATTTTTTTGACAGTGCATGGAATCTCTACAGCGGACTGCGTCTGGAACAAAACCGCCAGACCTTGTCCGCCGGTATCGACACGCTGCCGGACGACAATGGCTACCTGCTGTCGTGGGGGGCAGGCAGCGAAGCTACCCTTATCGAAGGGCTGAAAACCCGGAGCAACAAACTGGGTGTCACCCGCAGCCGCACGCTGGGACAGATTGAAACACGGACGGGACTCAACTGGCAGCAGGAAAACCGAAAAGCCGCGGGCGGCATTCAGGAAAAAATTCAGGCATTGGTACCGGACTGGCAGTGGCATCGTCGCGCGGCAGATGATCCGTTGTATCCACGACACGGCAATGTGACCGAATTTCGTGTCGGCGGCGGCAGCCGGCAATTGATGTCGAGTCAGAATTTTTTGCGCAGCTATGCACGTCACCAGATGTGGTGGCCGGTGGGTGAACGCGATGTCATCTCCTTACGTGGCGAGGCAGGGGTCACAGCCGCCTTGTCCCGTCTCGGCATTCCCCAGGAATATCTGTTCCGTGCCGGCGGCTCCCAATCCGTGCGCGGCTACGCCTACCAGAGCCTGGGCGTGCATGAAGGCGCAGCAGTGGTGGGCGGACGCTCGATGGCCACCGGCAGTCTCGAATATACACACTGGTTAAGCCGCGACTGGGGAGCCGCCGTATTTACTGATGTCGGCGGCGTGACCGATGTCTTGCACACGTTGCGCATGTCGACAGGTTATGGCAGCGGTGTGCGCTGGCGCAGCCCGGTCGGCCCGCTGGCGCTGGATCTGGCGTGGGGACAGACGTCCTTGCAACTGCATTTTTCGCTTGCCGTGGCATTATGATGGGCAAGCCCTCCACACTGATTCCGCAAAGCACGACAAGGCGCTGGATAGCCTGGCTGCTCAGCATTGTCATCGCGTTATCAGCGGGGGGCATCTGGCTGACAGCCAGCACCTCCGGACTGCAATGGCTGACGGCGAACGTGTCGCGCAGTGTTTCTATTACTGGTGTGAGTGGCAGCTTGCTGGGTTCCCCGCGCGCACAGACCCTGATCATAGACGTCCCCGATCTGCGCATCACTGCACGTGACATCCGGCTGGATTGGCGACCTGCCGCACTGCTGAGGGGCAGGCTTGAGATAACCGCGCTGACGGCACGGGATGTAGAGGTGCTGTCACTCCCCTCCCCTTATCCGGACAACCTGCGCCTGCCACTGCCGCTGTCGCTGCAAAAACTCGATATCGGCGCACTTAGGGTATTCAGCAAACAGGGCGGCACAGCTGATTTTACTGCAAGCAATGTAACGGCGAGATTAGATAGCAACGGCAGTCTGCACCGCGTGCAGTATCTGAGCGCCAGCCTGGACTATGGCAAGTTAACGGCAAGCGGCCAGATGATCGGGATCAGACCGTTTGTATTGCAAGCGCAGGCAGACCTGGCAGGCCTGGCAAACTTCACCGGGCTGGACGCAAAGGATGCGCATATTTCTGCCACGGTCAGCGGCAATCTGGCTCAATTAACAATAAATGCAAAGGGCAGCGGTGCCGGACTCTCAGGATATGCAGATGTTCTGCTCACGCCTTATGCGGCTTTCCCATTAGCAAACCTGCACCTGCAGGCAAATGGCCTCAATCCGCGCGCTTTTTCGCTCAAAGCACCCAAAGCCGATCTCACCCTGCAAGCCGATTTGCGCGGTAATGCTGCCGGAGAGATTGCAGGGAATGTGACGGCAAACAACCTCTCCCCTGCGCCCTTTGATCGCGATGGACTGCCGCTGCAGAGCGCACATGCCCACGCAACACTCTCGGCCGGCTTGCTGCAACTGGACAATCTGACACTGGCACTCGCAAAAGGCGGATCCATCCTGGGAAATCTCGCCTGGCACCGTAAGCTGTCGACAGGATCTGCGAATCTGACCATCAGCCGTCTTGATCCGGCAGGCCTGGATACGCGACTGCGTGCCGCGAAACTTGACGGCAGCATCAAACTCACCGGGGACAACACAGCCCAGCAGGGCGTGCTCACCCTCAATGATGGCGCACTGCAACTGTATGCGCATCTGGCTAAAGCTGGCGACACCCTGACGCTGGATGAGCTGCGATTGAGCCGCGGTCAGGCGGCACTCACAGGACAAGGCCGGTTGAAACTTGACGGACAGCGGGCCTACAGTTTTAACGGTCGCCTGCATCGCTTCGACCTGGCGGCCTTTATACAGGCACCGCACTCCGATCTGAATGCCACGCTTGATCTGGCAGGCGATCTGGCGCCACAAACCACCGGCACTATTAGCTTCATGATGAACGACAGCCGTCTGGCAGGTCAGCCCGTAAGCGGCAACGGACGAATCGAGTTTGCCGGCATAAGCCAGGGCCGGGGTGAAGCCGAATTGCGGATGGGCGATAATCGTCTGAGCGCAAGCGGCAGCATAGGGCGAGCTACAGACCGGCTGCAACTGGATCTGCTAGCCCCTGCACTGAAACAACTCGGAGCAGGCTACGGCGGCACGTTCAGTGCTCACGCCAGCCTGGCGGGCAATCTGGCGCGACCGGAGGTCGCCTTCGATGCAGAAGGACGCGACCTGGCGATACCCGGCGACCATCATTTGACCAGCCTCAGCGCTGCAGGAGGACTGCATGGGGAAGCGCTGACACTGACGGTAAACGCTGCCGATTACCATACCCGAGCGAAAACACACCCTTCGACTGAGCTCTGGACAGGCCCTTCGACGGAACTCAGGACAGGGATGCAAAGCCTGCAACTGGAGGTGCACGGCAGCCGCTCGCATCACGAACTGAACGCCCAGGTGCTTCTGGACAAGGACAGCAATTTCGTGCTGCGCGCAAACGGCGGGTTCTTTGATTTTTCTCGCTACCTGGCCAATATTCAGTGGCAGGGCGTGCTGACAGAGTTCGCCGGCACGGGCGTGCTGCCATTCAAATTGCAAGCCGCCACGCCCCTCACACTGGCCCGGAATCACGCAACGCTCGCACCGGCTGAGTTTGCCGTCGCGGGTGGAAAACTGCATATCAACGACGTGGATTGGACACCGCAGCGCTGGCGCAGCCAGGGCAGTTTCACCGGCATCGGACTGCGCGCAGGGATCGGCTTGCAGCCTGATTTCACCACGCAAGATGACAATGCAGTCCTGCGCCTGGGTGGCGAGTGGAATCTGGCATCCGCAGCCCAAAGCAATCTGCGTGTAGCGCGCGAGAGTGGCGACTGGGTATTATCTGGACAGCCGCCCATGTCTCTGGGTTTGCGAACCTTCGAATTCACGGCGCACACCAATAATGGACGCCTGGCCGCAGAGCTGACGGCACAAGGGGCGCGTCTGGGCGACTGGCGCGCCAGTGTCGCCATGCCGCTGGCTCAATCGGGCTGGGCCGTGCCGGATCGTGCGCCCCTCACCGGGCAGATACGCATCAACGTGCCCGATCTTGCCTGGCTTGGCCCCGCCATCAATGACAACCTGAAGAGCGGCGGACGACTGGCTTTGGAGGCGGACGTGACCGGAACCTTCAGCGCCCCCGGTCTGCATGGGCAGGTGCGCGGCGACGATCTGGCGCTGGCCTTGCTGGATCAGGGCGTGCGCTTACAGCAGGGGCAACTGGCGGCACGCTTCGATCAGGACTCCCTGCACATCGACACCCTGAGTTTCATCGCCCCGCATGAGCCCAAGCCGAAAGATTCCCTGCTAAGAGGGCTGAATCTTGGGCCAGAACCCGGCAAACTCAGCGCATCCGGCGACGTCAGTCTGGACGGCAAAAAGGGGGATATTGAAATTATCGCTAAGCATGTGCCCCTCACGCAGCGTCGTGACCGCTGGATAATCGCCTCAGGTCGCGGACATGCCACGTTAAATAAAAACGTACTCGCGCTGAATGGGGGCATCACCGCCGATGCGGGATTGATCAGCCAAACCGTGACCGATCGTCCGCAATTATCCGACGATGTCGTGATCACCGGACGGCAGGTAATCGTTCACAAAGGGCCGCAAATATCCGTTGATGCCACCCTCGATCTGGGAGAACATTTTTACCTGCGCGCGTCCGGCCTGGAGGCGCGCTTAGGCGGCCAGTTAAGCGTGCGCGACGCACCGGGCCAGCAGTTACGCGTCACCGGCAGCATCGCCGCCATTGAGGCAAGTTTTGAGGCTTATGGTCAGCGCCTTACCGTGGAGCGCGGGATCGTAAACTTTCAGGGACCGTTGTCCGATCCGGGGCTGAACATACTCGCTGTGCGTCGCGGCCTGCCCGTGGAAGCGGGCGTGGCAGTAACGGGCACGGCGCTCCATCCGGCAGTTAAACTGGTGTCCACCCCGGCTGTTCCGGACGTTGAAAAACTCTCCTGGATCGTACTCGGGCGCGCGCCCAATACAATCGGCAGCGATTCGTCGCTGCTGCTCTCAGCCGCCGGGAGCATCCTGGGTAGCGGCTCGGGCGGCGTTACCGGGCAGTTAAAACAAGCCCTTGGTGTGGATGAACTATCGCTGCGACAGAACGAGACGGGTAATTCACCCGCCAGTCCGGCTGCCAATAATCCACTGAGCAGCCAGATCGTCACCGTCGGCAAACGACTCTCGCAGCGCGCCTTCATAAGCTACGCACAGGGAATCACTGCCGTGGCGGGCGTGACAAAGCTCACCTATATCCTGACACCCCGGGTGAATATCGTCACCCAGGCAGGCATGGATAACGCCATCGATGTGTTTTATACCTTCAGCTTTGACTGACGCCACACCTTCTGCAGCAGAATTCAGCCGCCCCCTCAACGCACAGCCATCCCCCGGCAAATCGATGTCCATCCGTGCGCTTGCGCACAGATTACGGAGGATCAGGCGTGTAAATTTCGCACGTATCCCGCTCTGCCTCTGCGCGCTACAGCCTTCATTTCACTCAGACAATAACCTGGTATAAGACCATGACTCCTCTAAGAAATATGCTGATACTGCTATCAGCATTTATTAGCGGCATCGCGGTTGCATCACCGAGTAATTTTTCAATTGAGATAGGTTCAGCCCTTGTCTGTAGTAACCAGGTGAGTTCAGAATATTTCAACGACTATATGCAAAGATTTTTCGGGAAGCCTGCATTCTCTGCGGGAGGTGCAAACTGGTGGAAAGTGAATGAAACATTATTCGATTCCAACGTCCAATATATTATTGTAGGCTTGGATCAGAACTTTATTGGTGCCACCTTCAAGGACCAACCTGACGAATTAATCGTAAAGTTAAGGGACAATATGGGAATGAATTTTAAGCAGACAAAAATCGGCATGTGGGTCGCCCCCTCTGCCGGGGTCATCATCCGCTATTACGACAAAAACACGCCCAGCAAGATGTACTGCATGGGTTCGCCACGCACACCTGTTAGTTACTAAGCATTATTTAGGCG
>JAUSNM010000020.1 GCA_030645535.1 Gallionella sp. | reverse complement strand
GCAGCGCTGGCAGGCTTTTTTATTGAGGAGATCCTTATGCAAATCAACAAACCCATCGAGTTGAACGGACAACCCATCGCGGGCGGCAAGTTCCCGCTGATCTGCACCCCGCTGGTCGGGCGCACGTTGGACAAACTGATGGCAGAACTCGATGTGGTGCTGCCTAAAAAGCCTGACGTGCTGGAATGGCGCGTTGACTTTTTTGAACAAATTGGCGACACAGCCCTCGTCATTGCTGCGGCATCAGCTATCAAAAGCAAAGCAGGCCAGATTCCGCTGCTGTTCACGCGCCGCTCCACCATCGAGGGGGGTGAAAAGATTGCTTTGAACGAAGCCCAGGTGATCGCCATGTACGCGGCCGTGTGCGCGAGCAAAAGCATCGACCTGATTGACTATGAAATGGCCAACGACGCCGCCAACATCGTGCGTGTGCGCGATGCGGCCAAAGCCAACGGCATCAAGCTTGTGCTGTCGTTCCACAACTTCTCTTACACACCGGGTCTCGAGACACTGGCAGCCAAGTTCCTCACCGCTGACCAGTTGGGTGCCGATGTGGCCAAGGTGGCCGTCATGCCACGTGACCTGGACGACGTGCTGACGCTACTGGTTGCAACCCGCGAGGCCAGCAAGAAGCTGCGCATTCCGCTGATCTCCATGTCGATGGGGCCCTATGGTGCATTGACCCGTATGGTGGGTGGCGTGTTTGGTTCAAGCCTTACCTTTGCCGTGGGCGCCAGCAGCTCGGCGCCGGGTCAGGTACCGATCGAAGACTTGAATGTGGTGCTGGCCATTCTCCAAAAATCGATGGCCGGGAAGTAGGGCTCATTGACGCGAGCCACTCCGCATGAAGCGGCCGGCGTTTGACGCCTAAATGAGATTGCGCATGGCGCGCGCGGTCTCCAACAACACCGGCAGCACGCGCGCGACTGCATCGTCACTGCTCTCATGCCCCATGGGCATGGTGACGGTAGGCGCCTTTGCCGGAGCGGTCTGCGCCTGGACCGGAGCCGATGCGAGCCAAAGAGCCGTCAGCGGCACGAGGCACATGGCCTTGGTAGGGATCATCGTCTTGAGATTCATGAAAGTTTCCTTGTAGTGACTTTCGGTGGTCAGTGCGCTAGGACGAGGCATGCATCCTCACAGCGCT
>JAUSNM010000113.1 GCA_030645535.1 Gallionella sp. | reverse complement strand
GCCGGCGAAATCATCTTCCTGTTGTTGGGAATGTGGGCGGCCACCGGTCTGGTCGGGACGATATTCGGCGCGCTGTTGGGTGCCGGATGGGCAGTGTTCCATATCCTGATCGTTGTTTTGCAAGCCTTTATTTTCATGATGCTGACCGTTGTGTACCTTGCAATGGCACATGAAAGTCACTAGTAGTAGCAATAGTAGTAATTTTTATAACTTAGTAAATCGAAAGGAAACACGATGGAAAACATGCAATTTATGGCACTGATTCAAGCATACACCGGCGTTGGTATCGGTCTGATTATCGGTCTGGGCGCTTTGGGTGCTTGTATCGGTATCGGTATTATGTGTAGCAGCTTCCTGGACGGTGCAGCTCGTCAGCCAGAAATGATTCCAGTTTTGCAAGGTAAGGTTTTCCTGTTGCTCGGTCTGATCGACGCATCTTTCATTATCGGTGTTGGTCTGGCAATGATGTTCGCATTTGCTAACCCGCTGTTAAGCGTTATTAAATAGTTTGCGCCTGGCCAAAGCTGTATTGGCCGACGTAAGGAGCTGAAATGGATATTACTTTTACACTGATTGCGCAGGCTTTGACGTTTGCCATATTGATATGGTTTACAGCCAAGTTTATCTGGCCGCCATTGATGTCGGCGATTGAAAACCGCCAAAAAACCATAGCTGATGGCCTGGCTGCTGCTGAGCGTGGGAAGCATGATCTTGACCTGGCTGCGAAGCGTTCTGCAGAACTGTTGCGTGAAGCAAAAGAAAAGGCAGCTGATATTCTCGCTAGTGGAGATAAGCGCGCCAGCGAAATCATTGAAGCGGCTAAGCTTCAGGCAAAAGTTGAAGCTGATCGCATCATCGCTGGTGCTACGGCTGAAATCGAACAAGAAGCTTTCCGTGCTAAAGAACAATTGCGTTCACAGGTGTCGGTAATTGCCCTTGCGGGTGCTGCTAAGATCTTGGGTCGTGAAGTTGATTCCACGGCGCACAACGACTTGCTCGATAAACTTGTTGCGGAAATGTAATCATCATGTCTGAAGCCATAACAACAGCACGACCATACGCACAAGCCGCATTTGACGTAGCGCAGAGCTTGTCAGATTTAAAGGGTTGGTCCGAAGCGATTTCGTCATTGGCTGAATCTGTCAATCATCCCGATGTGCAAGCCGTCATCACCAGCCCAAGAGTTGCAAAGGCGAAGGTTGAAGGATTGCTGCTCGGTTTGCTTGGCGATAAAGCGAAGCCACAACAGATAAATTTTGTCCGTGTTCTGGTTGAAAAGCGCCGTTTGCGCGAACTTCCTGAAATTTCGGAAATTTTTGAGTCGTTGCGCGCCGAGGCAGAAAAGACCGCTCACGTTGTTGTGGAATCGGCTTTTGAATTGACGCCCAAGCAGCAGGAAACGATCAGCGTTTCGATGAAGAAGCGACTGGGACGTGACATTAAGCTGGTCTGTAGTATCAATAAAGATTTGCTAGGTGGTGTGGTTATTCGTACCGGAGACAGCGTGATAGATGGTTCTGTGCGCACACGTCTGGTCGAAATGGCAACCGCCCTGGCCTGATAATAGATTTATCAAGATAAGGAAATCCAGATGAAGCTTGACCCTTCTGAAATAAGCAATTTGATTCGCAGCCGCATCGAAAATTTCGAAGCGCTGACTCAGGCTCGCACTGAAGGTACGGTAGTCAGTGTGACTGACGGTATCGTGCGTGTGTATGGTTTGTCCGACGTAATGCAAGGTGAAATGTTGGAATTCCCTGGCAACACTTTCGGTCTGGCTCTGAACTTGGAGCGTGATTCTGTAGGTGCCGTTATTCTCGGCGAATACGAGCACATTACTGAAGGTGACACTGTAAAGTGCACCGGACGTATCCTTGAAGTTCCGGTTGGTCCTGAATTATGCGGTCGTGTCGTAAACGCACTGGGACAGCCTATCGATGGCAAGGGCCCGATCAATGCCAAAATGACCGACAAGATTGAAAAAGTCGCGCCAGGCGTGATCGAGCGTCAATCAGTTGATCAGCCTGTGCAAACCGGTCTGAAGTCAATCGATGCGATGGTGCCAGTTGGTCGCGGACAACGTGAGCTGATCATCGGCGATCGTCAAACCGGCAAGACTGCGGTTGCGATCGATGCGATCATCAACCAAAAAGGCCAGGGCATCACCTGCATCTACGTTGCGATCGGTCAGAAGGCTTCGACCGTTGTTAACGTGGTGCGTAAGCTGGAAGAGCACGGCGCGCTGGGTTACACCATCGTGGTTGCGGCTACCGCTTCTGATTCTGCTGCAATGCAATTCCTGGCACCTTACGCCGGTTGCACAATGGGCGAATACTTCCGCGATCGCGGTGAAGATGCGCTGATCGTATACGACGATTTGACCAAGCAAGCTTGGGCTTACCGTCAAATTTCCTTGCTGCTGCGTCGTCCACCAGGTCGCGAAGCCTATCCTGGCGACGTGTTCTACCTGCACTCCCGTTTGCTGGAACGTGCAGCCCGGGTCAATGCGGAATACGTGGAAAAATTCACCAAGGGTGAAGTCAAGGGTAAAACAGGTTCGCTGACAGCATTGCCTATCATCGAAACTCAGGCTGGTGACGTTTCTGCATTCGTTCCAACCAACGTGATTTCGATCACCGATGGTCAGATCTTCCTGGAAACTGACTTGTTCAACGCTGGTATTCGTCCTGCGATCAACGCCGGTATCTCGGTGTCTCGTGTTGGTGGTGCTGCTCAGACCAAGGTTATCAAGAAGCTGGGTGGCGGTGTGCGTCTGGCGCTGGCTCAGTACCGTGAATTGGCGGCTTTTGCCCAGTTTGCATCGGATCTGGATGAAGCGACTCGTAAGCAGTTGGAACGCGGCAAGCTGGTAACTGAACTGATGAAGCAGTTGCAATACTGCCCTCTGTCTGTTGCTGAAATGTCTGTTACTTTGTTCTGCGTGAACAAAGGCTACTTTGATGACGTTGCAGTGCCTAAGGCGCTGGCATTCGAATCGGCAGTACACGCTTACCTGAAGTCCAAAAACAAGGAATTGATGGATACGATTGAATCCAAAAAAGACCTGAGTGCGGATAATGAGAAGCTGTTGTCTGCTGCGATTGAGGAATTCAAAGCAACTGCAGTTTATTAAGGCGGGGTGAGAAATGGCTGGCAGTAAAGAAATCCGCACGAAAATCAAGAGTGTAGAAAATACACGCAAGATTACACGCGCCATGGAAATGGTTGCCGCTGCCAAGATGCGGAGGGCACAGGAGCGCATGCGCGCTGCTCGTCCTTACGCTGAAAAGATCCGCGCAGTGGCGGCTCATTTGTCGCGCGCCAATCCTGAATATAAGCATGCTTTCCTGGTAAAACGTGAAAGCATCAAGAAGGTTGGCGTAATTCTGATTACCTCGGACAAGGGCTTGTGCGGCGGTTTGAACAGCAACTTGCTGCGTCTGGTCGTAGGTCAAATGAAGACCTGGGACTCTGAAGGCAAAAAGATTGCAGTTTGCGCCATCGGCAATAAAGGCCTGGGTTTCATGAATCGCATGGGTGCTGAAGTTAAGTCAAACCTGATCGGTTTGGGTGATGCTCCGCATCTGGCCAGTTTGATCGGCGCGGTAAAGGTCATGCTGGATGCCTATGTTTCCGGCGAGATTGATGCGATTCATATCTGCTACAACCATTTCGTGAACACCATGAAGCAAGAGCCTTGCGTCGAGCAGTTGCTGCCGCTTAATGGTGAGCAACTTGATGCGACGACGGGCAGTTGGGATTATATTTATGAGCCGGACGCCAAGGTTGTAATCGACGAATTGTTGTTGCGTTACGTTGAATCACTGGTATATCAGGGCGTCGTTGAAAACATGGCGTCTGAGCAGAGTTCGCGTATGGTGGCGATGAAATCCGCATCTGACAATGCCAAAAGCGTCATCGCTGATCTTAAGTTGGTCTACAACAAAGCACGTCAGGCAGCCATTACGCGTGAGATCTCCGAGATCTGTAGCGGCGCGGCAGCAGTAGGCTAATCGCCTGACTGTATAGTTGAATATAGCGATAACACCAAAATTAATTTAGATGGGGAATTTCAAAATGACTCAAGGTAAGATTGTTCAGTGTATTGGCGCGGTGGTAGATATTGAATTTCCACGCGACCAAATGCCAAAAGTATACGATGCACTCACGTTGCAGGCCTCGGCGGGTTCTATCGTTGAAGCAGGTTTGACTTTCGAGGTGCAGCAGCAGTTGGGTGATGGCGTGGTTCGTACCATCGCCATGGGCTCGTCAGATGGTTTGCAGCGCGGCATGGCTGTTGTGAATACCGGTAGTCCGATTTCAGTGCCAGTCGGTGCGGGCACCTTGGGCCGCATCATGGACGTACTGGGTCGTCCTATCGATGACGCCGGCGAAATCGCATGCGAAGAACGTCGTCCGATTCACGCGAAAGCACCTAAGTTTGACGAATTGTCGCCTTCGGTTGATTTGCTGGAAACCGGTATCAAGGTTATCGACCTGGTTTGTCCGTTCGCCAAGGGTGGTAAGGTTGGTCTGTTCGGTGGTGCGGGTGTAGGTAAGACCGTCAACATGATGGAACTGATCAATAACATCGCCAAGCAGCACAGCGGTTTGTCGGTGTTTGCAGGTGTGGGTGAGCGTACTCGCGAGGGTAACGATTTCTACCACGAAATGAAAGACTCCAACGTTCTGGACAAAGTATCCATGGTGTTCGGTCAGATGAACGAGCCGCCTGGTAACCGTTTGCGCGTTGCGCTGACCGGTTTGACCATGGCTGAAAAGTTCCGTGACGAAGGCCGCGATATTTTGTTCTTCGTTGACAACATCTACCGCTACACATTGGCCGGTACTGAAGTTTCTGCGCTGTTGGGTCGTATGCCTTCTGCTGTGGGTTATCAACCAACACTGGCTGAAGAAATGGGCCGCTTGCAAGAGCGTATCACGTCAACCAAGGTGGGTTCGATCACTTCCGTTCAGGCTGTTTACGTTCCTGCGGATGACTTGACTGATCCTGCTCCTGCGACGACCTTCTTGCACCTGGATTCGACCGTTGTGTTGTCTCGCGACATCGCATCCCTGGGTATCTACCCGGCGGTTGATCCGCTGGATTCTTCCTCACGTCAACTGGATCCATTGGTTGTCGGTGAAGAGCATTATTCAGTTGCACGTAAAGTTCAGCAGAATCTGCAACGGTACAAGGAATTGCGCGACATTATCGCGATTCTGGGTATGGACGAGCTGGCACCGGAAGATAAATTGGCTGTAGCGCGTGCTCGTAAGATCCAGCGTTTCTTGTCCCAACCCTTCCACGTTGCTGAAGTATTTACCGGCAGCCCCGGCAAGTATGTGACACTGAAAGAAACGATCAAGGGCTTCAAGGGTATCGTTGAAGGTGATTACGATCATTTGCCTGAGCAAGCGTTCTACATGGTTGGCACCATAGAAGAAGCAGTCGAAAAAGCCAAGACACTCTAATTAAGGTGACAGCCATGGCAATGACAGTACACGTCGACGTAGTGAGTGCGGAGGAATTGATTTTCTCCGGACTTGCAGAAATAGTCATTGTTCCGGGAGAGATGGGCGAGTTGGGCATCTATCCGCGGCACACGCCCTTGTTGACTCGTATCAAGCCGGGTTCGGTACGCATCAGGCGTCCGGATCAGGCGGAAGACGAGTTGATCTATGTATCCGGCGGAATGCTTGAGGTACAGCCTAATCTTGTGACGATTTTGTCCGACACAGCTATTCGTAGCAAGGATCTGGATGAATCGCGCGCATTGGAAGCGAAGCAAGCAGCCGAAGAATCGATGAAGAATCGTACTTCTGATCTTGATTACGCTCAGGCAGAAGCAGAGCTGGCGCAAGCACTTGCCCAGTTGCGACTGATACAGCAAATTCGCAAGCAGGTCGGGCATTAGTTTCACGCAGTAAATTCAGAAAAAGCAGCCCAGGCTGCTTTTTTTGTGCCAAAAAAACAGTTTTCAGTTGCTGTTTCCCGTTTTCAGTTTCAGGTAAACTACGCACTTAAACTGAGAACTGTAAACAGATAACGTGTGTATATGAATCCTATCAATGTTGTTATCCTTGCTGCGGGTAAAGGTACGCGCATGCATTCCGATAAGCCCAAGGTGTTGCACGCACTGGCCGGAAAATCGCTGGTTCAGCATGTTCTGGATTGCGCTAAAGCGCTCGACCCCCGGCGGATTTGCGTCGTCTACGGACATGGAGGGGAGGCCGTACCTGAAGCGCTCAAATCGACAGGTGCGACATTTGTCATGCAGGAGCCGCAGCTGGGTACGGGGCACGCAGTACAGCAAGCCATGCCGCACCTCGATGACGAGGGGGAGACGCTGGTGCTGTATGGTGATGTTCCTTTAATTCAAAGCAGCACACTGCACCAGATGCAGCAAGCGGGCAGCGGGCTGACATTGCTGACAGTGAACCTGGATAATCCCACCGGATACGGCCGCATCGTGCGCAATGCGCAGGGCGATGTGATCAGCATCGTTGAAGAAAAGGATGCGACTCCCGAGCAGCGTGAAATCAGAGAGGTGAACACCGGCATTCTGCTTGCTCCGACCAAATATTTGCGAAAATGGCTGGCTGGTCTGCGCACCAACAATACTCAGGGTGAATATTACCTGACTGACATAATTGCTATGGCGGCTGAAGAGGGTGTCGTGGTTCACACCGTACAACCCAATCATGAATGGGAAATACACGGCATAAACAGTAAATCCCAGTTGGCTGTCCTTGAACGCACCTGGCAACAAGTCGAGGCTCAGCGGCAGCTAGCGCTGGGCGTGACGCTTGCCGATCCCGCACGTTTCGATGTGCGCGGAAAACTTAACTGCGGACGCGATGTTTCAATCGATGTCGGCTGCATCTTTGAAGGTTTAGTCACGCTGGGCAACAACGTTCAAATCGGTGCGTATTGCATTGTCAAAAATGCCGCCATCGCCGACGGGACTCAAATTGCTCCATATAGTCATATAGACAGCAGCGATGTCGGAGCTGACTGCCGTATCGGCCCTTATGCACGCCTGCGTCCCGGAACCCGCTTGCACAACGAAGTACACGTGGGAAACTTTGTCGAGATCAAAAACAGCGAAATCGAAAAGGGAAGCAAGGCTAACCACTTAAGCTATATCGGCGACACCACAATCGGATGCCGGGTCAATATCGGCGCGGGTACCATCACCTGTAATTATGACGGTGCGAACAAGTTCAGAACCGTGATCGAAGACGACGTATTTATAGGTTCGGATACGCAACTCGTCGCGCCTGTAACGGTCGCCCGAGGCTCGACCATCGGTGCCGGGTCGACCATCACCCGGGATACACCCGCTGGCGAACTTACCCTGTCCCGATCCAAGCAGGTAACCATTGCCGGATGGTCGCGCCCGAAAAAGCAAGTGACAAGTGACAAGTGACAATTTTCAACTATCAACTATCAATTATCAATTGGGTTTGAATTATGTGTGGAATCGTAGGCGCAGTAGCTCAACGCAATGTTGTACCCATCCTGCTTGAGGGATTGCAGCGACTTGAATATCGAGGTTATGACTCCGCCGGCTTGGTGGTGGTACGCAACGCTCAGCTGGAACGCGTGCGCAGTACCGGCCGTGTCGCTGAACTTACGATCAAGAGTGCCGAAACGCAAGGCTTGCTTGGCATAGCCCATACCCGCTGGGCGACGCACGGCGTGCCAAGCGAGCGCAATGCTCATCCGCACCTGAGCCGTGATTCGATCGCGGTAGTGCATAACGGCATCATCGAAAACTACGAGTCGCTGCGCACCCGTCTGAGCGCCTGTGGCTATGAATTTACTTCAGATACCGATACGGAAGTCATCGCGCATCTGGTTCACAGCCATTATGTGAACGGGGTTTCACTGCTTGACGCCACGAAAGCTGCACTCGCCGAGTTGATAGGTGCCTATGCCATCGGTGTGATTGCGGCGGATAATCCCGATCAGCTTATTTGTTCGCGGCGCGGCAGCCCCTTGTTGATGGGAATTGGCATCGGGGAAAACTTCATCGCCTCGGATGTGTCAGCGCTGTTGCCGGTCACGAATAAAGTGATCTATCTTGAAGAAGGCGATGTCGTCGAAATCGAGCGGCTAAGCTATCGGATTTACGACGCGGCGGGCAGCATTGTTGAACGCCCGGTCCAGGTAAGCGAGATCAGCAATGAGAGCGTGTCCTTGGGCCAATATCGCCACTACATGCAGAAGGAAATTCACGAACAGCCGCAAGCTATAGCAGACACGCTCGAATCTGTCTGCAACAGTCAGTCCATCGTGCCGGGAATTTTCGGCGCCGAGGCGGCTGCATCTTTCGCTGATATCAACAGCATACTGATTCTGGCCTGCGGTACCAGCTATCATGCAGGGCTGGTTGCGCGATATTGGCTGGAAGAGATTGCCGGAATTCAGTGTACGGTGGAAATCGCCAGTGAGTACCGTTACCGCACCAGTGTGCCCAATCCAAAGGCGTTGGTGGTGGTGCTGTCCCAGTCGGGTGAAACCGCCGATACTCAGGCTGCGTTGAATCACGCGAAGGCGCTGGGTCACATCCACACGCTTGCCATCTGTAACGTCCCGGAAAGCGCGCTGGTCCGTCTTTGCAAGCTGCGTTTTCTGACGCGCGCGGGGCCGGAAATCGGCGTGGCTTCTACCAAGGCCTTCACCACGCAACTGGTTGCGCTGTTCCTGTTGACGCTGGTGCTCGCCAAGCAGCGTAATCGCCTGACGGTTGAGTGTGAGCAGAAACATTTGCACGCCTTGCGTCATCTGCCTGCAGCCACGCAAAAGGTGCTGGATCTGGAACCACAGATTGCAAAACTTGCCGAGCAGTTCGCCGATAAGCAGCATGCGTTGTTCCTGGGACGCGGCCTGCATTACCCGATTGCACTGGAAGGCGCGCTCAAGCTCAAGGAGATCTCCTATATTCACGCCGAAGCCTATCCTGCCGGTGAGCTCAAACATGGGCCGCTGGCGCTGGTGGATAAGGATATGCCGGTGATTTCGGTCGCACCCAACGATGTGCTGCTGGAAAAACTAAAATCCAACTTGCATGAAGTCCGCGCGCGTGGCGGCGAGCTGTATGTTTTTGCCGATGCGGATACCCACATACGCGAAGATGATGGCGTACATATCATGCAAATGCCCGAACACGCAGGTTTTTTAAGCCCTATTCTGCACACCATTCCGCTGCAACTGCTGGCATATTATGTTGCCTTGCAGAAGGGGACCGACGTGGATAAACCTCGTAACCTTGCCAAATCAGTAACGGTCGAATGAGATACGAGGTTTACAGCGAGCCAAAAAGCTTGTCTGGGCTTGAAGCTACAAACCCAGGAATCTGGCTAAGTCTGTGACCGTTGAATAGGTTCAATTACCCGAACATGGGATAGCAAATGGCGGTCATTGCCGTATTTAATCAAAAGGGTGGGGTCGGCAAAACCACCACCTGTCTGAACGTGACTGCTGCGCTGAGTATTGCGCAGAAGCATCCCATCGCCCTCGATATGGATCCGCAGGGCCACCTGACGCTGGCCAGCGGGATCAGGAATGTCCGGTCAGATATCAGTATGGCGGCCTTTTTCAAACATAAGGCTCCGCTGGCCAGTTTGCTGCGCGACACGACACGGGGCTGGCAAGCTGTCCCTGCGGTGCTGGAATTGGCCAAGATAGACGCGCTGTTTGGCAGTGATCCTCAAGCCGCGACCTTGTTGAAGCGAGGCCTGAACGAGGATATGTCACTCACGGGTGCGCCGATCATGATCGACTGCTGTCCGATGCTGGGTGTGCTCACCTTGAATGCCTTGCTTGCGGCGGATCGTGTGCTGATTCCGGTATCCGCCGATTTCCTGTCACTGCAAGGCGTGCACAGGCTGGACAGCGCGCTGAATGTGCTGGAAACCAAACTCAATCGCAAGATAGAGCGGCGTATTCTGGTGACGCGTTTCGATTCCCGGCGCAAACTCTCCTTCGAGATATACGACAAGCTGAAAGCCCGATTTGGCGAAATTGTCTGCACTGCGCGCATCAGCGAGACGGTGGGACTGGCGACCAGCCCGATGCACGGGCAGGATATATTTCAATATGCACCCAAGAGCCCGGGCGCTGTGGACTATCAGGCCCTGACCCGGGAATTGTGGGACAGCGGCTTTTTTTCCTGATTCTGAAAAAACAAACACGCGTTAATCAACCTGGAAAAGCTGTTATCCACAGATTAAATGGATTAACGCAGATTAAACAAATACTTATATGCACACTTGGCTCACCATTGGGGTGGCGAACAGTTATTTCATAACTTGTTGTTAATCTGTGTGAATCTGCGTAATCTGCGGATAGAACTGCGGTTTTCAGAATCAACGAACATTCATGCCCGTCCGGGAATGGACAGGTGATGCGCGCTCCAAAGTTTTATCCTCAATATCTTAACTCTTAGGCCTGGAGATCCAAGCCACCATCCAAAGCATCTTGCAGAACAGCTTCGGACTGCCAAGGCCGTCTTGCTTGTCGCTAGGATTTTCCCTACTTAAAATAAGCGTATCCCATTAGTCCCGACAGCATTTGTCTGGTATTGTCACCATCGGATACAGGTGCAAACGTTTAATCTAAGCGTGACTGACCAGGCGCAATAAACATCAAATTTGAAACGGGACTAAGCATGCCGGCGCTATGTAAACCAGCCTTTAACCGCATGTCAGCTATGCTGACCAGCATCGCTCTGATGACGATGATGGTCTGCGCTGTTGATGCCCGCGCGGAAGAGCATGACACGTCAATATTTTCGGTCAGTGGCTTTGGCACGGTAGGTTTTGTTCATTCCACCGAGCACCAGGCGGACTACACCAACAGTCCCTGGTATAAGCCAAGTGGCGCCGGCTACAGCCAGAACTGGAGCGGCGGTGTCGACAGCCGGTTCGCCTTGCAGCTTGACGCCAAATTCACCCCGCAGTTATCAGCGGTCGTGCAAGCCATATCGCAACTGCGTTACGACAATACCTATACGCCCTCGCTGGAATGGGCGAACATCAAATACGAGTTCACCCCCGATTCGAGCGTCCGTCTGGGACGGATCGTGATGTCGACCTTTCTGGCCTCCGATTATCGCAATGTCGGCTATGCCTACCCCTGGGTTCGCCCGCCGCTGGATGTCTACAACATGATGCCGGTCAATGTCAATGATGGTGCGGATGTCAGTTACCGCTTCCACTTCGGCGAGGCAACCAACACGATACAGGGCTTTTACGGCGTGGATAATCTGAAAAGTCCCGGCACTGCATCCCATCCGGCTGCATCAAACAATCCGGCGAGGAACAGCTGGGGTGTTTTCGATACCTATGAATCCGGCCCGACGATCCTGCGTCTGGCGTACCAGCACTCCAATTTAAGCCTGGACGGCGTCAATGCCTTCTTTGATCTGTTCAAGAACCCCGCATTCGGCGCACAAGGCATCAATCTCGCCAATAAATACGGTTCATACAAGGTGCCCATAACCTTCTGGGGGGCCAGCGCGAGTTACGATCCGGGCAAATGGTTCCTGATGAGCGAAATCGGCCAAAGTAAAATTCTGCCCTCGTTCATGGGCGAACAGCGTGCCTGGTATGTCAGCAGCGGCTACCGGACAGGCGAGTTCACGCCTTTTGTCGCCTATAGCAGGTCAAAAAAACTCAGTACCACCAGCGATCCCGGATTGAACCTGGGACTCGTGAACCCGTTCATGCAAGGTTATGCTGCCGGCCTCAATGCCGGACTCAACGGGTTTCTGAAACCCACCACCGGGACGACCGTCACCGTCGGCTGCCGCTGGGACATCATGAAGAATACCGACATCAAGCTGCAATATGAGCATGTCACCCTTGATGCAGGATCTTCCGGCCTGTTGATCAACCTTCAGCCGGGATTTAAAACAGGCAGCAGTTTCAACCTCGTCAGCGCGACTGTGGATTGGGTATTCTGATGAAAAATAACCTATCCCTTCTGAACCGTCTTGCATTAGCTGCCGCAGGGCTTGTGCTGAGTCTGAATTGCAGCGCGTCGCTGGCTGACGTGGTTGCTGTGGTCTCGGCCAAAAGTGCGGTGACTTCTCTCAGTAATGAGCAGATCGTGAATATTTTTATGGGCAAGACCACACTCTTTCCCAATGGCGATCGTGCCTTGCCTATCGACCAGACCGAGGGGGCGGCATCGCGCAACGAGTTTTACTTACTATTCGCCGGAAAGTCTGCCGCGCAAATCAAGGCCAGTTGGGCTAAGCTTATTTTTACCGGCAGAGGGCGGCCGCCGAAAGCGGTATTGAACGATAGCGAAGTGAAAAGACTGCTCGTCGAAAACCCCAATGCAATCGGATATATACAGCGGAATATGGTCGATGACAGCGTCAAGGCTTTGACTCGGGATTAGCGCGAAAGACGCCATAATGGACATGCAGGCCGGTGTTTTTCGGGGATAAAAGCGATGCTTTCGATTAGTTTCTTAAGGCTTGCAGTCAGCAAAATCCGGCACTGGATTAGTGAAGCAACTTATTCCTATATGCTGTTCCCGGTATTTGCACTGTTTATTCTGGTCGCAGCCTGGGCTGTGATCCTGCACCTCATTGACGTCGAACGCACAGGTGCCGTGCGCACCGCAACTGTCCTGAGCCAGGAGCTGGTCGCGACTTATCAGGCACAGGCCGCGCGTGCACTGCGTGAAATCGATCAGACCCTGAAGTTGGTCAAATATACTTTTGAAATCAAGGGTGAGCAGGACGCGCTGCTTGAACTCAAGTCAAGCGCCTTATTGCCGGCGGACCTGTTATTCGTCGTCAGCATCGCGGATCGTCATGGCGATGTCGTGGCAAGCACCCGGACGAACGTCATGACGAATATCGCCGAACAGGATAACTTCAAGATGGCGCGCCAGAGCGATGCGCTCGCTGTGAGTCGTCCTCCACCTGGTTTCGAAGAATTGCAGTTCAGCCGCCGGCTCCTTGCCGTCGATGGATCCTTCGCCGGCGTGGTGACAGTATCGGTCGACGCCGCCTATTTCGTCAGCGGCTATGAGCTGTCGCAATTGGGCGCGCAGGGTGTTATCGGGCTTCTGGGAACAGACGGCGTATTCCGGGCAAGGCGCACGGGTGATCTGGTTTCTGTCGGCGATATGGTCGATTACTCGTCGATGGCGCCGGGCGCGGAACAGGATGACAGCGCACCCCAGGTTCTGGTCAGTTCGTGGGACGGCGTGCGTCGATATACCAGTGCCCGCAAGCTTTATGATTTTCCCCTGACCGTCATTGCCGGATTATCCGAAGAGGAACAACTGGCGGAATATCACCGCCACGTGCAACTCTATTTGTGGTGGGCGTCAGCCAGCAGCGTCATGCTGATGTTGTTCGCCGTCCTGCTGGCGCGCACGCGGTGGCAGCTTGATCAGAGCCATCTGCGTGAGATTGCGGAGCGCAAGCAGACAGAAAATAGCCTGCGCATCGCCGCAGCTGCCTTCGATTCTCAGGAAGCCATGATTGTCACCGATGTCCACAGTGTGATTCTGAAGATTAATCGTGCCTTCACCGAGAATACCGGCTACACACCTGCTGAGGTCGTGGGCAAGACCCCGAGCATTTTCAAGTCGGGTCGTCACAACGCCATGTTTTATCGCGAGATGTGGGATGCCATTGGCAAGCAGGGATTATGGCAAGGGGAAATCTGGGATCGGCGCAAAGATGGCACGGTGTTTCCAAAATGGATGACCATCTCGGCGGTCAAGGATGAGAATGGCGAGGTTACCAATTATGTCGGCTCACATTACGACATTACCGAGCGCAAAAAATCGGAGGTCAGGATCAACGAGCTCGCCTACTATGACCAGCTCACCGGCCTGCCCAACCGTACACTCCTGATGGAACGCTTAAGACAGGCCATAACCGATTCCCATAGCGGCGGTTATAGTGCGCTGATTTTTATTGATCTCGATAACTTCAAAACAATCAACGATACGCTGGGTCATCATGTGGGTGACCTGCTGTTGAAGCAGGTAGCGCAACGTCTTACCGGTTGTGTTCGTGCGGACGATACTGTTGGTCGGCTGGGCGGCGATGAATTCGTGGTGGTGTTATCCTGCCTGAGCCATAGCAGGATTAGTGCGGCTGCCCAGACCGAGGTTGTGGGAAATACTGTTCTCAGCACGCTCAACCAGAAGTATCACCTGGATGATGTCGAATTTCACAATACGCCGAGTATCGGAGCGACTCTGTTCATGGGGCCGCATACTTCGATCGACAACCTGATGAAGCAGGCCGACCTTGCCATGTACAGATCCAAGGAGGCGGGTCGTAACGCGATTCATTTCTTTGATCCGGACATGGAGTCCGCCGTGATGGAACGCGCGACGCTGGAGAATGATTTGCGACGGGCTGTCGATGAGAAACAGTTTTTGCTCCACTACCAACCCCAGATTGAGGGTGAAGACCGCCTGACGGGAGCCGAAGTTCTGGTACGCTGGCAACATCCAAAACGCGGCATGTTGATGCCCGGCGAATTCATTCAATTGGCTGAAGATACCAAGCTGATTATGCCTCTGGGTAACTGGGTGATGGAAACCGCATGCGCCCAATTGGCGATGTGGGCGACCCGGCCTGAAATGGCGCATCTCACGCTGGCGGTGAATGTCAGCGCCCACCAGTTCCACCAGAACGATTTTGTCGAGCAGGCACTGGCGGTACTCGGAAAAACCGGCGCCAACCCGCAGCGACTGAAGCTGGAGCTGACCGAAAGCCTGCTCGTCTCCAATGTGGATAAGATAATCGAGAAGATGTCTGCGCTCAAAGCCTGCGGCGTTGGTTTTTCGCTGGACGATTTCGGCACCGGATATTCGTCGCTTTCTTACCTGAAGCGTCTGCCGCTGGACCAGTTGAAAATCGACCGGTCCTTTGTCAGCGACGTGCTTAGCGATCCAAACGATGCGGCCATTGCCAATACCATCATTGCGCTGGCGAACTCCCTCGGCATGGGCGTAATCGCCGAGGGCGTGGAAACAGTATCGCAACGAGACTTTCTGGCCGATGCCGGCTGCAATAACTATCAGGGTTATTTCTTCAGCCGGCCATTGCCGCTGGAAGGTTTTGAAGAGTATGCGCAGATGCTGCGAGCACAGACAGTTGAGCTCAGTGAATCCGTGATTTGATCCGCGTGAGTCGCAATGACCCGGAATTAACCCAGCAGCATCCAGACCATCTGCAGCAGCATAATCCCGACGATAATGGTCAGCAAGGTGTTGCGGCGTTGCTGCTGCACCAGAAGCTGTTGCATGGATGATTCAAGCCCGGCAGAAGGGTTGTCGATCAGGCGTTGATGCAGCAAACGCGGCAGGTGTGGCAGCAGTGTGGCATAACGCGGCGCTTCTTCGCGCAAGGACTTGAAAAAGCCGCGCCAGCCTACCTGTTCGCTCATCCAGCGTTCCAGCCAGGGCTTGGCGGTCTTCCATAAGTCCAGTTCGGGATCGAGCTGCAATCCCAGTCCTTCGATGTTGAGCAGTGTCTTTTGCAGCAACACCAGCTGCGGCTGAATCTCGATGCCGAAACGGCGCGAGGTCTGGAACAGACGCAGCAGCACACGCCCGAAAGAGACTTCGCGTAATGGCCTGTCAAAGATCGGTTCACATACCGCACGGATTGCCGATTCGAGCTCATCCACGCGGGTATTAGCAGGCGCCCAGCCGGATTCGATATGGACTTCGGCGACGCGTTTGTAATCGCGCTGAAAGAAGGCAATGAAATTCTGCGCGAGATAGTTTTTGTCGATATCGGTCAGCGTGCCCATGATGCCGAAATCCAGCGCGATATAACGACCATCTGACGCCACCTGAACGTTGCCAGGGTGCATGTCGGCGTGAAAGAACCCGTCACGGAAGACCTGAGTGTAGAAAATCTCGACCCCGTTCGCCGCCAGCTTCGGGATATCCACGCCCGCGCAGCGCAAAGCATCCACCTGGCTGACCGGCATGCCGTACATGCGTTCCATGACCATCACGTCGCTGGTGCAGTAATCCCAGAACATTTCGGGAACCAGCAGCAGTCCTGAACTGGCGAAGTTGCGTCTGAGCTGGCTGCCGTTGGCGGCTTCGCGTGTCAGATCGAGTTCGTCTGACAGATGCTTCTCGAATTCCTCGATCACGCGGCGTGGTTTCAGGCGGCGGCCATCGGCCCAAACCAAAGCAATCAAATCGGCTGCGATCTTGATCAGTGCGATGTCATGCGCAATGGTGAGTGTGATGCCGGGACGCAGGATTTTAACCGCCACTTCGCGCCCATCGTGCAGCTCGGCGAAATGCACCTGGGCTACCGATGCGCTGGCGATCGGCGTTTCATCGAAGCGCTTGAATACTTCAAGCAGGGGCTTCTTGTAGGTGGCTTCCAGCAGGGCAACGGCCTGTGCGGAGGGAAACGGCGGTACCTGATCCTGCAACTTGGCCAGCTCATCGGCCAGATCAGTCGGCATCAGGTCGCGCCGTGTCGAGAGCATTTGTCCGAACTTGACGAAAATCGGTCCCAGACTTTCCAGCGCCAGCCGCAAACGCACTGCACGCGGTTGTGAAATGTCGCGCATGAACAACAGTCGATTGAGCGGGGCACGTAACCAGCGCACCCGTTCATGTGCCAGCAAAAACTCGTCCAGCCCGAAGCTCAGTACGACAAAGATGATTTTGAAGAGGCGAAAGAAGCGCATGATAGTTACCCCCCTCGCCCGCTTGCGGGAGAGGGGCCGGGGGAGAGGGCTTTGATGCGCTGTTCGAGTCTTGCCATGTCGTCGCGCAACGTGTCTACCTGCTGCATGAATGAATTGATCTGCTGTGGTTTGGCGATCAGGGGTTGTTCTTCTGTGAAGTATTCCGCCGCAGCCTGCGCCAGATTGACAGCCGATGCGCCGAATGGCCTGTTTTGTACTGTCTGGACGATGCGTTCCGCCGCGATGTCACCGGTTACATGGCTCAAGTCTTCCGCCGCATCCCAGCGCAAATTGCGCGACAGGAAGAAAATTTCCGCAAGCAGCGCGGCGTCTCCTGAGCTTTGGATTTCTGCGTGCGCCAATTCGTCGTGCAGTGCAAGGCGCGGCAAAAGCGACGGGGCGATTACGCATGCTGCATCTGCGCCGGCTGTCTTGTCTGCGCGGGTAAGTGTGCCGTCAGGAAGAATGGTGTACGCAAACGATAACGGCGCGATGTCAAATCGCGCCGTCTTGCCGGAAAAATGCACCAGCCGCTCGAATGCCCAGCTGTTCTGCGCGAGCAAATGATTCAATGCTGACGCAGAGAGCCGGGCGATCATGCTTAGTGCAGGTTGGTTTGCTGAATACCCGACAGCAGCCAGACTGACTTGTCATCTTTCAGATTCTTCTGCACGTGCCAGATTTCATCCACGTTTTCTGCAACGCCGTTGTTTTCACTCAGCTGGCCGGTGAAACGCACGCTGGCAATTGCCCAGTCGCCTTCATTTGCCACTTCCAGCAATTCGCCGTTGATCGCGATCACGTTGGTGGTTTGCGGCGTGTTGTCGCGCTCATGCATCTGCATGGAGATTTCAGCAAACATTTCCGGCGTGGTGTATTCGCGGATGTCGTTCAAGTCCTTGCGGTCATTCGCGGCTTGCAGGCGGATGAACGAAGTCTTGGCGCTGCGCAGGAAACTATCCACCGGGAAATCCGCTGGAATGTGGCCGGCTACCGGGGCTGCAACGGCTGCCGAGCCACCTGTGTACTGCATGGGTTCAGGTGCCTGGTAAGGTGCACCCGCTCCTGCGTATTGCATCGACTGCATGGCTGGTTGTTGCTGCTTCTTGCGGAACATCGAAATCGCGAACATCACGGCGCCGGCTGCGAGCAGTGCCATCAGAATGCTGCTCATCGCACCGCCTAAACCACCCATTCCGCCCATGCCGCCAGCGAACATCGTGGCCAAGCCCGCGCCGATTGCCAGGCCTGCCAGAGGGCCCATCCACTTGTTGCCGGTCGAAGCGGGCGCTGCAGGTGCTGCGGCAGGCGCTGCTGTCGGCGCTTTTTGTGCCTGTTGCGGCGCCATCGTGCGCTGCTTGCCGGAACTGCTGCCGCCGCCAAAACGCTTGGCTTCAGCGGTCGTGGCAAATAAACTCAAACAAGTTAAAGCAATCGTCAACAACATCAATAATTTTTTCATGTATTCCTCATTCGTCGGTTGATACTGGGCGGAGTATAACAGCAACGCTACCATTGCCAGAAGGTTGCGTGGCATCAGGCAACCCGGTTGGGGATAAGTTTCATCCCGGCGCGATTATTTCACTTGACGACCTTGACCTCAGTCACGAAATATTCAGTTTCACCGAAGCAGGAAGTCGGCAGCCCCTTGTGCTGCTGATAGGTGAGCGCGACGCGTTGGCCGACACTCGCATTGATTTGCCGAGCGATGGCCTCGTCCCGCACCGAGAAGTTGAATTTCTCGGGTGCGGCGCCGGGGAGGGCTACCAGAGACAGCTCACCTTCCCATGTCTTGCACAGCCATCCTTTATGCGACAGCTTTTGCATAAAACCTGCGCGTTCACCTTCGGAGTAACTCCAGTGCAAGGCTATCCAGATATAGGCGGCGAAGCCTGCGATGATTACGGCGATAAAGCTCAGGCCGAATATTGCGGCACGGTTAGGGGCGGACATGGGTGATTCCTGATCAGTGATGGGCAGGGCGCATTATAACCAATGCCATTCAGAACGCAGCAGGGCAGACAAAGTTGAGCGGCGCATGACTTTCCGGGTGAGGCAAACTTAACGACAGCGCATGTAACAGCAGCCGTGGCGCACTTGCAGGATCACCATACAAGCCATCTCCCAGAATCGGGTGACCAATTGCCGTCATGTGTACGCGTAACTGATGCGTGCGACCTGTGACCGGCTCAAGTTCCATGCGGGTGGTATCGGTGCCTTGTGCCAGTACCCGGTAGCGCGTCAGCGAGGGTTTTCCCGTCTCGGCGTCGATTTTGCGTAAGGGGCGGTTCGGCCAGTCGGCGGCGACAGGCAGATCCACCTCGCCGGTTTCAGGCTGCACTTGCCCCGCCACTACGGCTACGTAGCGTTTTTCCACCTCACGCTCGCGGAAAATTTCACAAAGGCGGCGCTGCATTTCAATACCGCGTGCGAACACCAGCAAACCGGAAGTCGCCATGTCCAGCCGGTGCACGATCAGCGCATCGGGGAACTCGCGCTGGAGGCGCGCGGACAGACAATCCTGCTTGTCCGCCCCTCGCCCAGGCACGGACAACAGCCCGGCTGGCTTGTTCACCACCAGCAGCGACTCGTCGCAGTAGATCAGTTCCAGGCCGTTATCGGCAGGCGGGACATAAAGCATCTCGATCCTGTTCGCTCCGACAGGTACTATGCCTTCTTTACGAACTCGGTCTTCAGCTGCATTGAGCCGATGCCATCGATCTTGCAGTCGATGTCGTGGTCGCCGTCGACCAGACGGATGTTTTTGACCTTGGTGCCCACCTTGACGACCGAAGAGGAACCCTTGACCTTCAGATCCTTGATCACCGTGACCGAATCACCGTCGACGAGCACATTGCCGAAGGCATCTTTGTACACGCGCTGCTGATCTGCTGCTTCGCCGGAACTCTCTTTAGACCATTCGTGCGCGCACTCCGGGCAGACATACTGACTGCCGTCATCGTAGGTATATTCCGAACCGCATTGTGGACATTTTGGTAAACCGCTCATGTTATTTCCTGTAGTTGATTGATTAATAGTCGATTAGATAAATTGAGCCATCAGTAGCGAGCATCTTCTCGCAGAGTGTCGATGACGCTGTCGGTTTGCGGCAATGTCTTGTGCAACAAACATAGATTTTTTAGCAGAGCAAGATTCGAATCTTTTGCAACCCGATCCGCATATTTACCGCGCAACCCTTTGCCCAAGTCTTCGCGCTTATCCCCGGCACGCATTTCATTTTTATTCGTGTTCATAGATTCCCGCTTATGCCGCGATCCGTTCCAGCGGGTGAATCTTGTTCAGCACATCCGCCAGGGCATCTTTTTCGAGTCCTCAGTCCTCAGTCCTGCCTTTACAGTTTATATCCTCTGTGCACCGCGACCACGCCGCCGGTCAGATTGAAGTATTCGACGCGTTCCAGTCCTGCATCCACCATCATCTGTTTCAGCTCTTCCTGTCCCGGATGCATGCGGATGGATTCGGCCAGATACTTGTAGCTTTCCGCATCGCCGGCAATCAGCTGGCCCATCTTCGGCAGCAACTTGAAGGAGTACAAATCGTAGGCTTTTTCCAGCGGTTTGGCGACTTTTGAAAACTCCAGCACGATAACGCGTCCGCCGGGCTTTAACACGCGCTTCATTTCTTGTAGTGCGGCATCCTTGTGCGTGACGTTGCGCAGACCGAAGGCGATACTGACACAATCAAAGTAGTTGTCCGGGAAGGGCAGGTGTTCGGCATCGCATTGCGCAACCGGCGTGCTGATGCCTTCGTCGAGCAGGCGGTCGCGCCCCACGCGCAACATCGCGTTGTTGATGTCGGTGAGCACGACTTGACCGGTGCTGCCGACTTTCTTCAGGAACAATCGCGACAAATCGGCTGAACCGCCCGCCACGTCCAGCACGCGCCCACCTGCGCGCACGCCGCTGACGCTGACCGCGAAACGCTTCCAGATGCGGTGTAATCCTGCCGACATCAGATCGTTCATGATGTCGTATTTGCTGGCAACCGAGGTGAACACGCCCGCGACGCGTTTTGCCTTATCTTTTTCGTCAACGGTCTCGAAACCGAAATGGGTGGTTTTGCTCATCGCATATCTCCTATCGACCGCAGCTCTTGGCTGGCGCGGCAGTTTGATTCAGCCCGGGGTCGCGGCTCGCGCCCGCAGCTTCCAGTTTGTTCAGATAATCGTGCCACATGCCGCTCTGGTATTGGCCCAGATCATGCAGGTATTCCCAGGTATACAGGCCTGAATCGTGACCGTCGTCGAAGGTCAGTTTGATCGCATAGCTGCCGACAGGCTCGACGCCGGTGAGCATCACATTAAGCTTGCCGGTTTGCAGTACTTCCTGTCCGGGGCCGTGGCCGCGCACTTCGGCTGACGGCGAGAACACGCGCAAAAATTCGAAGGGCAGCTTGTAGCGCGCCCCGTCATCGAAGGCGACTTCCAGCATTTTCGATTGCTGGTGCAAGGTGATTTCGGTCGGGATTGGCGTCGTGTTCATAATGATCTGATTTTCTTCAATAAAGCGGTAGTGGAGCGTTCATGCCGGAACGGGATGCTGTGAACCGTGCCGCCCCATCCCTGTACTTCGCGGCTGCCGACGATGTTTTCAGGTTTCCAGTCGCCGCCTTTCACCAGCATGTCGGGGCGGCAGGCGAGAATCAGGTTCAGCGGCGTATCTTCATCGAACTGAATGACCAGGCTGACGGATTCAAGGGCTGCGAGTACCGCCATGCGATCCTGTTCTGTGTTGATCGGGCGGTCATCGCCCTTGCCCTGGCGTTTCACCGATGCATCGCTGTTCACGCCCACCACCAGCGATGCACCCAGCGCGCGGGCTTGCGCCAGATAGGTCACATGGCCGCGATGCAACACATCAAAGCAGCCGTTGGTGAACACCAGCGGGCGAGGCAGGGCGGCAATGCGCATCGCGAGTTGCTCCGCGTTGCACAGCTTGGCTTCGAAAGCAGGGGGAGAATACATTTAATCCACGTATTCGAAGAGTTCGACGACGCGTGACACGCCTTTGCTGCCGCTGGCCACTTCGGAGGCGGCAAGCGCCTCGGCGCGATTAACGATACCCATCAAATACACGGTGCCGTTTTCCGTGACGACCTTGATGCTGGTGGCGCTGAAGCGTTTGTCACCGACGAAGCGCATCTTCACGTTTGAGGTTATCAGGCTGTCGTTGCTGCGCGCAGTCAGCGAGCTTTGGCCTGCAACGACCAGTTCGTTGTATATTTTGCCTGCATTCTGGATATTGGTGATGATGCGTTCGACCTGAGATTTGGTGGTTTCATCGGGCACTTCACCGCTGATCAGGACATTGCGGTTGTAGCTGGTGACATTCACATGCACGGTGTTCTTGAATTGTTTGCCGATACGGTCGAACGCCTTGGTTTCAATCGCCGCATCTTCAACATAGGCGCCACTGGTGCGGCGATCCTGCACCATCAGTGCGCCGGCGCCCGCACCCGCTGCCACAACCGGGAAACAACCTTGCAATGAAGCTGAAATTATCAATATAAACAAAATATTACGCATTGTTATTCTCCCATTAATTGGTAGTCGATCGCATCGCAGATGCAATGCAATGCAAGCAGGTGAACTTCCTGAATTCGTGCGGTGCTGCGTCCGTCCACGCAAATCGATACATCCCCCGGCCTGAGGATGCTGGCCATTTCACCGCCATCCCGGCCGGTCAGGGCTACCACGCGCATATTGCGTTCATGTGCGGCATGGATCGCCGCAACCACATTCGGCGAGTGACCGCTGGTCGAAATGGCCAGCAGGCTGTCGCGTGGCAAGCCCAGCGCGCGCACCTGCTTGGAAAAAATCAGGCTGAAATCATAATCGTTGGCGATGGAAGTGATCACCGAGCTGTCGGTCGTCAGTGCCACTGCAGCCAAGCCGGGGCGTTCGATCTCGAAGCGATTGAGCAATTCTGCCGCGAAGTGTTGTGCATCGGCTGCCGAGCCGCCATTGCCGCAACACAATATTTTGCCGTCGTTGGTGACGCAGTCGAAAAACACCTGCGCGGCGTCGGCGATAGGCGTGGCCAGTGCGTCCATGACCTTCAGCTTGAGTTCCGCGCTGTCGGTGAAATGCTTGATGATGCGTTTTTTGATGTCCATGTCGAGTGCTGTGTATGTCCTGAATGCGGATATTAACCTGAATAGTGCATTAATTCATGCGCAAGACGGCCTCAGGCATCAAACGCATTCTTGAGCCATTGCACGTTAAGGCCTTTTGTATCATCCATCAGCAGCACATCGAAGCGGCACGGCGGGGTGCGACCCAGCTTGGCGAGATAGTATTGCGCGGAGCGGATCAGGCGATGTTGTTTGTGCCTGTCAATGCTCTCCGCCGCACCACCAAAATCGGCGCCGCTGCGCTGCCGCACTTCGACGAAGACCAGCGTGCCGCCGTCCTGCATGATCAGGTCAATCTCGCCAAAACGGCTGCGATAGTTTTGCGTTACCAGCTGCAAACCCTGTCGCTGCAAAAAATTCGCAGCCCAGAGTTCGGCTTCGGCACCGTTCAAGGTTTGGGATGCGTGCTCATTGGCAGCGCGGCTTCCGCCTGTGGAATATTCTTGAACTGATCGGGGAACATCTGTACTGCCTGGGCAACCGGCGTGTCAGCCGCTTGCCCGTGTCCCTGCACGAACAGCGCCGGCAGCGCCTCGCGCCGGAAGGTCTGTCCATTGAGCCGTATCCGCCCGGTTACGCCGTCCAGAGGTTGTGCCATCTGGCCGGCTAACAGCATGCGAATCAGGCGAAATGCGTCTATGCCCAGCGCGTAGAGCCGTTCCTGATCTGTAGAAAGCGGGGGGTAGGCGCGCGGATAGGCCATCACGGCAGCCTGGTCGGTTTGCATCAGCCAGGGCATGTCGACGAAACGGATGCCGTCAAAATCGAAATTGAGCAGGGTGTCTTTATTGCCTGCGAACAGCTGCGAAGTGGCATAGGCCGCCAGATTGTTCGGCAGATAGGGACGTATCGTGCGCGATATTTCGACATCGGTCGCAAAAAACACCATCGTGTCCGGTGTGGCTGCGATACCCGCAAACACCATCGTGTCACCGCTATATTCGATTTCATGCAATATCGACCCGCCTTGCGCCGTCCATTGTTCTTCGAAAGCGAATTGCAAACGACGGGTGAGGGTGTCGGGGGCGGTGATCACGATGGCCTGCTTCAAGCCTTGTTTCCTTGCCAGCATGGCGATTTGCCGCGCCTCCGTTTCGATCGCCATACCGAAGAAATAGAGCCGCGGCGGCGCCTGACCCTCGATGATGTTCAGTGCGAGGGTAGGAACAGGCATGGTTTTTTCATCGGCCAGCTGGCGTATGCCATTTCGGGTCAGCGGCCCCAGCACCGCGACCGCGCCATTGTTGATGGCACGTTTGTATGTTGCGACTACACTGCCAGCCTCGTCATAGTCGCTGTACACGCGCACGGGCAGCCCCTGACTCTGGAGGCTTGCGGCGGACAGGATGCCCTGATGCACGGCTGACGCCGCAGCGCCCAGTGCAGGTGAATTCAACGGCAATAACAACGCAATATGCGGTACAGGCTTATCCGCAGCGGGCAAGAGTATCTCAGCGGTAGCGCTGGCAAACCCGCTCACGTATAGTGCGAGCAAGGCGCAGACTTGAAAACACCGTACTCGAAACCACTGTACCCGAAACCACTGAAAAGGGAACATACGTTGCATATCGAACATCCGCAAAAGTTGGAACCCGCATTATATGTAGTTGCCACCCCGATAGGGAATTTGCGCGACATTACCCTGCGTGCGCTCGATGTGCTGGCGGGCGCAGATGTGGTCGCGGCAGAAGACACGCGTAACACCTCGCATTTATTGAAGCATCACGGCATACATGCCAAACAGCTGATTGCGGTGCATCAGCACAATGAACGCGGCGCGGCAGAAAAGCTGGTCGCCTCGATTCAATCCGGGCAAAGTGTAGCCTTCGTCAGCGATGCGGGCACGCCTGCCGTCAGCGATCCCGGCGCATTGCTGGTGCAAGCGGTGCTGGCAGCCGGATTGCGCGTGATCCCGATTCCCGGCGCGAGTGCTGTGGTGGCGGCTTTGTCGGCATCGGGTATGAGTGAGCCACATTTTCTGTTTTACGGCTTTCTGCCCAATAAATCCGCCGCACGCCGCACCGTGATGCAAGGTTTGATCAGCCATCCCTACACGCTGGTGTTTTATGAGGCGCCGCACCGCATCGTCGAGTGCATTGCCGACTTGCACGCAGTACTAGGGGGCGATCGAAAAATCGTGCTGGCGCGCGAAGTCACCAAGTTGTTTGAGACGATCCATGCCTGTAAGTTATCCGACGCCGAAGCCTGGCTGCTGTCGGACTCCAACCAGCAGCGCGGCGAATTTGTCGTGCTGGTATCCGGCGCGCAGCCTGAAACAGGATTGTCTGCCGAAACGCTGAGTACGCTATCCCTGCTTCTGGCAGAGCTGCCGCTCAAACAGGCCGTGCAACTCGCCACCAAGATCACCGGCGCCAACCGCAGCGAGTTGTATCAGCTGGCGCTGGAAATGAAAGACGCCGGCTAAGCGTCATGGTGCCGCCCTTGATCCGTGCGCTGCTGACTGATCCGGCCTGCTATGACCATCCGGTAGAAATGCTGGAGCTGGTCGAGACGCACATTTCCTGGGTGGTGCTGACTGGCGTATATGCCTACAAGATCAAGAAGCCGGTCAATCTGGGTTTTCTGGATTTCAGCACGCTGGAGCTGCGGCAGCAGGATTGTATCGACGAGCTGCGCCTGAACAGGCGGCTGGCTGCCGACATCTATCTGGACGTGGTTGCGATCACAGGAAGCATCGATGCGCCGCGCATCAATGCCCCCCCTCTCCTCAACCCTCCCCCGCATGCGGGGGAGGGGGCAAACGAATCGCAGCGCGAGGTTAATGATAACGAAATTCTGGAATACGCGGTGAAGATGCGCCAGTTCCCGGGTGACGCCACGATGGATCATCTGGCAGAACGAGGTGAGCTGGGCAATATGCAGATAGATGCGCTGGCCGCGCGTCTGGCGCATTTCCACATGTTTGAGTGCGAGAAGGCTCCTGCCGATAGTCCGTGGGGTGACGCGGCGGCAATCGCCCGGCCAGTTGTAGAAAACTTTCAGCTATTGTCATCCCGGCTGGAAGAACCGACTGAGTGCCGACTTTTGGCGGCGCTGCAAAGCTGGTGCGAGACTGAGCATGCGCGCCTTGCATCGTTAATGCGCGAACGCAAACGCCAAGGTTGGGTGCGCGAATGCCACGGCGACCTGCATCTGGCCAACCTGGCCTGGGTTGACGGGCGACTGGTGATATTCGACTGCCTCGAATTCAATCCCGCGTTGCGCTGGATAGACGTGATTTCGGAAGTGGCCTTCTGTTACATGGACTTGTTGCACCGGAAATATGCCGGCCTGGCGCAGCGCTTTCTCAATGCCTGGCTGGAAGCTGCCGGCGACTATCAGGGCGTGGCGTTGCTGCGTTATTACGCGGTGTACCGCGCGCTGGTGCGCGCAAAAGTGGCGGCATTGCGCGCAGAGCAGGTTGCCGATAAAACGTTCTTACAATCCGCCCGTGCAGAGGTGACAAGCTGCATGCAACTGGCCGAACAACTTGCACGTATCCATTCCCCCTTCTCTCTTCCCCCTTCTCTGTATATTACCCACGGCCTGTCCGGTTCCGGCAAGACCACGCTTAGCCAAACCTTGCTTGAAAAGCGCGGCATGATAAGACTGCGTTCCGATGTCGAGCGCAAGCGGCTGGCGGGATTGGCCGCGCAGGCAAAGAGCGGCGGCGATATCGGTGAAGGTCTCTACAGCCAGGACTCAAGTCGCCGCACCTATGAGCATCTGGCGCAACTTGCCGAAGGGTTGCTTGCGGCTGGCTGGCCGGTGATCGTCGATGCCGCTTTCCTCGAACGCGATCAACGCGATCTGTTCCGCGATCTGGCGCAACGCCTTGGCGTGGATTTTCAGATACTGCACATTCAGGCCGATCCTGCCACCTTGCGCGAACGTGTCAGGCAGCGACAGATTGAACACAGGGATGCTTCCGAGGCGGATTTGCGCGTCCTGCAACATCAACTGGAATCCGTCCAGCCACTGGGTGCGGACGAGATGAACGTAGTCACGCAACTATCTGCGGTTTCCGGATTAACTGAGCTGATTTAACGCGTGGCCGTTGAGCCTGAAAACGGCGCTATCCGACAGAGCGTCTGACGATTAAGCCGCTCCCGCCGACTGCGGGAGCGTTCCCCGGATTCAGCCGATCGCGCATTTTGTCAGCGGATAGCCCGCTTTCTTCAACTCGATGGCTGCCATCGCCAACTCCTCGGCCTCGCTCTTGGCCTCGTTGGCGGCTTGCGCATTGCTGTCCACCAGCGTGCTGATGCTCGACATGCTGCTCGACATGCTGAGCCCTGCTTCGGATTGTTTTTTCGAAGCCTGGGCGATGTGCTCGATGCGCTGCGAGACGCTGTCGGTTGCCCCCATGATCTCCTTCAGTCCGTCGCCGTTCTTGCGAATCAGCGCGATGCCAGTCTCCACTTCGGAGACTGCATCATGCATGGATGCAACAGCCGCATCCGCGATGGTATTGATCTCGCTGATCGTGCGCGCGATGTCCTTGGTGCTGGTCGCAGTGCGTTCCGCAAGTTTGCGCACTTCGTCCGCCACCACGGCGAAACCACGCCCCTGTTCGCCGGCTCGTGCCGCTTCAATAGCTGCGTTCAGCGCCAGCAAATTGGTCTGCTCGGCGATCTCCTTGATGGTGTTGGCAATGGAGCCGATGTTCTCTATAGCGCCGCCCAGGTCTGAGATTGTCATGCTGGTGTTCTGCACGGTAGTTGCCACCTTGCTGGTCGCGGCGATGCTGAGTTCCATATTCCGGTTGTTTTCCTCGACTACCCGCTGCATCGCCTTTGCATCGCCAAGCGAATTTCCGGCCATGTCGGCGACCTCGGCAACCGACTTGCTGAAACCTTCCATCGTGCCTACGATCTGCTGGATGTGGCGGTGCTCGTTCGCCGCATTGTCCGCGACGCCGGAAACCCTGTCGCCCATGTCTTTGATGCGCTTCTGCATATTTCCAACCGGCGTCACCACCTCGTCGACGATGGTGCGCAAATAGGACTGCATGGTCTGTACGCCGCACAACAGCACACCCAGTTCATCTCGCCCGGCAATATTGATCTCCTCGTTCAGATCGCCTTGCATCAGCTTCTCGAAATCGCGTTGTGCAATTTTGGCAGGATTGGAGACATATTTTTTGACCAGAAAAGCCAGATAGAAGAACAGAAATACCTGCAAGATGATCTGGCCGATCAGCGTACGTTTCTCAAGCGTCTCAATGGCCTCGAACTGGGGTGTCACGTCGATCTCCAGCTCCGACACGCCGAGCACCGTTCCTTCCGCTACCTGATGGCAGCCGGTGCAATCCGTGCCGTGAAAATCACGGCTAGCCATATAGGGAGTCACGACATGGACATGCATGCCGTCCTCATTGAAGGCTACGACCTGTTGTTTGCTTTCAAGCACTTGCCGTTGCAAGTCGTTGGCGAACTGTTCCTCAGGCAAACCTGCTCCGTATAAATCGATCACTGGTTTGGCGCGTACCAGCTGTACCGATCTGACTCCTTCGGTCATGCCGATTTTTTTCATCAGCAGCCGGCGCATGTCGGGATTGCTGATCTGGCCCGCGACCATCAGCATGTTGGCGCTATCAATGATTTCATTGGATAGATTGCGGGCGTCGTGCACGGCGGTCGTTCTGGCATCCTCCTTCATGTGCTGGAATACGGAATATTGTCCGTAAGTCAGCGCGATCAGCAAGGTGACCTGGATCGCGAATTGCAACTTGCGTGAAAGCGACCAGTTGCTGAACTTGTAGCGCTCGAATCGGGACTCGATCTGCTTGCCGCTTTGATTCAGCTGACGATACAGGGCTTCGGCATGGACCAGCTGCTCGCGGGTGTTGGGCCTGCGCACCGACGAATAACCGCTGACCTCGCCGTTCTCGAAGATGGGCGCTACTGTCGCACGCACCCAGTAGTAATCGCCGTTCTTGCAGCGATTCTTGACGGTGCCGCGCCATGGACGCCTTTCTTTCAGCGTATCCCAAAGCCACTTGAAAGCCTGTGGCGGCATATCCGGATGACGCACAATGTTGTGACTCTTGCCGATCAACTCTTCGTGTGTATAACCGGATATTGCGACGAATGCATCGTTGGCGTAGGTGATAATGCCCTTGGTGTCTGTTCTGGAAATCAGCACGGCGTTTGGCGGAAACGGCACTTCCTTTTGTGAAACATAGGCATTCTTGTTCTGCACAACTTCTCCCTGTTTTGGTGCTTATTATGATCTGTCCGGTCGGTGTGCCGGGCATTTTATTTGGTTTTCATCCGGCCGCATCGCGTGCCATAAATCGGGATACGTTCTGGCGTGCCAACGGCTCCATCCGAAGTTCGTTTCATCCGAGTTGTTAATGGTAACGCCAAAACCACGGGAGTCAAATGGATACGCATTGCTCTACAAGAGGCAGTTAGCCACCGAGAGCACAGAGACCACAGAGTGATATTGACCACCATGATAAATAACTCGTAAAAACAGTCGGCTGCAGAGAAATGGCAGTGGTAACGGTTTTTGCAACACTGGGCTTCTTACCCTGTTCTGTATACATGGATAGCCAGCACTATACGTCCCGACAATAACGTTCTGTGTGGTGTGTTTCCGAAAGGCAGGGAATGCGGATGATCGATTCCAGACAAGTATTCCTCAGCGGATCTGCGGATAAAATGACGGCGGTTATTTTTGCTTTCATCGGCTCAGCCGCCGTATGTGCAGCTGAATCTGCCGGTTCTGCTTTACTTTCAAACAAGCGTTTGATATCTTGCGTTCCTTGTTTCGGGTTTGATTATCCGATTCAATTCGACTAATCGTGCCGCACCCGGTAACCCATTGTCCCCATGGAACAGACATGAACTTATTTGCCAAACCCTTTGCACCTTTACTCCTGTTAATTAGCCTGCTGAGCGCTTGTGGCGGCGGAGCCGGCAAGCCTGCTGCGGGTCCGGGCCCGGGTGGCGCAATGCCACCGCCTGAAGTGGATGTGATTACCGTGGGCACAGGCCGCGCGACGCTCACCCAGGATTTGGCAGGAAGGTTGCAGGCTTATCGCACCGCGCAGGTGCGGGCGCGGGTAGAAGGCGTGATCGAAAAGCGGCTGTTTGAGGAAGGTACTGATGTAAAAGCAGGTGCGCCTCTGTTCCAGATCAACGCGCGCACTTACAAGGCGACAGCCGCTGCGGCAGAGGCGGATCTGGCGATTGCAAGGCAAACGGTCGAACGTTACCAGCCGTTGCTGCCGATCAAGGCGGTCAGCCAGCAGGAGTACGATATTGCGGTAGCGCGCGTCAAGCAATCTGAGGCGGCTTTGGCGCGTGCCAACGAAGATCTGGAGCATGCCAGCGTTCCTGCGGCCATTTCCGGTCACATAGGCCGCGCACTGGTGACGGAGGGTGCGTTAGTCGGCAAGGGCGAGCCTACCTTGCTTGCGACCATCGAACAGATTGATCCTATTTATGTCAATTTCACCCAGCCGGGAGCCGATCTGCTGCGCCTCAGACAAGCCATCAAGAGCGGTCGTCTGAAGCGAGCCGAATCTGCCAAGGTTGAATTGCTGCTCGAAGATGGCAGTGTCTACCCGCAGGCGGGCAAGATTTTCTTCACCGACCTCGCGGTTGATCCTACGACCGGTTCGGTGTCGTTGCGCGCCGAGTTTGCCAATCCGCAGCATGATTTGCTGCCGGGTATGTTTGCACGGATTCGTTTCCCCGAAGCGATGTCTGAGAACGCGATACGTGTGCCGCAGCGCGCCGTGCAATCCGGCGCTCAGGGGCAGTTTGTGATGGTGGTGGGCGCGGAGAGCAAGGCCACACCGATGCCGGTCAAGACGGGCGGCATGGCAGGTACTGATTTCATTATCGCCGACGGGTTGAAGGGCGGCGAGCAGGTCATCGTTAACGGGCTGCAAAAGGCGCGCCCGGGAACCGTGGTCAAACCCGTTCCCTGGGATGCCGCCGCTCCCTTGCTGATATCCCCTGCTGCAAAGCCGGCTGACAAGAAATAAGGCCCGGACATGTTCGCAAAATTTTTTATTGACCGCCCCATTTTTGCTTGGGTTATCGCGCTGGTTATTTTGCTGGGCGGTGCGCTGGCATTGAAGAATCTGCCGGTCTCCCAGTATCCGTCCGTAGCTCCCCCGGCTTTGACGATCACTGTCAATTATCCGGGTGCCTCGGCACAGGTCATCGAGGAAACGGCGGTAGCATTGCTTGAACAGGAAATGAACGGCATCGAGCATCTGCTCTACATGGAGTCGGCTTCCGAGCTGGGTACCGGCAGCATCACGCTGACGTTCGAGGCGGGTTCGAACCTCGATCTGGCGTCCGTTGAGGCGCAAAACCGCATCAAGCGTGCTGAGGCGCGCCTGCCGGAAGATGTGCGTCGATTGGGAATCACCGTTACCAAGACCGCGCGCAATTATGTGATGATCGTCGCCCTGTTCTCGCCAGACAAGAGCCTGAACGATGTGGCACTGGGCAGCTATGCCACAGCCAACGTGGTCGATAGTCTGCGCCGCGTGCCGGGCGTGGGCGAAGTGCTGATGTTCGGTACCGAATACTCGATGCGCCTGTGGCTCAAGCCCGATAAGCTGCAACATTACAATCTGTCGCCTGGCGATGTGTCTGTTGCTGTTCGCGCACAGAATTCGCAACTGGCAACCGGTGAACTGGGACAATTGCCGTCCGCACCGGGGCAGGAACTCAATGCGGTGATTGTCACAAGAAGCCGTCTTTCCACGCCTGAAGAATTCGGCAACATTATCGTGCGCACCAATCCAGATGGTTCGTCGTTGCGCGTCAAGGATGTGGCGCGTGTCGAGCTGGGTGCGCAGGATTACTCCCGCACGGCTCGCATTGATGGAAATCCGACCGCAGCGGTGGCAATTCGCCTCTCCCCGGGTGCCAACGCGCTGGACACGGTGAAGGCGGTCAATGCCAAGATGACCGAGCTGGCAAAATTCTTCCCGAAATCCATAGACTGGGTGGTGCCCTATGACACCTCCAAGTTCATTGACGTATCGATAAGCGAAGTACTCAAAAGTCTGGCGGAAGCGCTGGTGCTGGTGGTGCTGGTGATGTATCTGTTCCTGGAAAACTGGCGCGCGACGCTGATCCCGGCCATCGTTATTCCGATTGCGCTGGTAGGCGCCCTGGTAGGTCTTTACCTGCTGGGCTATTCGATCAATGTGCTGACCTTGTTTGCGATGGTGCTGGCGATCGGCATTGTGGTGGATGATGCCATCGTGGTGGTGGAAAACGTCGAGCGCATCATGACCACGGAAGGCTTGTCGCCGCGCGATGCGACGCGCAAGGCGATGGATCAGATCGTCGGCGCAATCATCGCGATCACGCTGGTGCTGATGGCGGTGTTCATTCCGATGGCCTTTTTCCCCGGCTCGACGGGTGCGATCTACCGGCAGTTTGCCGTCACGCTGGTGCTGACCATGATGTTCTCGGCATTGATGGCGCTGACACTCACCCCCGCCCTGTGCGCGACCCTGCTCAAACATGAGCCGGGCCGGGAAATGATGCCGAGCCGCGGATTTTTCGGCTGGTTCAACCGTTTATTTGCACGCACCACGACGCGCTACACGGCCAATGTGAGCAAAAACGTCAGGAAAACATCGCGCTATCTGCTGGTTTATGCAGTGATTTTAATCGCGATGGGCTGGTTGTTCAGCAAGTTGCCGGGCAGCTTCCTGCCTGAAGAAGATCAGGGCTATTTCATCAACATGGTTCAGTTGCCCGCCGGTGCGACGCAAGCGCGCACACTGGAAGCGCTGTCCCAGGTTGAGCAGTTCTACCTGAAACAGCCGGAAGTCGAGCATGTCATCGGCGTGGCGGGATTCTCGTTTTTCGGGCGCGGGCAGAATGCTGCCATCGCCTTTGTGCGGCTGAAAGGCTGGGATCAGCGGCCAAATGCCGACAGTGCCGCACCCGCCATGGTGAAGAAGGCCAACATGATGTTCTTCCGCATCAAACAGGCGATGATTTTCGCGATCAATCCCCCTCCGATACCGGAACTGGCGGCAGTGGGCGGCTTCGATTTCCGCTTGCAGGACAGAGGCGGACAGGGGCGCGAAAAGTTGCTGGAAGCGCGCAACATGGCGCTGGGCATGGCAATGCAGAACCCGGTATTGGCAGGGCTGCGTCCGGAAGGTCAGGAGGCAGGGCCGCAGCTGTTGCTGGATGTGGACAGGCTCAAAGCCCAGACGCTGGGCGTTTCCATCGCTGATCTGAACGAAACATTGCAATCAGCTTTAGGGGTCGCCTACATCAACGACTTCGTGCGGCAAGGGCGCATCCTGCGTGTACAGATGCAGGCAGAAGCCGATCTGCGCCGTACACCGGAAGACATCATGAAACTGACGGTGCGCAACAACAAAGGCGGCATGGTGCCGTTGTCGGAACTGGCGACACCGCGCTGGGTAGTGGGCTCGCCCAAACTGGATCGCTACAACGGACTGGCTGCGATGAAAATTTCGGGAGGGCCTGCCCCCGGAAGAAGTACAGGTGAAGCGGTCGCGGCGATGGAAGAGGTTGCCAGGAAATTGCCGCCTGGATTCGGTTTCGAATGGTCGGGGACGTCATACGAGGAGCGGCAGTCAGGCGCTCAGGCACCGCTTCTGTTCGGCATCTCACTGATCGTGGTGTTCCTGTGTCTGGCAGCGCTCTATGAGAGCTGGTCTATTCCGTTCGCGGTGCTGCTGGTCGTGCCGCTGGGCGTCTTCGGCGCAGTGCTGGCGGTGACGTTGCGCGGCCTGCCCAATGACGTGTATTTCAAGGTCGGCCTGATCGCGATCATCGGCTTGTCATCCAAGAACGCCATTCTGATTATCGAGTTTGCACGCAAGTTGCAGGATGACGGCATGAGTCTGATCGATGCCACGCTGGAAGCCTGTCGATTGCGTTTCAGGCCGATTCTGATGACCTCCATCGCCTTCATCGTCGGTGTGTTGCCGCTGGCAATTTCAACCGGCGCCGGAGCACAAAGCCGTCATGCAATCGGTACCGGCGTAATGGGCGGGATGATCGCGGCAACCCTGCTGGCGGTGTTTCTGGTGCCGGTGTTCTTCGTCGTGGTGCGGAAAATCTTCCCGGGACATGCGCGTAAACATGTTGAAGGCGAGGAGAGCCATCATGATTAACCAGCGCGTAGCGAAGCGACACACCATCACTCTCCCCTTGCGGGGGAGAGCTAGGAGAGAGGGATCATGCATGTTCATTAAACCGTACAAAACTGTTGCGATCATCCTGCTGGCCGCCCTGGGTGGCTGCTCGCTGGCACCGACTTATCAGCGTCCTGCCGCGCCTGTGCCTGCTACGTGGCCAGATTCTGCTGCCGTAAAACCGGGTGCAGTAAGTCTCATGCCGGACTGGCAAGTCTACTTCCCGGATCCGCGCTTGCAGGCGTTGATAGCGGCGGCGCTGGAAAACAACCGTGACCTGCGCATTGCCACCGCACGCATCGCTGAAGCGCGTGCGCAATATGGCATACAGCAGGCCGATCGCTTGCCGAATGTGAGTCTGAACGCGTCGCGCACCGCTTCGTTGTCTCCGGCCAGCACGTCGTTCACCGGCCGTCCATTTCAGGCGCAACGCTATGATGTGAATGCAAACCTGGTGTCGTTCGAGCTGGATTTCTGGGGGCGGGTGAGCAGTCTTAACGCGGCGGCCAAGGCCAGCTATCTGGCGACCGAATCCGCACAACATGCGTTTCGTTTGTCGCTGATCAGCGACGTGGCCAATGCCTATTTGTCGGTGCTGGAATTGCAGCAGCGCGTTCAATTAGCGGTTTCCACCGCAAAGGGACGCAGGGACGTGATGGAATTGACCGGACACCGTCGTGATGCGGGCGTGTCCAGCGACCTGGATTCCTTGCAGGCGGAAGGCATCTATCAGGCCACGTTGGCCGATCAGGCGAATCTGCAACGGCAACTGGCCGCGGCAGAAAATCTGTTGGGCCAGCTGGTAGGTCAGATGCCGGCAGTCCTGCCAGCGGGGCGCAACCTTGCAGATCAGGGCATAACGCCTGACCTGATCGCAGGCGTACCCAGTGAGGTGCTGCTGCAACGCCCTGATGTGCTGGCCGCAGAGCAGCGACTGATCGCGTCGAATGCCAACATCGGTGCGGCTCGCGCAGCCTTCTTGCCACGCATCAGTCTGACCGGTGCATTTGGTACGGCCAGCCGTCAGCTTAGCGGATTGTTCGGTGCGGGCAGCGATGCCTGGAGTTTTCAGCCCGCGTTGACGCTGCCGCTGTTCGACGCCGGACGAAATTCTGCCAATCTGGATGTGGCACAGGCACGCCGTGTGATTGCGGTGGCCGAGTATGAAAAAACCATTCAGCTGGCGTTTCGTGAGGTGGCGGATTTGCTTAATGCGCGCGACAGTTTGACCGGGCAACTGGATGCCCAGCAGGCCAATGCCCGCGTTCAGCACCGGCGTCTGACCCTGATTGAGGCGCGCTATCAGGCGGGAATCGCCAATCATCTTGAGTTGCTGGATGCGCAGCGCGACGCCTATGCCGCCGAACAGGGTGAGGTGCAAGTCCGCCGTGCGCAGTTGTCGGCTCAAGCGCAACTGTATAAAGCCCTGGCCGGTGATACAGCTGAAAAAGCAAACTGATGACAGACCAGACCATCACGGCCTGTGAACAGACCCGCGCACGCCTGCTGGAAGCCGCACGCGAGGTGTTTTCGCAATGCGGTTTTCAGGGGGCCACGGTGCGCGAGATCTGCCGTCGCGCCGATGCCAACGTCGCTGCGGTGAACTATCATTTTGGCAGCAAGGATGGCCTGCTCGCCGAAGCGTTAAACTTTGCACAGCTAAAAGCACTGCAAACAGAAAATGCCACGGCAGATAAATGTCCTGAAAAGCGCTTGCGCCTGTTCGTGCATGATTTCATGTTGATGCTGCTCGACGAGAAAAGCGCCTCACGGCAATGCCGGATGATGGCGCGCGAGCTGGCTGACCCGACGCCTGCGCTGGACAAGATCGTGACAGAGGCCATCGCGCCGCTGCATGAATTTCTGGGTCGTCTGGTGCGCGAGATCGTGGGCAGCAAGGTGAGCGAAACAGAATGCCGCCGCTGTGTGATCAGCGTTCTGGGTCAATGTTCGTTCTATTACCACTCGGAACCCGTATTGCAACGCCTGACGCCTGAGCTGCGCTACGACCGTAATGAGATCGAGGCGATAGCCGGGCACATCGCGGATTTTTCACTCGCGGCATTGCTTGCCAAAAGAAATGGCTAATATTTATTCAGAATTACCGCTTCGGCTTGAAAAGGAGCTATTCGAGGAACTGGTCCGGGCTGAAAATGTCAGGATAGAGCGGATAATTTCCAAAGGCCACATTTCTCCCGAGCAGGGCTGGTATGACCAGATTGAAAATGAATGGATTATTGTTCTCGACGGCGCCGGCGTCGTTCTGTTTGAAGATGGTGCCGAGGTAACCCTCCACAAAGGCGACTATATAAATATCCCTTCACATGCAAGGCACAAAGTGACGTGGACTGATCCGGATGTCCTCACAGTCTGGCTGGCAATTTTCTATTCCTAGCAAGGCGGCAATGCAGGCATGAACTGTATTCTTGTGAGGGCGGCCTTTGATTTATAATCGCAGTTGCTTATCATGCAGGAAACCATCATGCAGCAACTCACCCTTACCCGTCCCGATGACTGGCACCTGCACCTGCGCGATGGCGCGCTGATGCAATCGGTGTTGCCTGATACAGCGCGGCAGTTCGCCCGCGCAGTCGTGATGCCCAATCTCAGGCCGCCGGTGACCAGCACCTCACTGGCGCAGGAATACCGGCAGCGCATCCTTGCCGCGCTGCCCTCAGGGGCTGCGTTTGAGCCGCTGATGACGCTGTATCTGACGGATAACACAACAGCAGAGGAAATACGCCAGGCAAAAGCCAGCGGGATAGTGCATGGGGTGAAGCTGTATCCGGCCGGGGCGACCACCAATTCCGATGCGGGCGTGACCGATATCCGCAAGACCTATCCCGCTTTGGCAGAAATGCAAAAGCTGGGCATGCCGTTGCTGGTGCACGGCGAAGTAACGGACAGCCACATCGACGTGTTTGACCGCGAGGCGGTGTTCATCGAACGTGTTCTGCTGCCGCTGCTGCGCGACATGCCTGAACTGCGCGTAGTATTCGAGCACATTACCACCACTGAAGCGGTGCAATTCGTGACAGCTGCACCTGATAACATCGCCGCGACCCTCACCCCGCAACACCTGCTGTACAACCGCAACGCGATGCTGGTCGGCGGCATCCGCCCGCACTTCTACTGCCTGCCGATACTTAAGCGCGAGACGCACCGCGAGGCACTGGTAAACGCTGCCACCAGCGGAAGCTCAAAATTCTTTCTCGGCACCGATAGTGCCCCGCACGCACAACACACCAAAGAGAACGCCTGCGGCTGCGCCGGATGCTACTCCGCCCATACCGCTATCGAGCTGTATGCAGAAGCGTTCGAAGCAGCGGGCGCGCTGGACAAGCTGGAAGGTTTCGCCAGTTTTTATGGCGCGGATTTTTATCGCCTGCCGCGCAACACCGGAACGATAACGTTGCGCCGCGAAAGCTGGCAAGTGCCGGACTCGGTGGGCTTCGGCGAACATCGTCTGGTGCCGCTGAGGGCGGGGGAGACGATGAAGTGGAAGCTGGCGGGTTGAAAGGTGATTACGTGTTCTGGTGTAACATTCTTGCTATGAAAACCGTTCGGAGACTCCCATGATCGCAAACACGCTTGAAATCAGGCCAGACCTGAAAATGCAGCTGGATCATCTGGCAGATGAAGTCCATCGAAGCGAAAGCGATTTGGCAAATGAAGCTGTGACGTTGTATCTGGCACAGCAGCACCGCATAATCGGGCGCATTCAGGAAGGGTTGGCTCAGGCACAACGCGGCGAGTTTGTGACGGACGACGATATGGAGGCTTTCTTCGCGCGCTATACCGAGCCGCAGGCATGAGGCTACGCTACACACCGCGAGCCAAACTGGATCTTGCGGAGATACACGATTACATCGCGCAAGAAAATTCACAGGCAGCAAGGCGAGTGGTTCTTATCATTCGCCGTGCAGCGGAAACACTGCCGCAAAATCCTCACATCGGCAGAGCAGGGCGAATCGCCGGAACCCGCGAATTAACCGTTGGTCGCTTTCCTTTTATGTTGGCATATCGCATTGATGCGAATGAAGTGCAGATTTTGTCGGTGATCCACACGGCCAGAATGTGGCCGGAAAGTTTTTGATATGTCTCTATCTTCTTACCTCAACACCAAGCCCGTCATAGGTAACCGCGTTTACCTGCATCCCTCCTGCCAGGTCATCGGCGATGTGACGATAGGTGACGACAGTTCAATCTGGTGCAACACGGTGTTGCGCGGCGACGTGAACCGCATCGTGATCGGGCGCGGCAGCAACGTGCAGGATATGACGATGGGGCATGTGTCGCACAGGACGGCGGACAAACCGGAGGGTTCGCCGCTGATCATCGGGGACTATGTGACGGTCGGTCACTCGGTGATCCTGCACGGTTGCACTGTAGGGGACGAATGCCTGATCGGCATGGGCTCCATCGTGATGGACGATGTGGTGATTCCCGACCGGGTGATGATAGGGGCTGGCAGTCTGGTGTCCCCGGGTAAAGTGTTGGAGAGCGGCATGCTCTACATGGGGCGTCCTGCACGTGCCGTACGCCCGCTGACGGAGGCGGAAATTGCCAACCTGCGTTATTCTGCCGAACATTACATGCGGGTGAAAGATAATTACCTTGCCGAATCAACAATGTGAATTAGATGGAACTATAAAATGACAGCAACTAATCAACAAGAAATCATACGCGCCAAGGTGAATCTTGAAACTGCGCAAATGGCTTGGAGCGACATGCAGCGTTATTTCGCCAGCGGTGCCGCGTTATTCGTCTCGCCCGAGTTGGATCTGGTCGAGACGGCTTTCCAGATGTCCGAGGACAATGCCACGCAAATTGCACAATGGATGGCCGCCGGCCAGTTCGGCCGGGTCACGGATGAGCAGGCGCGCGCCTGGCTTGAGGCCGATGCATCGCTGTGGGCCGTGGTCGTCAGCCCGTGGGTTCTGGTGCAACCTGTCAAGTAACTACTATCCACGAAATACACGAAAAAATGAGAACTAGTTTAGTGGGTTCGTCGTGCTTGAAATGTTTCGGGAAGTTGTTTTCTGGACGCTTTCTATCAGATATGACAAGCTCAAAACCAGGGATTTCATAAGCGCAGCAGTCTGAAGGTGGGCGTTGTGTAGTCTTGTTCGTGCTTTTCGTGTCTTTCGTGGACAATGTTTTTGGTTTAACGGAGGTGACGATGTTATCAGCGCATGGCTGGTTCTACTGGGCGTTGCTCTCGGCGGTATTCGCGGCAATGACCGCGATATTCGCCAAAATCGGGCTGCAAGGGGTTAATTCAGATTACGCCACGCTGATACGCACCTTCGTCATTCTGCTGGTGTTGTCGGGTTTCGTTTACTTCACCGGAAAGTGGAGCGATCCCTTCGCGCTGGGATCAAAAACCTGGCTATTCCTGACGCTGTCAGGTCTGGCTACCGGCGCATCCTGGGTCTGCTACTTTCGCGCACTCCAGATGGGCGAGGCCTCCAAAGTCGCCCCCGTGGACAAATTCAGCGTGGTGCTGGTCGCCATCTTTGCCGCTATTTTTCTGGGCGAACGTCCCGGCATCAGAGACTGGCTGGGGATTCTGCTGGTAACCGCAGGCGTCATGGTGCTGAGTTTTAGAAGGTAGCGGAGTGCGGCCCCGCAGCCGGTTATCTCGTCTGGACAGGAAAGGTAACTGAAAGAATGCGCCCCCGGTGCGCAAAGGGCGCATTACAAAAGGCTAATCGTGCTAAGTACCCTATTATTAGTTTAGCGGTCGTGTCCGGAGGAGGTTGAAACTGCTAGTTCTTCTTGAACTCGATGCCCTTTTTCTTCAGCATGGTTTCAATCTGCCGGCACATCGTCTTCAGAATCTTGATGCGAGCGAAGTTCTTGTCATTGGCTTCGACCAGTGTCCACGGCGCGATCTCAGTGCTGGTCCGGTCCACCATGTCGGATATGGCCTGTTCGTAATCATCCCATTTTTCCCGATTTCGCCAGTCTTCCTCGGTGATCTTGAAGTGCTTGAAGCCGATCATTTCGCGCGCCTTGAAGCGCTTCAGCTGTTCCTCCTTGCTGATGGACAGCCAGAATTTGACCACGACGATATTGTGGCGCACCAGCTGTGCTTCGAATTCGTTGATTTCGCTGTAAGCGCGCATCCAGTCGGCTTCGGTGCAGAATTGCTCGACACGTTCTACCAGTACGCGGCCATACCATGACCGGTCGAAAATCGTGACGCGGCCGCGCCTCGGGATGTGCCGCCAGAATCGCCACAGGTAGGGCTGGGCGCGTTCTTCTTCGGTGGGGGCTGCGACCGGAATGATGTTGTAATCGCGCGCATCCAGTGCGCCGGTGATGCGGCGAATGGCGCCGCCCTTGCCCGCGGCATCGTTCCCCTCGAACATGGCGATGACGGTGATGTTCTTGAACTTCGGGTCGCGAGTCAGCAGCGCGAGCTTGCCCTGGTACTTTTCCAGCTCAGACTGATAGTCTTTTTTGTCAATTTGCTGGCCCAGATCCAGCGTCTTCAGAATGTCCAGGTTGTCTATCGAAGGAAGCGGCGGAGGCGCTGAGACCTCCGATATGGTCTTGTCAGCGTCTGCCAGACGTTTGTGGATGGCATCAAGAATGACACGGCCGACCGTCAGGCTGCGATAGTGTGAATCGAAACCCTCAACGATGATCCACGGCGCCTCAGCCGTGCTGGTGTGGCGGATTACGCTTTCACTCACGACACGAAACTTGTCATATTTCTTGTAATGTTCCCAGTCGCGTTCGGAAACGCGCCAGCGGGTTTTCGGATCTTTTTCGAGGAGTCTGAGGCGTTTGCGTTGTTTGTCCTTGGACAGATGCAACCAGAACTTGATGATCAATGCGCCTTCTTCGGTCAGCATCTTTTCCATGCGTGCAGCTCGTTCCAGGCTCTGATCGAGTTCGGCCAATTTGGTGCGGCCTTGCACCCGGTTGATAATCGGCCATGTGTACCAGGAGCCCAGGAAAATGCCGATTCTGCCTTTGGGCGGCAACTCGCGCCAGAAACGCCACATCATCGGGCGGTCGAGTTCCTCATCCGATGGCTCTCCCATGGCATGAGTCTGGATATAGCGCGGGTCCAGCCATTCATTGAGCAGGTTGACAGTTTCTCCGCGCCCCGCGCCGTCAACTCCGCCAACCAGAATAAGAACCGGGAATTTAGCCAGCTTTGCCAGATCAATCTGTGCGTCCAGCAAGGCCTCGCGCAACTGCGGAACCTCCTTGTCGTAAGTCTCCTTGTCTATCTTGTGACCGAGTTCAGCAGATTCAAACATGGCATCCTCCTGGGTTTACAGAAATACGCTTACAAAAATTCCGGTGTGATAACCAGTCGCAAGGTGGTCTCAGATGAGCCTTCACGGCGGCTCAGCCACCATAGCCCGCTTTTCTTGATGCGCAAGGATTCATGCTCACAGCCCAGCAATTGCGCGGCGACCGAGCCCAGCGTGGGTTGATGTCCGACCACCAGCACTGTACCACCTGCGTTTGGCCAGCGTACTGCCTGCAGCAAGGCGTGTACGGACGCACCGGGCGCGATGGCGGGTACCGTTGTGAAATCAGCAGTGAGCGCCGCTGCAGTTTGTTGCGTGCGGATCGCAGGGCTCACCAGTATCTGTGCGTCGGCGGGTAAATGCTGGCGCAGGAATGCAGCCATTTTACTGGCTTGTTTATGACCCTTTTCAGTCAATTCGCGAGAGTGGTCGGCCATACCATCCTCAGCTTCAGCGTGACGCCATAAAATCAAGTCCATCATGACCCCCGAATATTACATTTACAGGTTGAAATTATACCGTATATACTATATACACAATTTAATCAACGGGGTGTGAAATGACTACCAAGAAAACCGACAAGACTGCTAATGTCATCGTAAACCAAGCGCCAGCCGCTGCCAAGCCGCTGAGTAAAACAACGCCTGTTAAGGTGAGCAGGCCTGTCGTTAAGGCAGTTAAGCCGGTCGCCAAGAAAGCTACTTCTGCACCAGTGGAAACCGCTAAAGTAGAAAAAGCGCTTAAAGCGAAGGCGGTCAAAAAACCAAAAGTGGTGCGCGACAGTTTCACAATGCCACAAAGTGAATATCAGAAGATAGCTGAGATCAAGGCTTTGTGCCTGAAGGCCGGGTTGCAGGTAAAGAAAAGCGAAGTGTTGCGAGCCGGTGTGATTGCGTTGTGTGCAATGAGTGAGGCGCAACTGAACACGGCATTGAGCCGTCTGGATAAAATCAAGACCGGGCGCCCGAACAAGCACTAAAACCAGGTTTACAGTTTGCGTTTTTCAGTTCAGCGTTCAAAACCGTTAACCGTTAACCGTTAACTGGTTGTTGTGCCGGCGAGTTGCCCTAGTAACTCGCTCTGTGCACATTTTCTGGCAGCCAGGCGTGGTTGCTTGTGGCGATATTGTCCATCACCATCCATGTCCCAGGCCTGACAATTGTCCTGCAGGTAGGCCTTCAGGCCTTCGTCGATCACACGCTTCTTGAGCTTCTTGTCGAGTACCGGGAAGCACACTTCGATGCGACGGAAGAAATTTCTGTCCATCCAGTCAGCGCTGGCCAGATACACGTTATGTTGCAAATCATTGCGGAAATAGAAGATGCGGGTATGTTCCAGAAAACGTCCGATGATAGAGCGCACCTTGATGTTTTCGGACAGGCCCGCCACGCCGGGGCGCAGCGCACATACCCCGCGCACGATCAGATCCACTTTTACGCCGGCCTGTGAAGCATCATAAAGCGCTGCGATGGTGTCAGGTTCCAGCAATGCGTTCATCTTGGCGATGATATGTCCGCGTTTTCCCGACTTTGCAAGCTGTGTCTCATTCTTGATGGCGCGCAGCACTTCGGTGTGAAGTGAGAACGGTGATTGCCACAGATGATTGAGTTCGCGCACCTTCCCCAAACTGGTGAGCTGGCTGAACACCTCGTTGGCATCGGCGCAGATATCTTCGTTGCTGGTGAACAGGCCGAAGTCGGTATAGAGCCGTGCGGTGCGCGGATGGTAGTTCCCGGTGCCCAGATGCACGTACCTTTTTAGTTTTCCATCTTCGCGGCGTACCACCATCAACATCTTGGCGTGTGTCTTGTGTCCGACCACGCCATACACCACATGTGCGCCTACTTCTTCCAGACGGTTAGCCCAGTTGATGTTGGCTTCTTCGTCGAATCTGGCCAGCAATTCCACCACGACGGTTACTTCCTTGCCGCGCTGGGCGGCGGCGATCAACGCCTCCATCAGTGCGGAATCAGCCCCGGTGCGGTACACGGTCTGCTTGATTGCGACCACGGCAGGATCGCTGGCGGCCTGCTGGATGAAATCGATCACCGGTTTGAAGGATTGGTAAGGGTGGTGCAGCAAGATATCGCTCTTGCGGATCACCTTGAACATGTCCGCGCCCTTCTTCTGCAACACGCCGGGCACGCCAGGTACAAAGGCCGGGAATTTGAGGTCGTCACGCGCAACCAGCCCCGGTATTTCCATCAAACGAACCAGATTCACCGGCCCGTGCACGCGATACAAATCGTCAGGCGTCAATTTGAATTCTTTGAGCAGCAAGGCTTCGATCTGCGGCGAGCAGTTGTCAGCAATTTCCAGGCGCACCGCATCGCCGAAATGGCGTTGCGGCAACTCACCTTGCAGGCTGAGGCGTAAATTTTTGACTTCTTCTTCATCAACGAACAGGTTGCTGTTGCGCGTCACACGGAACTGGAAACAGCCGAGTACTTCCATGCCGCTGAACAGTTCACCGACATGCGCGTGCAAAATCGAAGAAAGAAACACGAATCCATATTCGCAGCCGCTCACTTCCGGTGGCAACAAAATAGTGCGCGGCAACACGCGCGGTGCCTGCACGATGGCACGGGTGGAATTTCGTCCGAACGCATCCTTGCCTTGTAATTCAACGGCAAAATTCAGGCTCTTGTTGAGTACGCGCGGGAACGGATGCGCAGGATCCAGTCCGATCGGCGTCAACACCGGCATCACTTCGCGAATGAAGTAATCCTTCATCCAGGCATGTTGTGCCTCGTTCCAATGGGTGCGGCGCAGGAACTTGATTCCCTGCGAGGCTAAGGCCGGCGTGATTTCGGTATTGAATAACTGATACTGGTGTTCAATCAGTTGATGTGCCTGTTCGCGCACCCGCTTGAGTGTCTGCTGGGCGGTCATGCCATCCGCACCGGTTGCAATCCCGCCAAGCTTGATCTGTTCCATCAATCCGGCCACGCGGATTTCAAAAAACTCATCGAGATTGCTGCTGCAAATACACAGATACTTCAGCCGTTCCAGCAGTGGAATGCGGGAATCCTCGGCTTGCGCAAGCACGCGACGATTGAATTCGAGTTGACCCAGTTCCCGGTTGAGGAACTGTTGCGGGGTGAATTTATTAGGCAAGTTGTTAAACCTTAATATTAATCATGAAGCTCGCGCAGCGAATCTTTATCTCCATCGCCCGCAAACGGAAGAGGGCAGGGAAGAGAAGAGGGAGCGGGCATTACAGGCTTCATTCGCAGGGGCATATTGTTTTAATGCCCGCTTGGAGGTACATAACCTTCCGGCATTTGCGTACCTGAACCGAAGAAATAGTTTTCCATTTGCGCAGCCAGATATTTGCGTGCTGCCAGATCGGCCAGATTGAGGCGGTTTTCGTTCACCAGCATGGTCTGGAACTTGATCCATCCCTGCCAGGCTTCTTTTGATACATTCTCAAAAATCCGCTGACCCAGCGGGCCGGGGTAGGGCAGGCGATCCAGTCCTTCGGCTTCACGACCCAGTTTTACGCATTGAACCATTCTTGTCATGATGTATATCTCCGATGTATGTGATTATGTGACGTAATTATGACATTAACGTGACGGTCACGCGTGTCAGGTTAATGTCGTCGGGTGAAAAAATGTGCTGCAGAGGCGAGAAAAACAAAAAAACCGCCCGAGGGCGGTTTTTTAAGTGACGATCCAGCCGTCTACCATTTAACCAGGCCGCTGTAGTAAGTGACCAGCACCATCAGGCCAAAGGCGATGCGATACCAGGCAAATACGGTGAAATCGTGGCTGCTGATATAGCGCAGCAACCAGCGCACGCACAGGAACGCCGAGATGAATGAGGCGATGAAGCCCGCCGCCCACATGCCCAGATCATCAAAGCTGAGCAGCGCGCGTTCCTTGTACATCTCATACAGTGTCGCGGCGATCAGCGTGGGCATGGCGAGAAAGAAGGTGAATTCCGTTGCAGCTTTGCGCGACAAGCCGAAGAACAGGCCGCCGATGATGGTAGCCCCGGAACGCGAGGTGCCGGGGATCAGCGCCAGTGCCTGTGCAAATCCTACTTTTAACGCATCGCGCCATGTCAGGTCGTCCACGGATTCCACAGTCACGGTGTGTTTGCGTTTCTCCGCCCACAGGATGAATAAGGCGCCTACGATGGAGGTGACGGCGACTGTGATCGGGTTGAACAGCGCCGCCTTGATGTGCTTGCCGAAGGCGAAACCGATCAGTGCCAACGGCAAAAAGGCAATCGCAACATTGGCAGTGAAGCGTTGTGCGGCGGCTTCACCCCGCTGCAAACCGCCCAATACGGAGGTGATTTTGGCGCGATATTCCCACATCACGGCGAGGATAGCCGCTGACTGAATGACGATCTCGAATAGCTTGCCCCGCTCGTCGTTGAAATCGAGCAGGCTGCCGACCACGATCAGATGGCCGGTGGAGGAAATCGGCAGAAATTCAGTCAGTCCTTCGACGATGCCGAGGATGGCGGCTTTGAGTAAAAGAATAATGTCCATAGTTTTCCGTATGTAGGGTGGGCTTCAGCCCACCATCAAAGCAGTCGTGAGTATCGCGATACGCTGATTCACCGCGCAGCGCTCCTCATCATTCATTTCCACCCAGTGCGTAATCTCCTCGAAGGTGCGCAGACAGCTGCGACACACATCATCGCCCAGCACCGTGGTGCAGTGGCCAACACAGGGGCTTTCTGCAGTCACAATCGCCCTCTCCTGTTTGCGGGAGAGGGTTGGGGAGAGGGCGTCTGGCATCAGGATTTGCTGTAGAGCTGGCTGCCCTTCCTGACGAATTCGACGGCCTTCGATTCCATGCCCTTGTTCAGTGCATCCGCTTCCGCGATGCCTTCCTTCGCTGCGAAGTCGCGCACGTCCTGAGAGATTTTCATCGAACAGAAGTGCGGGCCGCACATCGAGCAGAAATGCGCGACCTTGGCGGATTCCTTGGGCAAGGTTTCGTCGTGGAATTCACGTGCACGATCAGGATCAAGCCCCAGATTGAACTGGTCATCCCAGCGGAATTCGAAGCGTGCCTTGGACAGCGCGTTGTCGCGAACCTGTGCGCCCGGATGTCCCTTGGCCAGGTCGGCTGCGTGCGCGGCGATCTTGTAGGTGATGATGCCTTCCTTGACGTCGGCCTTGTTCGGCAGTCCCAGATGCTCCTTAGGCGTCACATAGCACAGCATCGCGGTGCCGAACCAGCCTATCATCGCAGCGCCGATGGCGCTGGTGATGTGATCGTAGCCCGGCGCGATATCCATGGTCAGCGGGCCTAAAGTATAGAAAGGCGCGTCGTGGCACCACTTCGCCTGCAAGTCCATGTTTTCTTTGATTAAATGCATCGGCACATGGCCCGGGCCTTCGATGATCACCTGTACGTCGTGTTTCCACGCCACCTGGGTGAGTTCGCCCAGCGTTTTCAGTTCGGCAAGCTGTGCTTCATCGTTGGCGTCGTAGATCGAACCCGGACGCAGGCCATCGCCGAGACTGAAGGTGACGTCATACGCCTTCATGATCTCGCAGATATCTTCAAAATGCGTATAGAGGAAGCTCTCCTTGTGATGTGCGAGACACCACTTCGCCATGATCGAACCGCCGCGCGAGACGATACCGGTCATGCGCTTGGCGGTCATCGGCACGTAGCGCAACAGCACGCCAGCATGTATCGTGAAATAATCCACACCTTGTTCGGCCTGTTCGATCAGCGTGTCGCGGAAAATCTCCCAGGTCAGGTCTTCTGCCTTGCCGTTCACTTTTTCCAGCGCCTGATAAATAGGCACGGTGCCGATCGGCACGGGAGAGTTGCGGATGATCCATTCGCGGGTTTCGTGGATGTGTTTACCGGTGGACAGATCCATTACCGTGTCGCCGCCCCAGCGGATCGCCCAGGTCATCTTTTCGACTTCTTCCTGAATGCTCGAACCCAACGCCGAATTGCCGATGTTGGCGTTGATCTTAACCAGGAACTTGCGGCCGATGATCATCGGTTCGATTTCCGGATGGTTGATGTTCGCGGTAATGACAGCACGACCTGCGGCCACTTCATCGCGCACGAATTCAGGCGTGATCCTCGATGGCATGAATGCGCCGAAATTCTCGCCCGGATGTTGCCTGAGCATCATCTCGGACATGCCATCGACCTTTTGATTCTCTCTGATCGCGATGTATTCCATTTCCGGCGTGACGATGCCCTGACGTGCGTAATGCATCTGGGTGACGTTGCGGCCGGGCTTAGCGCGACGCGGAGCGCGGCTCAGGTTGAAGCGCATTTCGGCGAGTTCCGGGTCGTCCAGGCGCTGCTGTCCGTAAGCTGACGTCAGTTGCGGCAAGACTTCGGTGTCGTCGCGTTCGATGATCCAGGCTTCGCGCATCGCGGCGAGACCTGAGCGGATGTCGATTTTGACAGCTGGGTCTGTGTAGGGACCCGAACAGTCGTAGACGTAGATAGGTGCATTTACTTCCGCGCCCATGCCATCCGGGGTGTCGGCCTGCGAAATTTCGCGCATCGGCACGAGCAGGTCGGGGCGGCTGCCCTCTACATAAATCTTGCGGGAATTGGGGAGAGGCTTGATCGCTGCGGCATCTACGTGCGCGGCTTCGGCGGTGAATTTGGTATTGGCGTTCATCTGATGCTCCTAAAATTGAGGGGCATCGGCAGATGCTTCCCTACGACGGCATTACCCGTACAGGTTCAAAGGGTGTATCTCACTTCGCCATCAAAAGTTGGCAAAGACCCCCAGCGAGTTGCGCAAGTTACTGGAAAAGTAGGGGAAAAGCAACCCTTGCTGCTGTAGTTGTGTTGAGCCTTGCGGGGTGTGTTGTTATACTGCCCGGATAAAATCTAACGGTCATGGCAAATCGCCGCTTAAAGTTAAGGAATAGCGATTTGCCCTGATCCTTTCCCTCACCCCGCCCTCTCCCGTAAACGGGCGAGGGGGACAATGTTTCGCTACGCGGAATTCGCGTTAATTACACACGGATGGAGATCAAAATGCAGAATATGGAACAGGCACGCTTCAATATGATTGAACAGCAAATTCGCCCATGTGACGTGTTGGAAGCGCGGATTCTGGAGCTGCTCCATCACGTTCGCCGCGAACAGTTCGTGCCGGAGGGGAAAAAGGCCATGGCCTTTATGGATATGGAAATCCCGTTAGGTTACGGCGTGTCCATGTGGCAGCCCAAGCTGGAGGCGCGTGCGTTACAGGAATTGCATCTGAATCGTTCGGACCGCGTGCTGGAAGTCGGCACCGGCAGCGGTTATCTGACTGCATTGTTGTCGGCGCTGGCGGGGCATGTCACTTCGGTCGAGATCGAGCCTGCACTGAGCGAGATGGCAAAGTCGCACTTGCTGCCCTATCATCGTGAGAATGTGACACTGGAAGTCGGCGATGCATCTCATGGCTGGGGGAATGGTGCGAAATATGACGTGATCGTGCTGACGGGTTCTACGCCGGTGCTGCCGGTGGCCTTCCAAAACAGTCTCAACATCGGCGGGCGTTTGTTTGCTATCGTTGGTGAGGCGCCGGTGATGGAGGCAAAGCTGATCACGCGTGTTGCGGCGGATATCTATGAAACCGTCAATATCATGGAAACCTGCGTTGCGCCGCTGCAAAATGCACAACAACCCAAGCGTTTCGTTTTTTAACTGGCGCAATGTGGCGTCAAGCGATAATATTAGAAAAATCTAATACGGTGCAAAACCGATGAAAACTAAGACGCTATCATTTTTTCTGGTCACGGCGCTCAGTGCCTCCGGCTGCGCGCAGGCGGCCGATCTGCTGAATATTTACCGCAGCGCACAGAGCAACGACCCGGTGTTCGCTGCCGCGCGTGCCACGCAACAGGCCGGACAGGAGAAGTTGCCGCAAGGACGCTCCTTGCTGATGCCGAGTGTGAATCTCAGTGCGAACAGCACGTTTAACGATTTAACGACGCAATATCGCGGCGCTTTCCCGATTCCGGGTGCGAGCGGCAATCATCGCTATAACAGCAATGGTTACGGCGTGACGCTGGTTCAGCCCTTGCTTCGTCAGCAAAACTGGCTGGCTTATTCTGAGGCCGAATTGCAGGTCGCACAGACCGACGCGCAATTCAGAGTAGCCGAGCAGGATCTGGTGCTGCGCGCAGCCCAGGCCTACTTTGACGTGCTGATCGCCCAGGACAGCGTGCAGTTGTCCGAAGCGCAAAAGACCGCCATTTCCGAACAGCTTGCCCAGGCGAAACGCAATTTTGAAGTCGGCAGCGCCACCATTACCGATACTCATGAAGCGCAGGCGCGCCATGATTTGACCAGTGCGCAACAGATTGCCGCGCAGAATAATCTGGAAATCAAGCGCAGCGCGTTGCAACAGCTGATCAATGCGCTGCCGCAAGACCTCAAGCCGTTAGGCCCACAGTTCAAGCTGGAAGCGCCGCAACCTGCCGATATGGAAAAGTGGGTCAATGACGCACAACTGAACAGTCCGCAACTCGCTATCGCCCAGGCAGGTGCCGAGTTGGCCGAAAAGGAAGTGGCGAGGAATCGCGGCGGACATTACCCAACTGTGGATCTGGTGGCGAATTATTCAAAAAATTCCGCCAATGGCAGCAGTTTCGGCGTGGGTAGCGACAGCACCAACAAGAGTGTCGGCGTGCAGCTCAACCTGCCGCTGTTCCAGGGCGGCGCGGTCAATTCCAAGTGGCGCGAGGCGGAAGCCAACAGTGAACGCGCCCGTCAGGAGCTGGAAAACGCCCGCCGTAACGTCGCGTTGCAAACCCGTCAGGCCTATCTCGGCGTGGTGAGCGGCATCGCACAGGTCAAGGCTTTGCAGCAAGCGCTCACCTCCAGCGAAAGCGTGCTGGAAGCCAGCAAACTGGGACAGGAAGTGGGCGTTCGAACTAATCTGGACGTGCTGAACGCCCAACAACAACTCTATTCGACCCGCCGCGACTTGTATCAGGCCGAATACAGCTACCTGTTGAGTCAGCTGCGCCTGAAAGCAGCAGTAGGCGTGCTGGACGAAGCGGAACTGGCCAAGGTTAATCAGGCGCTCAACTAACTTTTCAGATTGACAGTCGCTGGGTGCGACTGGTTAAATGCGCGTTCACCAAATGAACGCACCTCATGCTAGACGATACCATCAGCTACGGTTTGCTTAAAACGCTAAAAGATAACCCGAGCCTTTCCCAAAGAGATTTGGCGAAACGCCTGGGCGTCAGTCTTGGGAAGGTAAATTATTGCCTGAACGCGCTGGTCGAAAAAGGCTGTCTGAAAGTCGAAAATTTCCGCAACAATAACAACAAGCTGGCATATGTCTACCTGCTTACCCCGCATGGGGTCGAACAAAAAGCGCGCATGACCATAGGGTTTCTGCAATTCAAAATGCAGGAGTACGAGTGCCTGCGCGCAGAGATAGCAGAGCTTAAGCGCGAAACAGAACAAGTTACGGAAAAAATCTATGAGTAGTGTTTATGCGGTTATTCTCGCCGGAGGCAGCGGAAGCCGCTTGTGGCCGCTATCGCGTCAAAACTTGCCCAAGCAATTTTTGGCGCTGGATGGCGATGCAACGATGCTGCAAACTACCATCGACCGGTTGTCACCTGTCATTGCTGTCGGGAATGTGTTGATCGTTACGCAAGAGTCTCATGCGAAGGGCGAGGCTTATCATTCATTGCTGGCTTACCAGTCGCTGTTTGAGCCGGTCGGACGTAACACAGCCCCCGCAATCGCACTGGCAGCGGCTCGTTTGATGACGGATGGTTCAGATCCCATCATGGTTGTGCTGCCGGCAGATCACGTTATTCAGGACGCGGTTGAGTTCAGGGCATGCTTGCAGCGTGCTATTGCAGTCGCGGAAAGTGGTAAGTTGGTTACTTTCGGGATTAAGCCCACCCGGCCTGATACGGGTTTTGGCTATATAAAAACTAAGCCTGACTCCAGTATCCTGAATCCTGAATCCTGTATTTTAGATGTCGAACGTTTCACCGAAAAGCCTGACCACGCGACCGCCGAGCAATTCCTCGCAGAAGGCGGCTATTTCTGGAATTCCGGCATGTTTGTCTGGCGCGCCTCGGTGATACTGGCTGAAATTGAACTGCACTTGCCTGATGTTTATCGTGTGGTCCAGGCTATTCTTGCCGAGAGCGCTATTGCAGGAACTTTTCAGCAAGCTGTAGAGATGCACTTTGCGGCGATGCCTTCAATCTCCATCGACTATGGGGTGCTGGAGAAGTCCGCTCGTGTGTCATTGATTCCCTGCGATTTCGGCTGGAACGATGTCGGCAGTTGGCATGCCGTGCACGAGATTTCCGCAAAGGATGCCGATGGTAATGTCTTGCAAGGAAACGTGATTGCGATTGGCTGCAAGAACAGCCTGATCCGTGCCGAAAAACGTCTTGTGGCTGCCATTGGAATAGAAGACCTTTGCGTGATAGAGACTACCGATGCCATTCTCATCTCCAGAAGCGATCAAACCCAGCGGGTGCGGGAAGTGGTGGATGTGTTGCAAGAACGCGGCGCAACTGAACATGTTTGTCATATCAAGGTGAATCGTCCCTGGGGTAGCTACACCGTGCTGGAAGAAGATCCTGAGGGCTTCAAGCTGAAACGCATTGAGGTTGCTCCCGGTGCGCGGCTCAGTCTGCAAAGTCATGCGCATCGTTCCGAACACTGGGTGGTGGTTTCCGGGACAGCTACCGTCACCAATGGCGAAGAAATAATGACGGTGCAGAAAAACCAAAGCACCTATATACCGATAGGCACAAAACATCGCCTGGAAAATCGCGGCAATGTACCGCTACACATCGTTGAAATACAAGTGGGCGAATATCTGGGCGAAGATGACATTCAACGTTTTGATGACAATTACGGCAGGCAAAAACAGGACTGAGAAATAAAAGTGCTGAGGACTGAGAGATGAGTGGGAAAGTTGAGCGATTTGAAGATTTGATTGCCTGGCAGAAGGCGCGCCAACTTGCGGTTGAGATTTATTGAATTACCAATCACGGTGGGTTTGTCAGGGACTTCGGCTTGCGAGACCAGATACGCAGGGCTGCGGTGTCCATTATGTCGAATATTGCTGAAGGTTTTGATCGAGGTTCAAGAAGTGAATTTCACCAGTTTCTGGTGATTGCAAAAGCATCGTGCGCCGAAGTGCGATCGCAGCTTTATGTTGCGCAAGATGTGGGATATATTGACCATGACGTTTTTAGTAGTTTAAACAGCAACACTGAAGAGCTTTCGCGAATTTTAGGTGGGCTGCGCGCCGCCGTTCAAAAACAAAGAGATAACAAATGACCAAGCACAGTACACAGCACTCAGCCCTCAGCACTGAATCTACTCAGTCCTCGTCGCAACCAAAGGTTGCGTTAATCACGGGTATCACCGGACAAGACGGTGCCTATCTGGCCGAGTTCTTGCTGAAGAAGGGTTACATCGTTCATGGCGTCAAACGCCGTTCTTCGCTGTTCAACACCGACCGTATTGATCATCTGTACCAGGATCCGCATGTCGATAACGCCAAATTCAAACTGCACTACGGCGACCTTACCGACTCCACCAACCTTATTCGAATCATCCAGCAAGTGCAACCGGACGAGATCTACAACCTCGCCGCGATGAGCCATGTTGCTGTATCGTTTGAAACGCCGGAATACACCGCCAATGCGGACGGGATCGGCACGTTGCGTATTCTTGAAGCCATTCGCATCCTTGGTCTCGAGAAGAAGACCCGTTTCTATCAGGCGTCGACCTCTGAGTTGTACGGGTTGGTGCAAGAAACGCCGCAAAAGGAAACTACGCCGTTCTATCCGCGCAGTCCCTACGCAGTAGCCAAACTTTACGCTTACTGGATTACAGTAAATTATCGTGAAGCCTATGGAATTTACGCCTGCAACGGTATCCTGTTCAATCACGAATCGCCGATACGCGGCGAAACTTTCGTCACCCGCAAGATCACCCGTGCGCTGGCACGTATAAAACTCAACCTGCAAGACTGTCTGTACCTTGGCAACATGGATTCGTTGCGCGACTGGGGCCATGCCAAAGATTACGTTGAAATGCAATGGCTGATGCTGCAACAGGAACAGGCAGAAGATTTTGTCATCGCCACCGGCGTGCAATACAGCGTGCGTCAGTTTGTCGAGATCGCAGGCAAAGAATTGGGTATCAACATCAGCTGGCAGGGCGAGGGCGTAGAAGAGAAGGGTTATGACGAACAGGGACGCTGTATCGTTCAGGTTGACCCTCGTTATTTCCGCCCTACCGAAGTCGAGACGCTGCTGGGCGACCCGACCAAGGCGCACCAAAAGCTCGGCTGGAAACCCAGGATCACCTTCCATGAGCTGGTTGCAGAAATGGTGCGCGAAGACCTTAAGGGTGCCGAGCGCGATGAGCTGGTCAAGAAACACGGCTACGCAGCTTACGACTACAACGAATAGGCCGTCTGTCGATGAATAAGAACACTAAAATCTACGTCGCCGGACATCGCGGCCTGGCAGGCAGCGCGATTGTGCGCGAATTGCAGCGTCAGGAATACACCAACCTTGTGACGCGCACGCATGCCGAACTTGACCTGGAAGACGCTGTTGCCACTCAGCAATTCTTTGAACAGGAAAAGCCGGAGTTGGTGTTTCTGGCCGCAGCCAAGGTCGGCGGTATTCATGCCAACAATACATATCCGGTGGACTTTCTGATGAGCAATCTGCTCATCGAAGCCAATATCTGCCGTGCCGCTCATTCGACCGGAGTTGATCGTCTGATCTTTCTGGGTAGTTCCTGTATCTACCCGCGCGACTGTCCGCAGCCGATAAAGGAAGAATATCTGCTCACCGGCCCGCTGGAGCCAACCAACCGACCATACGCATTGGCCAAAATTGCAGGTATTGAAATGTGCTGGTCATATAACCGCCAATACGGTACTAAATGGCTGGCAGCGATGCCGACCAATCTGTATGGTCCGGGCGACAGCTACGATCTGAATAACTCCCACGTCCTGCCCGCGTTGATCCGGAAGATGCATGAAGCCAAAGTATCCGGAGCGAGTGAAGTGGTGCTGTGGGGCAGCGGTACACCTAAGCGCGAGTTTCTGTATGTGAATGACCTGGCGAATGCGCTGGTATTTTTGGCTACGTTGGATGACGCGCGCTACGATGCGCTTGTCGAACCATCGCATTGTCCGCTCATCAACGTTGGCTCAGGCGTAGACCTGACCATCCGTGAATTGGCAGAAATGGTAGCCGATGTTGTGGGATACCAGGGCAGATTCGTGCAGGATACCAGCAAGCCAGATGGCACGATGCGCAAAATCATGGATGTTTCCAGAATTCGAGGATTAGGTTGGAAGCCAAGCATCAGCCTGGAAGAAGGAATCAAGTTAACTTATAAGATGTTTTGTAAGGCTATTTTATAGAAATGATTTTATTTCACATTATTGGCGGTCTGGGCAACCAGATGTTTCAGTACGCGGCTGGCCGCGCTCTGGCTTTAGAGCGGGGCCAGTCATTAAAGCTGGATATTGCAGGGTTTGTTGGCTATGGATTGCATCAGGGATTTGAGCTTCAGCGGGTTTTCAATATTCCGGCAGAAATCGCTACCGAAACAGAGGTGCGCAATATTCTGGGCTGGCAGATTGCGCCTGGCATCCGGCGCATGATGGCACGTCCCGGGATGGCGGCGTTTCGTCGTCGTGGCTTTGTTGTTGAACCATGTTTTCACTACTGGTCGGAAATAAAAAAAGTTCCGGAAAACTGTTATCTTGCCGGCTATTGGCAGTCCGAAAAGTATTTTCAGGAGGTGGCATCTGTTATCAGATCTGATTTTACTTTTAAGTCGCCATTGCTAAACAAGAATGCCGAATGCGCTAAACAAATAAACCAGGTGAACGCTGTGAGTTTGCATGTGCGGCGTGGTGACTACGCAAACAATCCGAAGACTGCGGCGACGCACGGCCTTTGCTCGCTGGATTATTATCGTGCAGCAATTCAGCATGTTTCTGAGCAAGCGCAGAACCCGCATTTTTTCGTTTTTTCCGACGATATTGCCTGGGTAAAAAATAATTTGAAAATAGATTACCCTCACCAGTATGTTGAACACAATTATGGTGAAGAAAGCTATAACGATATGAGGTTGATGAGTATGTGCAAGCATCATATCATTGCTAACAGCTCATTCAGCTGGTGGGGCGCATGGCTCAATCCAAGGGCAGACAAAATCGTTGTTGCCCCGAAGCGTTGGTTTGCCAGTCAAACAGATGTGCGGGACTTATTACCGCAGGGTTGGGTGAGGCTGTGAAATACAAACTAACCAACACTCTGGTAATCGGCGGTACGGGCCATTATGATTGATGAAGACAATAAGGTAACTGGATTATTTTCCTGAGCACTAGTGCATGAAACGATATGCAACTGGCCGTGGGGGGATTTTCCACACCCGACCTGGATGGGTCAGGTAGAATGGTTCAGAAAATAGACGACGTTTTATTCGGTTATCGGATCAGGGCCAAGACAATTTGGCAAAAACTCGCCGGGCTGTTTTGAAGGTCCAGTTGCGGCATTTCACCAGATCGAACTGATGGCACTTTGTTTTTTTGGCAGCAGTAGTTTTTATTGCGAGAATGAGCATTGATTTGTTGAAAAGAATGGGAGTATGCGCCATTCGGCCAAAACACGTAATTGTGGATGACGGGATTACCCATAATTGGTATAAGGTGCTGTGCAGTCTGGCAACGTGATATGGATTCAGCGTTGAAGCGTATGTTTGTGAGAAATATCTACAAGGTAAAAAATGAAAATTTATAGCAAATTGAAACGCAAGTTAAAACAAATGATTGGCGCTGATCATAATGATCCAGCAAAGAATATTGAATGCTCTGAATTTGAAGTTGATAACTGGGTTATTTCTGAGTTTATTGTCAAGAAGCTGATCCCTATTGTAGGTACGCATCCTTATCCCATCACGGAGTTAAGCTTGATGGTGTCGGCCGTATGCCGACTGAAGCCGCAGCAAATTTTTGAATGGGGTACGAATATTGGAAAATCCGCACGAATTTTTTATGAGATAAGTAAGCGGTTCAGTCTGCCATTAGAAATTCATTCGATTGACTTGCCTGATGATCTGGATCATCAAGAGCATCCTAGATCCACGCGCGGCCGTATGGTCAAGGGGTATTCCGGCGTATCGCTTTATCAGGCGGATGGCCTGTCGAAATCGATAGAGCTATATCAGCGCCGATCTCAAGACAGAACTTTGGTTTTTATTGATGGCGATCATAGCTACGAATCTGTTCGCCGGGAATTGGCAGGCATAGTCGAGGCAATGCCTGATGCGGCGATTTTGCTACATGACACCTTTTGTCAGTCCGAACAATCCGGTTACAACATTGGCCCGCACAAGGCCGTCGCAGAATTGCTTGCTGAGATGCCTGGAAAATATCGGGTAATGTCTACGACGACTGGTCTGCCTGGTATGACCTTGCTTTACAGGTTGTAATTTCAGGTTTGACGGGGCAAATAAATGCTCGGCATTACAGCCAATATCTAGGCCGTTGTGAGAGCGATTGTTCGAGAAGATTAGGATAGCTCATTCATGCGAATATTGTTTTGTTGTCAATTCTATGCGCCAAGCGTGGGAGGGGTGCAGGAAGTTATTCGTCAGCTTGCTGAACGCTTTGTTGCACGGGGGCATCAAGTAACGGTGGCAACGACCACCTTGCCAGCGCGAGATTTTGATACGCTCAACGGGGTAGACATCCAGGGGTTCGATGTCAAAGGAAATCGCGTAAGCGGAATGACCGGCGAGGTCCGTGAGTATCAGGAATATGTTCAAAGAGGCGATTTTGACGTTGTCATGATCTATGCAGCACAGCAATGGACATTCGATGCATTATGGCCGGTGCTGGATAACATCAAATACGCTAAAGTTTTTGGTCCATGTGGATTTTCGGGTTTATATGAGTCCGGGTATGCAAAGTATTATCAGGATCTTCCGGAAGTACTAAGAAAATTCGACCATCTGATTTTTAATGCGACGAAATATCGTGATATTGATTATGTGCGGGATCTTGGAATAGGCGGGTTTTCGATTCTGTCCAACGGTGCTAATGAAGTCGAATTTGATGTGGTTCCTGATCCAACATTCAGAGTGCGACATGGAATTCCACTGCAATCATTTTTATTTCTCACGGTAGGGAGTTTCACCGGTTTGAAAGGGCATCATGAGTTAGTTAACGCCTTTGCTCGAATGCACTTGCCGGAGAATCAGCACGCCACGTTGATTCTCAATGGAAATGAAGTGCAGAGTTTAGAAAAAGGCTTAGGCGACATATCAAGAAAATTTGTCGGCCTGGTAAAAACTCATGGATTAATTTACTCGCTGAAGCAAGCTGTAAGAAGAATGATCGGGTCGAGCTCCTCTCCCAGAACCGTGGCTGAGTCAATAAACAAGTTACAATCCAACAAGTTGGTGCTGGTGACTGACCTTCCGCGTAAAGAATTGACGCAAGCATTTATAGCTGCGGATTTATTTGTCTTTGCATCAAATATAGAGCATTCGCCGTTGGTATTATTTGAGGCCGCAGCCGCAGGCACGCCATTTCTTTCTGTTTATGTTGGAAATGCAGAAGAAATTGCACGGTGGACAGGTGCCGGAGTGATGTGTCCGTCTGAGGTTGATGCTAAAGGATATACGCGAGTGAATGAAGGTGTATTGGCGCAAACAATGGCATCGTTGATGAAGCAAAATGATTTACTGGAAACAATGGGCGTTACAGGTAAGAAAAATTGGCAAGAACGTTTTACATGGGGAAAAGTTGCCGGTCAGTATGAAGAAATTTTCACCAGATTGGTAAACAGCAGAGCATGAAAATTCTATTAACTGGAGCTGGCGGCAATTTCGGACGCGAGTTTCTCAAGCAGGCAGACTTTGAGGTTATTCAACTTAACCGCAGTGACTGGGATGACATTGATATTAAGCTTGCTCAGAATATTGATGTGGTGATTCACGCTGCGAGCGATTTGCATACTCAGGCATCCATTTCTCCAGTAAGCCTGTTTAATTCCAATTTGCTTTCAACTGCAGCCTTGCTGGAGGCAATGCACAAACATCAAGTTCCACGTTTCATTTTTTTGAGTAGTTGCGCTGTGTATGGAGAAGACATGCGCACCAATGAAGATAATCAATGTTGTCCGGTCAGCATCAATGGAATTAGCAAGTTACTGAATGAAAAATTGATTGCCGAGTTCTGTTCGGTACATGGAATAAAGTTCGAGATCCTTCGAGTTTTCAACATGTATGGCGGGCAAGATAAATTTTCCATCATTAGTCGCTTAGAACGCGCATTAGAAACTGGCGCGCCTTTCACCTTGAATAATATGGGGATTGCACAGCGCGATTTTATTCATGTATCAGATGTGGCATCAGTGGTGTTGAAGTTGCTGAAGAGAAATATCCCTTACACGCATTTGAACATTGGTACAGGCGTTGCAACTAAAATATCAACATTGGTCGAGTTGGTTATTAAACGATTTCCCGACTTATCTATTCGGCACGCACAGGCGAAAGAGGCTGAATATTCCCGGGCAGATATAACCAGATTGCGCGAATTTGTGGATATTGATTTTATAAAGATTGAAAAGCATTTGGAAAATGATTTCATGAAGAAACAACTGACCAGTTAGCGATGACAACCTTCTTTTATTTCCTGCACCGGGGCGTTGGCTACACAGTAGTTATTTGCAGAAGTTTATGAATATAACCAGAATAAGTAGCGTCGCATGAACACTTTTGCCAAAATATATGCTTTGCTCACCCATACAGAGCGCCGGGGAGCAGCAGTGCTGTTCGCTCTGATGATAGTGGGAATGCTATTGGAAACGCTGGGTGTCGGACTGGTCATTCCGGCTATAACACTCATGATGCAAGGCGATCTTGTTGCCAGATATCCGGCAATTGCACCCATCCTCGGCTTTTTGGGAAAACCCTCGCAAAGAGAGTTGATCACTGCCGCCATGCTCGGTCTTGTAGGTGTTTACCTCGTCAAAAACCTTTTTCTCGCTTTTCTTATCTGGAGGCAAACTCATTTTGCTTTTGATGTGCAGGCAACACTTTCTCAGCGGCTGTTTGCCATCTATTTGCGCCAGCCTTACACGTTCCATTTGCAGCGGAATTCGGCACAACTGGTTCGTAATGTGATTGGTGAAGTGAGTATTTTTGCGGGGGTAATGACCAGCTCGCTGATGTTGTTCACCGAGCTTATGGTGCTTGCCGGTATTGCCATTCTGCTGTTGCTTGTAGAGCCATTGGGAGCATTGATTGTGGTTGTCGTGCTTGGCGGGGCTGCCTGGGGTTTTCACCGTTTGACGCGTGAACGTATCTCCAGGTGGGGCGTTGAGCGTCAGATTCATGATGGTCTGTGTATCCAGCATCTTCAGCAGGGATTGGGCGGCGCCAAAGACGTCAAGTTGCTCGGCCGCGAGATTGATTTCCTGGAACAGTTCAATACGCACAATATCAAAAGTACACGTGTAGGGAAGCTTCAATCCACCTTCCAGAACTTTCCGCGCCTGATATTTGAACTGCTCGCAGTAACCGGTTTGGCAATTCTGGTGTTTAGTATGCTCAGTCAGGGGCGCGACATGACGAGTATCATCCCTACGCTCGGACTATTTGCCGCAGCAGCTTTCCGTCTTATGCCTTCGATAAATCGAGTGTTGGTTTCGGTTCAAGCGTTGCGTTACAGCTTACCCGTTGTCAACACGCTCTATGAAGAATTAAAGCTGACTTCTCCCGACCTTGCCAGCCGGCAAACCGGCAGTCAGCAAGAATTAAAAAATCAACTACGTCTGACTGACATCGAATATTACTATCCCGCAGCAACATTGCCGGCACTCGACGGCATCTCCATCGATATCAGAAAAGGTGAATGTGTCGGTTTCATCGGAGCCAGCGGTTCGGGCAAGAGTACCCTGATCGATGTGATCCTGGGGCTTCTCGCGCCGAGTTCCGGGCTGGTTGAGGTGGATGGGCACGATATTCAGCAGGGATTGCGTCAATGGCAGGATCATATCGGGTACGTGCCCCAATCCATTTATCTGACGGATGATACGCTCAGGCGTAATGTGGCATTTGGCCTCACCGAAGAGCTGATTGATGATCTGGCCGTACACCGTGCTGTCAAGGCAGCACAGCTTGATGAATTCGTCTCCGCTCTGCCGGAAGGACTCGAAACAATGGTGGGCGAAAGAGGCGTCCGGCTTTCCGGCGGTCAGCGTCAGCGTATCGGTGTTGCAAGGGCGCTCTATCATGACCCCGCCGTATTGGTGCTCGATGAAGCCACCAGTGCATTGGATGGTGAGACTGAGCATGAGGTAATGGAAGCCGTTGCGGCGCTGCAGGGCAGTAAGACGATCATTATCGTCGCACACAGACTGTCCACAGTTGAGAATTGCGACCGTTTATTTCGTCTGGAGCATGGCAAGGTAGTTGAAGAAGGGTGCCCGGCAGAAATGCTTTCCTCCCCCAAGTCTGATTTACAGTCTAAAAATAATTTTCAAAATAATACGGACTTATGACATGTTAACAAATTCATCCATCCTGATTACCGGCGGTACAGGCTCATTCGGACATACTTTTGTTCCGCTTACACTAGCCAAATATAACCCGCGCCGTCTGGTTATCTACTCGCGCGACGAGATGAAGCAGTGGGAAATGGCCAAACTCTATGCCGATGACCCGCGCGTGCGTTTTTTCATCGGCGATGTGCGCGACAAGGACCGCTTGTCACGTGCACTGGATGGTATCGATTATGTGGTTCATGCCGCCGCAACCAAGATTGTACCCACTGCCGAATACAATCCATTCGAGTGCGTCAAGACCAACGTGATCGGCGCGATGAATCTGATCGATGCGTGTATTGATCGGGGTGTTAAACGTGTCGTTGCACTCTCGACTGACAAAGCCAGCAGCCCGGCTAATCTTTACGGCGCGACAAAACTGGCATCCGACAAGCTGTTTGTGGCCGGCAATTCCTATGCGGGGTCACACGACAGCCGTTTTGCTGTGGTGCGTTATGGCAACGTGATGGGCTCGCGCGGTTCCGTCATTCCATTCTTCTTGTCGATTGCAGACAAGGGTACATTGCCAATCACGGATCCCCGCATGACCCGCTTCATGATCACGCTGGAGCAAGGCGTGGAGCTGGTGTGGCACGCCTTTGAAGACATGGTCGGCGGGGAAATCTACGTCAAGAAAATCCCCTCGATGAAAGTGACGGATGTCGCGACTGCCTCAGTTCCTGGTGCGGAGCACGAGGTTGTTGGCATCCGTCCCGGTGAAAAGCTCCACGAGCAAATGATCGGTACGGAAGACGCGCTCTACACCTACGAATATCCCGAACACTTTAAAATATTGCCAGCCATACACGAGTGGTGCAATGACCAATACCGCATCAAGGATGGTATCAGGGTGGCTGAAAACTTTACTTATTGCTCGGACAACAACACCGAATGGATGAGCGTTGCTTCGTTGCAGGCGTGGATCGCGCAGAACCGTGAAAAAGTCGGCAAGATATGACAACGGTGATTCCCTACGGCCGCCAGGACATATCAGAGGCAGACATCCAGGCGGTCGTGGAAGTGCTGCGCTCCGACTTCCTGACCCAGGGCCCGGCAGTTCCCGCTTTTGAAAGAACCCTTGCAGACTACTGCGGTGCGCAGCATGCAGTTGCGGTGAACAGCGCCACCAGCGCGCTGCACATAGCCTGTTTGGCGTTGGGCGTGGGCAAGGGCGATGTGGTCTGGACGACACCGATCACCTTCGTGGCGAGCGCAAACTGTGCGCTCTATTGCGGTGCGAGTGTCGATTTCGTCGATATCGATCCACACACCTACAACATGAGTTTGGAGCGCCTGGCAGAGAAACTGGCGCAAGCTGAGCATGCCGGAAAACTTCCTAAAGTAGTGATTCCTGTGCATCTGTGCGGACAGCCCTGCGACATGGCGGGCATTCACGCGCTCAGCCAGCGATACGGTTTCAAGATTATCGAAGACGCGTCGCATGCGATCGGCGGGAAATATCGCGGCGAACCGATCGGTAATTGTCGTTACAGCGACATCACCGTATTCAGCTTCCACCCGGTCAAGATCATCACCACTGCCGAAGGCGGCATGGCGATGACTAATAGCGCAGCGTTGGCTAAGCGCATGCAGCTGCTGCGCAGCCACGGCATCACCCGCGACGTGAACGATATGACCCATGCGCCGGATGGCCCGTGGTACTACCAGCAGATCGACCTTGGTTTCAACTATCGCATGACCGATTTGCAGGCAGCTTTAGGCCTGAGCCAGATGCAGCGGCTGGACGAATTTGTCACCAGGCGGCATGCCATCGCCAGGCGCTATGACCAGTTACTGGCCGACCTGCCGGTGGTTATTCCCTGGCAGCATGCAGACGGCTATTCAGGTTTGCATCTGTATGTGATCCGTCTGAAACTTGGTGAAATAGTTAAGACACATCGCCAGGTATTCGAGGCATTGCGTGCGGCAGGCGTCGGCGTAAACCTGCACTACATTCCGGTGCCTTGCCAGCCTTACTATGAAGGTTTGGGGTTCAAGGCCGGGTATTGTCCTGAGGGCGAGCGATATTACGCCGAAGCGATCAGTCTGCCGATGTACCCGGGAATGACGGAGAAACAGCAAAAGGACGTTTTGAGCGCATTGACCGAGGCGGTTCGATGAGCAGGCTTGCTCTCGGCACGGCCCAATTTGGCCTGCCCTATGGCATTGCCAATCAGGACGGTCAGGTCACGCGGTCGAACGCGAAGGCCATGCTGCAATTGGCCGCGACCAATGGCATTGACACACTCGATACCGCCATTGCTTACGGTGAGAGCGAAACCTGCCTGGGTGAAGTGGGCACACAAGGTTTCAAGCTGGTGACTAAATTGCCTGCAGTACCGGACGGATGTGCTGATGTAAGCGGCTGGGTCGAAGAGCAAGTTGCCGCATCGCTGTCCCGCCTTGGTGTGAGTTCTGTGTATGGACTGTTGCTGCATCGCCCGCAGCAGTTGCTGGAGTCAGGCGGCGAAACACTCTATCACGCTTTGCAAGGTTTAAAAGAAGCGGGGCAAGTGCAAAAGTTGGGTGTTTCCATCTACGCACCTGATGAATTGGAAGCGCTCACTCAACGCTACCGTTTTGATCTGGTGCAAGCACCATTCAATCTGGCCGATCGGCGCTTGCACGCCTCTGGCTGGTTGCAGCGCCTGAAGGACGAAGGTGTTGAAATCCATATTCGTTCGGCATTTTTACAGGGCTTGCTGTTGATGTCGAAAGGCGCTATTCCGGACAAATTTTCACCCTGGTCCGATTTATGGGGTAAATGGCATGGCTGGCTTTCGCGCAACAATGTATTGGCTGTTCAGGCGTGTCTGGCGTTTCCGCTTTCTTTTCCCGAAATCGACCGTGTCGTCGTCGGGGCGGACAGCGTGAACCAGTTGCAGCAAATTATCAGTGCTGCGGCCAGTGTCGCACCAGATGATTTTCCCGATTTGCAATGCGAAGATGAGAATTTGATAAACCCTGCAAGTTGGTCCAAATTATGAAAATTGTTGCGCTGGTTCAAGCCCGCATGGGTTCCACTCGTTTGCCTGACAAGGTGATGAAACCAATAGGCGGCGTCCCGATGATCGAACTGTTGCTCTCCCGCTTGTCGCGCGCCAAAGAGCTGGATGAAATTGTCGTCGCTTCATCGGTTGACGAACGCAACCAACCGCTGGTTGAACATGTCCGCAAGCTGGGCTATGCCTGCGAACAAGGCAGCGAAAATGATGTGCTCGACCGTTTTGTGCAGGCTGCACGAAAGCACCATGCAGATGTGGTGGTGCGCATTACCGGTGACTGTCCGCTGGTGGATCCCGAGTTGGTGGACGAAGTCATTCGCAGCTTCAAGGCCGCCGGTGTGGATTACTTCAGTAATATTGCACCCCCGACTTACCCGGATGGATTGGATATTGAGGTCTGCACGTTCAAAGCGCTGGAACAAGCCAGCCAGGAGACCAGCAAACCCTTTGATCGGGAACATGTCACGCCTTACCTGCGTGAACAGGGCAGATTTATTACTGCGGCCATGCAACACAGTCAGGATTATTCAGCGTTGCGCTGGACAGTCGATGAGCCCGCTGACTTCGTGGTGATCGAACAGGTATTCCAATATTTTTCCCCGCGTACCAATTTTACCTGGGGCGAGGTGCTTGATTTACAACTGCGTCAGCCGGAAATATTTAATATAAACAAACATTTGATTAGAAACGAAGGAGCTACCATGGGTACGGGCCAAAAACTTTGGAAACGCGCTAAACAAATCATCCCCGGCGGCAACATGCTGCTCTCAAAACGCGCTGAAATGTTTCTGCCGGATCAGTGGCCTGCATATTTCAGCAAGGCTAAAGGTTGCAAGGTCTGGGATCTGGACGGCAACGAATTTACTGACATGTTTATCATGGGTATCGGTACCAATATATTGGGGTATGGACATCAGGAAGTTGATGACGCAGTCCGCAAGACCATTGATGCCGGAAATATGTCTACTTTCAATTGTCCGGAAGAAGTGTATCTGGCGGAAAAACTGATCGAGATACACCCGTGGGCGGATATGGTGCGGCTTGCACGCTCAGGTGGTGAGGCCAACGCCATTGCGATTCGCATTGCACGCGCGGCTTCCGGCAAGGACAACGTAGCCATTTGTGGCTATCACGGATGGCATGACTGGTACTTGTCCGCAAACCTTGGCGATGACAAGAGCTTGGCGGGTCACCTGTTGCCGGGTCTGGCGCCCAATGGCGTACCGCAAAATCTGCGCGGCACGGTATTCCCGTTCAACTACAACAACTATGCCGAGCTGGAAGCGCTGGTCATTGCTCACGACATCGGCGTGATCAAGATGGAAGTGGTTCGCAACATGGGTCCCGAGGACAATTTCCTGCATAAGGTGCGCAAGCTTGCCACCGACCGCGGCATTGTGCTGATTTTTGACGAATGCACTTCCGGCTTCCGTGAAACATTTGGCGGTCTGCATAAAAAATACGGCGTTGAACCGGACATGGCGATGTTCGGCAAGGCATTGGGCAACGGCTACGGTATTACCGCTACCATCGGCAGGCGTGAAGTCATGGAAGCGGCGCAGACGACTTTTATCAGCAGCACGTTCTGGACGGAGCGCATCGGCCCGACTGCCGCCCTCAAGACTTTGGAGGTCATGGAACGGATCAAGTCCTGGGACACCATTACCCAGACCGGCTTGAACATTCGTCAGGGCTGGCAAAAACTCGCCGACAAGCACGATCTCAAGATCGATCACTGGGGTTTGCCGTCGCTTACGGGCTTTACGTTCCAAAGCCCTGATGCGTTGGCCTACAAGACACTCATCACTCAGGAAATGCTGGCCAAAGGTTATCTGGCGGGTAACAGCGTGTATGTCTGCATTGATCATACGCCGGACGTGGTGGCGGGTTTCTTTGACGCACTAGCCCCTGTATTTGCATTGATTAAAGAGTGCGAAGAGGGCAGGGATGTGATGAGCTTGCTTAACGGACCTGTGTGTCATGGCGGATTTAAACGGTTGAATTGAGAAAGCAGGAATGAGGATTGTTTTTCGCACCGATGCAACCGGCCAGATCGGCACAGGGCATTTCATGCGCTGCCTGACCCTGGCGGATGCGCTGAAACAGCGCGGTGCGCAGATTCGCTTTGTCAGCCGCGACCTGCCGTTGCATTTGCGAGATATGCTGGCAGCAAAAGACGTGGAGTTCGTATCGCTGGAAAGTGATTTAACCCCGCCGGTTACCGGCGATCTGGCTCACGCGCATTGGCTGGGAGCCAGCCAGAAACAGGACGCTCAAGCTACCATTCAGGCGCTGTCTGATCAATCATGGGATAGTCTGGTCGTTGACCACTATGCACTGGATGCGCGTTGGGAAAGCGCCTTACGCGGAACTGCCAGGCAGATTATGGTCATTGACGATATCGCCGACCGTCAACACGATTGCGATGTGCTGCTGGATCAGAATTTTTATGCAGATATGCAGACGCGCTATGCCGGCAAAGTGCCGTCGCATTGTCAGTTGCTGCTTGGCCCTCGCTATGCGTTGTTGCGGGACGAGTTTCGAAGATTTCGTGATCAGGTCAAGCCGCGCACAGGGGCGGTCAAACGAATCCTGGTATTTTTTGGCGGTGTCGATGCCGATAACTATACAGGTCGCGCAATTGAAGCACTGTCCGAGATAGATGTTTCTGGTTTTCATATCGATGTGGTAATCGGTGCGCAGCATCCGCGCCTTGCAGAAATCGAGGGGATGTGTGCAGCGAATGGGTTTGTTTGCCATGTGCAAACAAACCGCATGGCGGAATTGATGGCGGCTGCTGACCTTGCGATAGGAGCAGGTGGTTCGGCAACATGGGAGCGCTGTTGTCTGGGCTTGCCCGCTCTGGCCTTCTGTACTGCGGATAACCAGC
>JAUSNM010000108.1 GCA_030645535.1 Gallionella sp. | reverse complement strand
GCCTGCTGGCCTGCCGTTTTCAGAAGGTCAATCACTTCCCAGTTCACGTCAACCCGCGTGCGCGCACTGGCCAACACCACGAAGCCAATGAGTTCCTGCCCCACCATCAACGGCACCACCAGCCAGGCCTGCCCCAGTTGTTGCAGCCAGAGCGGCAATTTCAACGCGCCATAGCGGCGGGAGTAGGAGCGGTACTCTTCCAGATTGACGACCCAGCCACTGTTGGTGAGGAACTGGCAGAGCGGCGAGTCGGCGTCTTCCTTTTCCAGTGACTGCGCCAGATTCCAGCGCGCCGTCTGGCTGAACGCGGCTTCGCCCTTGGCCCGCATCCACAAGCCACCCGCTGGACTTTCCAGCATATTGGCCAGCCCCCGAATCACCTGCTGCCCCATCTCCTGGGGCGAGTCCTGGGCCGCCAGGGTGCGGGTAAATTTGAGCCATTCCTCGCGGTAGTCAAAACGGTAGCGGAAAAAGTGCTTGCCCAGAAAGACCCGCAGGCGGGCACGCAGTGAGCCCGACAGCACCAGTGCCAGCAACATCACCAGGGCAGCAAATACCAATGCCAACTGCAGCGCCCGCCCCCACTCGCCACCAAAGTAGCGCACGTAGTAGCCGACACCGGAGATGAACATCAAATACAAGCCGGCAATGAGCAACGTGGCCGAGTGGAAAGCAGCCGTGGGTGACAGGCGGATGTTGGCGATCCAGTCGCTGCGGCGCGTGGTGGAGAGCAGCAGCAAAGGCACCACCAGGGTGTGCACCAGCCCGCGAATGCTGAGCGCGTCACCATCGAGCCGATTGAACAGCGTGGCCTCAGAAAACAGATACAGGTCGAACAGAAACGCGCCGCCCAGGCCCAGGCACAGGGGTTTAATGTTCCAGCGCGCCTCCTCTGCCACGTTTCTGAAGATCTGCTCCAGCAAGACCAGCGCCAACACCGACGACGCCATGGCGCTCAGAAGAATCAATTTTGAAGCGTCACCCCACGCGTTGATGCCCCAGGCTTCGATGCCGAGCGCCAGAAGGCCAAAGCCCACCACCATGGCCGCCAGTGGCACCATCCAGGACGTGCCGACCGCCTTGCCCGTGGCCCGACTCGGGCGCAACAAGACCAAAAAAAATGCGTACCAACAGGCGTAGCGCAGCAGATCCGCCACCGTGCTCAGCAGCAGCAACCAGGGCGCACCCGTTAACAGCAGTGCAAAGCCGAGCCAACCCCAGAGCGCGCTCGCTGACACGGCAGTGAGCACGGCTGTCTTGGACCACTCGTGTTTGGCGCGCCCATAGCCAAGGTGGAGCAGCCGCAAGGCAAAAGCCGAATACGCCAATCCCACCAGGCCATAGCTCCAAGTCGTCAGGGCCAAACCAGCGCTATCCATGGCTCAGCCCCTGGCGCATGACGGCGGCCACGTGGCAGAAATTAACACCATGCTAGTGCGCACCT
>JAUSNM010000019.1 GCA_030645535.1 Gallionella sp. | reverse complement strand
CAAAATGCGCGCCTTCGATGGACTGGCATACGCCAGTTGATACCGAAAATGGAAGTGTGGCCGAGCGGTTTAAGGCACTAGTCTTGAAAACTAGCGAGGATGAGAGTCCTCCGTGAGTTCGAATCTCACCGCTTCCGCCAGGATGCCTAACCACTTGTTTAATAACAAGTTTTCATCAAAAACAGCAGGATTCAAACTCGAATCATTCTAGCTGCGCTGTAAAACCAGCGGCGAGGATTCCCCGCCGCCGCTTCATACTTTTGCTACTTAAATTCCAACCTTAGCCGTGAATGGTGCAAAGCCGGCTTTAGATTCCTTGCCCACCAGTTTTATCTGCATTCCGACGCGCGCTTTGGAGTTGATCAGAATTGGCGCTGCAATATTGGCGTGCAAATTTTCCAATGGCAGCTTGTCTCCGAGTTGCGGCACGACATTTTTGACTGCCAACGTGGCCAACACCAGAATATCGTTCGGGTCTTCCAGCTTCAGTTCGGCAGCTTCGCTGTCAGACAGCACCAGCTCGTAATTAAAGCCGAACAGAACAGGTTCCGTCACTGACAATGTCACGGCCTCGTCATCAACCGATTGCAGATGAGTCACCACGCCGCTGGTTCGGTTGCCCTTGTCATCCAACTCATGAAACAGGATCCACTTAGTGCATTTTTCAAATCCGGGTATCCCTCTGGGGAATGTGATAATTTGTGACGGATCAATGCTTAATTCACCAAATCGCGTATTCAATTCAATTTTAGCCATGTTATTCCCCTCAGGTTATTTAAAAATACCAACTTACGACCCAACCACACTAAACGATAGCACCTTTTATTGTAAAGGTTATTTACCCTTTAGTTAACGTAAAACAACCCAGCTTTCGGGTATTGATCATTTCCACCAAAAACGACGGAAACCCGAAAAAAGAGCCGCTGGCAGATATTATCTACCTTGTTGCATTAAAAGTTATGTCTGTTGGCGCACACAGAGGCTTCATCATACGGACGGGATCGCCATTGAGCAATGCTCATCAACCGACACAGTCATTCAGCGCAGGAAAATACATTCAGTGCGGCCCTGAATGAGTCCCCCATCTGTCGATCAACTGCTCGAATTCAGCCAGCGACACCGGGCGACTGAACAAATATCCCTGAAAGGTATCGCAACCGCGCTCAATGAGCGGCTGCAACTGCGCCAGTTCTTCCACGCCTTCAGCGATCACATCGTAGCCAAAATTGCGTGCCATCTCCGCGATGGTTTGCACCATCATCGCATCGCCCGGATCGGTCAGAATGTCGCGCACAAAGGATTGGTCTATTTTCAACTGATCTATCGGCAGACGCTTGATGTATTGCAAGGAAGAATAGCCGGTACCGAAATCATCCATCGAAAAACGCACGCCGATTGCTTTTAACGCGGCCATTTTTGCTATCGCCTCCTCGACATCATCCAGCACCAGGTTCTCGGTCAACTCCAGTTCCAGTCGTCCCGGATTCACACCACTCGCAGTAATAATGCCCTTCACCTGCCTTACAAAGTCAACCTGATGAAACTGTACAGGACTGATATTGACGGCCAGATGCATGGTACTCAAGACCGGATGAGCCTCCCATGCCTTGAGACGCGCACAGGCAGCCTCCAGAACCCATCGACCAATCGGCAAGATCAGCTTGCTCTGTTCGGCCAGCGGAATGAACTGGGCGGGGGACACCATACCCAGCATCGGACTGTGCCAGCGCAACAACACCTCCGCCCCAAGCAACACCCGATCGTGATTGGTCTGTACCTGATAAAACAACTCGAGTTCACCGTTCGGCAAGGCTTGCCGCAACGCATGCTCCATCACGGTACGCGATTCCAGTACAGCCTGCATCTTGGGCTCGAAGAAGCGCACCATGTTGCGCCCGCATTCCTTGGCCTGATACATCGCCAGATCGGCGCGTTTGAACATTTCATTGATCTCGACCTCATGGCCGTTAAACAATACCACCCCGATACTGGGCGAGCTTTCATGAGCATAGCCCTCGATCACATAGGTCTGCGACAATGACTCGCGAATCTTTTCGGCAATCGTTGCCGCCTGTACCACCGCTTCACCCTGATTGAGGCTCAAGCCTTCCAGCAACACCACAAATTCGTCGCCGCCGAAACGGGCGACGCTATCGGCATCCCGGACGCACGCGACAAGGCGATGCGCCACTTCGATCAGCATTTTGTCGCCGTATTCATGCCCCTTGGTGTCGTTCAGCACCTTGAAATAATCAAGGTCGATGAACATCAACGCACCACAATTTTTACTGCGGGCGCTCTGTGCCAGTGCGATCTTCATACGATCCATCAACAGGCGGCGATTGGGCAGGTTTGTTAACGGATCAAAATACGCCAGGTTGTGTATTTCTTCTTCCGCCTGCTTGCGTTCGGTGATATCGATGAATACCGCCACATAATGACTAACCATGCCGTGATTCTTTACCGCAGTGATGGTGAGCCATTTCGGGTAGACTTCGCCGCTCTTGCGCCTGTCCCACACCTCGCCTGCCCACATATCATCGACCCTGATCCTCTCCCACATGTCGTGATAGAAGGCATTATCGTGTCGCCCGGAACTCAGCAGGCGCGGATTTTTTCCCACAACCTCTGCCTCGGAATAGCCGGTGGAGAGCTCGAAGGCATGGTTCACCTTGATGATGTTGGCATCCTTGTCCGTCACCATCATCGCTTCCTGGGTTTGGAACGCCACCGCTGCGATGTTCAACTGCAACGCAGTCTCTTCTCGCTCGGTAATATCCTGCACCGTGCCCACCGAGCGCACCGCACGACCGCCGGCATCAAAATCATTGGTGCAGCGCTCCTCTACCCATTTGATGCGCCCGTCTGGCATCATCAGGCGATGCGTAATCTGATAGGGTTGCCTGTCCAGCAAAGAATTGCTGTAGGCCTGATTCACCAACTCGCGATCTTCAGGATGAATGGCGTTCAGGAAAGCATCATAGGATGGGTGAAATTGCGCAGGTTCGATTTCAAACAGGCTGAATATTTCATCAGACCATGTCAACTTACCCGTGAGCAAATCGAGCTCCCAACTGCCGAAGTGTCCAATTTTTTGCGCCTCCGCAAGGAACGTGCGCTGCCTCTCCTGCCGCGCGATATTCTCGTTCAAACGCTGCGCCATCAGATCGAACGAGCGGCCCAGCTCGGACAGTTCATCATTGCCCTTGAGCCCGGTACGCGCGCTGTAATCACCCGCTGCGAGTCGGGCAGATACAGCAGCAAGCAGACTCACGCGCCGGGTAACCAGAAAGTGCAAAAGAGTGCCGATGAAGCTCGCTGTCAACAGCGTGATGGCAGCAAAAATCAGCGCTTGTGCTGCGGATTCCCTTTTCGCTGCCTGTAACGCACGACTGATGTCATATTCTACATAGAGCAAACCCATGGTCTTTTCCAGGCCACCCTGCTTATACCCGATGATCAGCGGAAAATAGCCTTGCAGCAGCGTGCGCTCACGCGCGTTGAATGCTACCTTGCTGACACCACTGCCGAGAACCTGATCCGCGTCAATATCCGAAAAGCCGGATAATGCACCGGCCAGCGTGCCTTTCCAACTGTAGCGATTGGCCATCAGCACGCGATGCTGTTCATCGACCAGCATCAGACTGCGTACGGTGGGATAGGTGGCAGCAAGAGAAATGTTCAACAGCGCCTCCGACTGATCCCCTGCCGTCAGGCGGTTGTACAAGACATTTTGCAGCCCGCTCATCTGCAACGTAGCTTCAGTCATGGCGTTTTTTTCAATTCCCGCCTGATCTGCGCGATCTTCCTGCAAATAAATCAGGAAGGAACTGACCAGTGAGGCAATCACCAGAATGAGAGAAATGAGCAGGGAAAGGCGCTTTTTCATTTGCTGATGCAAGCCTCGATGCCTGCATCCAGCGCCTGGCGAATGTCGACATTGCGTTTAAGCTGGCCTTCTTTCAACATCACCTCAACCAGATTGTCTGCAGGCGCCGCGATGGCAGGCTCCCGCCCGCTGAGCAGGCGCAAGTTTTCCTGCTGTGTAGGTATTGCGATGCCACCCGCCATCGCCTGATATTCTGACACACCGATACCCAGACGCCGGGCCATACTGCGCGCTGCATCGTCAGGCGACTGTTTGATGTATTCCAGCGCACGAAACCATTGACGGGCAACTTCACACACTTCCTTGCGGCGCGCCTGAAACACGTCCTCGTGCACCACCATCAGATCGAATATTTCATTGGGCATCTGACTGCTGTCGAAGATCACATGAGCGCCCATGGCGGCCAGCTGAGACTTGGCAGGTTCGAAGGTAATGAAGGCGTCTGCCTTGCCCTGTTGGTACATTTCCGGATGCAGGCTTTCTGCACTCGGGATGACCTGCACATCTTCCCGCGTCAGCTTGGCCGCGTTTAACGTGCGCGTCAGCATGTATACGCCCAACGGTATGTTGGTAATGACGATGCGGCGACCCTTCAGATCGGCCAGTGTCTTGATTTGTGGCACAGCCATCACCGCGTCTGCACCATTGGAGCCATCCATGACAAACAGGACGCGCAGCTTGACGCCTCCCGCCAGCAGATCCAGCGTCTCATCCAGCGTCAGTGTTGCCATATCGGCAGAACGATTGCGGAACGATTCGAGCGTAATGTCTGAGGAAGGCAACTCGAAAATTTTAGCTTTTTCTTTGGGCAGATAACCGATGTCACGCGCCAGATAGATCGGCTCATAGCCCGGCCAGGGGCTGCTGGCGATACGCAGCGGCTCGGATGGCTCTTTGCTGCACGCCGAAAGCGTACAGAGCACGAGCAGCACCGTACTCGCCTGAAACAACCGATTGATAATACCCCGCTGCGCGATAGCCATTTGCCGCCCGTTTAACTCTATAGACATGTTCGCATTATCACGGAACTGCACCATACAGGGAAAGCACTATTGCACGCAAACTACAGTCCGATGAACATTGTCACCGCCTCCCCCGACATCCCATCATCTGCCACACCCGACTGCAGATTTGTTAAACCCGGCAGGCTTCTGTAAACTGCGGCTAATTGCGTGGCAGCGTATGACTTGTATAACGCTGGCAGCGTCTCCTTGCAACAATACCGCAATAATATATAACATATTGTTTAATAATGATTTTTAATCAACAACGACGTAAACCATAAACATGCTACCAGCCGGCAGGAAATATGTTGTCCAACTGCAACGTGGCTGGTCGAATGTACGTTCGATAAATGAAAGTCAGGCTCAGCTCATACGCAGCGAGTTAAGCCAGGTACGCGGATTGATCCCCTTGTTGATGAAACATCGCAATGGCGGACAGTGGAGCACGGACGAGCGCGCAACCCTGCTGCGCGATTTGCGCGCACTGCGCCATTTGAGTCCTTACCTGATTCCCATTCTGATGCCAGGCGGCGTTTTCATGCTCCCGCTGGTCGCGTACTGGCTGGATCGTCGCCGCAATCAACGCAAAGATACAGACGAACAAAAACCGCTCTGATCACCCTTCCATGCTCGCGGCTATTGAATAACAAAACTTGATTCACGATTGCAACTTTCTTGATACTTCGCTAGTCTCAGCACTGTTGTTGAAATGATGCATAACTTTTTAGGAGTCCATACATGCAATACCAAAACCAATTCGCGACCACCACAGGTACGATCGCCACCGAACAAAACAAGGTGCTGCGTAACACCTACATGATGCTGGCGATGACCATGATTCCGACGATCATCGGCGCATTTATCGGCACATCCATCAACTTTTCGTTCATGCATGAACATCCGGTCATGGGTTCGCTGCTGATGTTCGGCGCGATGATGGGTCTGTTGTTCGCCGTCACAGCCCTGCGCAACAGCGCCTGGGGTGTTGTAGCCCTGCTCGGCTTCACCTTCGTCGCCGGTGTCTTTCTGGGCCCGATCCTGCAAGTCGCCCTGCACCTTAAAAATGGCGCGCAGCTGATTGGCATGGCGGCGGGCGGCACCGGACTGATTTTCTTCAGTCTGGCAACGCTGGCTACGGTAACCAGGAAGGATTTCAGCTTCATGGGCAAGTTCCTGTTCATCGGGGTAATCCTGCTGGTCGTAGCCTCCCTTGCGAACATCTTCTTTGCCATCCCTGCGCTCAGCTTAACCATCTCCGCGATTGCCGTGCTGATTTTCTCAGCCTACATCCTGTTTGATATCAGCCAGATCATTCACGGCGGCGAGACCAACTACGTGATGGCCACGATGTCGCTGTATCTGGACATTTACAACATCTTCGTCAACCTGCTGAGCCTGTTGATGGCATTCAGCGGCGAAAAAGACTAACGAAGTTTTGATTCTGTCAAAAGGCGGCCTCAGGCCGCCTTTTGCTATTCAACCCCCCTTAAGATCACCACCATGCTCCCATCCATCGAACAACGCCTGTCCGTCGAGATTGCCGCCAAACCCGCCCAGATTGCCGCCGCCATTCAATTACTGGATGAAGGCGCGACCGTCCCGTTCATCTCGCGCTATCGCAAGGAAGCCACCGGCGGCCTGGACGACATCCAGTTGCGCCTCATGGCAGAGCGCCTAGTCTATCTGCGCGAACTGGAAGCCAGACGCGCCGCGATAATCGACTCTGTAATTTCCCAGAACAAGATGACGCCCCAACTGCTGGATGCAATCAGTCATGCGGCTGACAAGACGCATCTGGAAGACTTGTATTTGCCCTACAAGATCAAACGCAGAACTCGCGCCCAGATTGCGCTGGAAGCGGGACTGGCGCCATTGGCCGACGCCCTGCTGGCAAATCCCTCGTTGCAACCTGAAGACGAAGCTGCCAAATATCTGAGATCCGCCTTCAGCACTGAGCAAGGCGACAATCCCGGGGTCGCCGATACAAAAGCGGCGCTGGATGGTGCAAGGCAGATATTGATGGAACGCTTCAGTGAGGATGCGACCTTGCTGCAATCCTTGCGT
>JAUSNM010000084.1 GCA_030645535.1 Gallionella sp. | reverse complement strand
CTCGATGATGATGGACAAGCCGATCGCGTGATCGGACACGCCGAGGCATCGCGGCCAATGGTCATGATGGTGGCAGTCGCCTAGGTGGCGCCTTTGTCAGTCTGCTGGAACTGGTCAACTCAACTCCGACAGTCAAAAGTGAACGTCGGCTCTGGAGAAAATCGTGGAGCCGTTGTGCAGCGTAACCTGCCGTTCGCCAGTACCCGCTCATTGGCAACCCAATTTCATTTCAAATCGACGTGCGCCTGGGCCTCCGCTTCCCGCTGCTCTTGAGACAACCTACATGTCATCCTGGTCGTTCTCGGGGCCATGACCGCGAAATATGTCAATAAATGCCAAGGCCTTGACCGGATCGAAAGAATCCAAACGGAGCAGCTTGGTCCATGCGGTGAGAATCAATGCGTCTCCAAGGCCGGGCAGTTTGGTGACAATGATTCCGTCCCATTTGCCGTGATACCGTCTTGCCCACCCTTTGAGCTGGCGTAGCGCTGACGGCGTGAGCATTTCATAGTAGATGACCACGTTGCCATGTTCTAGCGCGTGCACCAACTTCTCTGGCGCTTGTCTGGTTTTATAGAAACCGGGCTTGACCGGTACCGGATCGTGAGGGCCTGACGTGGGCGGAGTCTGACCATATTCCCACGTCTCTCCCGGATCCAGGTGATATCTGCCTTCAGAAGGGAAGGTCTGCAGGTGGTCCAGCGCTTTTTCGTTGGTCGGCCCTTGTGCCGCAGGCACGGTTTGATGGGCCCAGGCCATAGAGCCGATCAAGGCCGCCAGCGTGAAGGTCAAGAGAAGTCTGGATGCAGGGTGCCCGATTTTTGGAACAAACATGTGTCGCCTTCTTGCCAAGGTGGTCGTGTCAATCTTGGGATCAGCGGATTACCGAGGCAATCGTATGCCAAGTTCGGCAGCTGCAACTTCAGGCGTAGATCATCCACTGCGGGGTGAAGCCGAAATTGCAAGAAAAAGAGCAACCATTGGGCTATGCCGGCCTGTGTTCGCGTGTGGGTGTCGCCATCCATAATTTCATCAACACGATGGCAAATGGCAGGCTGTTGCCCTTAATGGTGGTTGGCGGCAAGCAGATCGTGAATTTCGGTACCCGCTTTGTATCTAGTGGAGCCACCC
>JAUSNM010000017.1 GCA_030645535.1 Gallionella sp. | reverse complement strand
TGCATCATCCCGCCTAATTCCTTCGCGCTGGCGCGCACCGTGGAGTATTTCCGCATTCCGCGTTCCGTGCTGACGGTCTGTCTGGGTAAGTCTACCTACGCGCGTTGCGGCATCATCGTCAACGTCACACCGTTTGAGCCGGAATGGGAGGGGTATGTGACGCTGGAGTTTTCCAACACCACGCCGCTGCCCGCCAAGATTTACGCCAACGAAGGCATTGCGCAAGTGCTGTTCTTCGAGAGCGATGAAGAATGTGAGACGTCCTATAAAGATCGCGGCGGCAAGTATCAGGGGCAGGTCGGCGTCACGTTGCCGAAAATGTAATGTCCGTGTCGCAAAACAAGCAAATAATCTGGTTATCGCCAAAAGGGGAAGTCATCGCCTGCGTGGAAAAGAACAAGGTGATGAGTGAAAACCTCGAAGAAATCCGCCAGGTCTGCCAGGATGCACTTGATGATGCGGTGCTGATGGGCTGCGATGAGCAGCAGGTGCGGCAGGTATTGGTCGGCTTGATCGGTGATCTGGTCAATTTCTACGTGCCACAGGATTAATATTTTTCTGAATGTCAGACAAAAAACCTGCTCACGCCAAGCTGTAATTCTGCGACAATTCGCGCCAATATTTATCCCCGCTGGGAGCAGTTCATGAAGTTTCGTTTTAGTTCCGGCATCGCCGAAGGCAATGCCTTCACTGACGTGGTGTACGCAGGCATTTTGCCAAAAGGCAAAAGCTCGCAAGCTCTGCGTTCATTACGTTTAACTAGTCCTAGTAAATTCGCGTTTTATTCTTCGCGTTCAAGGAGCAGTACATGAAATTCCGTTTTAGTTCCGGCATCGCCGAAGGCAATGCCTTCACTGAAACTCGGTTCTGTCGTCGCTTGAAAGTGAACGACAATCTGCATCAATATTTATCCCCATTTGGAGTTAAGCGATGAAATTCCGTTTTCCGATCATCATTATCGATGAAGATTTCCGTTCCGAAAATGCCAGCGGGCTGGGTATCCGTGCGCTGGCAGATGCGCTGGTCAAGGAGGGGATGGAAGTGCTGGGTGTTACCAGTTATGGCGATCTGACTTCTTTTGCGCAGCAGCAAAGCCGCGCTTCGGCGTTCCTGTTGTCCATCGACGACGAGGAATTCGGCGGCGGCAGCAAGGAAGAGACTGAAGTTGCGCTCAAAAGCTTGCGCGCGTTCGTCGAAGAGATCCGTTTCAAGAATGCCGACATTCCAATCTATCTGTACGGCGAGACGCGCACCTCGCGTCATATCCCGAATGATGTGCTGCGCGAATTGCACGGCTTCATTCACATGCACGAGGATACGCCGGAATTCGTTGCGCGCCACATCATCCGCGAAGCCCGCGCCTATCTCGATGCGCTGGCACCGCCTTTCTTTCGCGCCTTGTTGCATTACGCGCAGGATGGTTCGTACTCGTGGCACTGCCCGGGTCATTCCGGCGGTGTGGCGTTCCTGAAGTCGCCGGTGGGGCAAATGTTCCACCAGTTCTTCGGCGAAAATATGCTGCGCGCTGACGTATGCAATGCGGTGGACGAGTTGGGGCAGTTGCTCGATCACACCGGGCCGGTGGCGGCTTCCGAGCGCAATGCCGCGCGCATCTTCAATGCTGATCATCTGTTCTTTGTCACCAACGGCACTTCGACCTCGAACAAGATCGTCTGGCACTCGATGGTAGCCCCTGACGATATCGTGGTGGTGGATCGCAACTGCCACAAGTCCATTTTGCATTCGATCATGATGACGGGCGCTGTGCCGGTATTTCTGACGCCAACCCGCAACCATTACGGCATCATCGGGCCGATCCCGAAGTCCGAGTTCGAGCCGGCAAGCATCCAGCGCAAGATCGATGCGAATCCGTTTATCAAAGACAAGACCAAGAAGCCACGCATCCTGACCATCACCCAGAGCACTTACGACGGTATCGTGTACAACGTCGAGATGCTCAAAGAGATGCTGGACGGGCGCATCGACGCGCTGCATTTCGATGAGGCCTGGTTGCCTCATGCGGCGTTCCACGACTTTTACAAGGATATGCACGCGATTGGCCGTGATCGCCCGCTCGCCCGCGAGTCGATGATCTTCGCGACCCAATCTACCCATAAGTTGTTGGCGGGTCTGAGTCAGGCGTCGCAGATTTTGATTCGCGAGCCGGAAAGTCGCAAACTGAACAAGTATATTTTCAACGAAGCGTATCTGATGCATACCTCCACCAGCCCGCAATACGCGATCATCGCTTCGTGCGACGTGGCGGCCGCGATGATGGAATCCCCGGGTGGTCCTGCTTTAGTTGAGGAATCGATTGCCGAGGCGCTGGATTTCCGCCGCGCGATGCGCAAGGTGGATGAGGAATTCGGTCTGGACTGGTGGTTTCAGGTGTGGGGGCCGGATGTGATCGCCGAGGAAGGCGTGGGTTCGCGCGAAGACTGGGTTTTGAAACCCTCAGACAAGTGGCATGGCTTCGGCGATCTGGCCGACGGCTTCAATATGCTCGATCCGATCAAGGCAACCATCATCACGCCCGGACTTGATGTGGACGGCGATTTTTCTGACAGCGGCATACCCGCTTCGATGGTCACCAAGTATCTGGCTGAACACGGTGTAATCGTGGAGAAATGCGGGCTTTATTCGTTCTTCATCATGTTCACGATCGGCATCACCAAGGGGCGCTGGAATACGCTGTTGACCGGCTTGCAGCAGTTCAAAGACGACTATGACAAGAATCAGCCGCTCTGGCGCATCCTGCCCGAGTTCGCGGGCAAAAATCCGCGCTATGAGCGTGTGGGCTTGCGCGATCTTTGTCAGCAGATTCACGATGCTTACAAATTGCATAATGTGGCGCGCATGACGACCGAGATGTATCTGTCTGACATGCAGCCGGCGATGAAGCCGTCCGATGCGTTTGCCAGGATGGCGCATGAAGAGCTGGATCGTGTGGAAATCGATGATCTGGAAGGGCGTATCACGGCCGTGCTGCTGACGCCTTATCCGCCGGGTATTCCGTTGCTGATCCCGGGGGAAATATTCAACAAGACCATTGTCGATTACCTGAAGTTCGCTCGCGATTTCAGCCAGAAGCTGCCCGGTTTCGAGACTGATATCCACGGTCTGGTCGTTGAAGAAGTGGACGGCGTGAAGCGCTATTTTGTGGATTGTGTGCGGTAAAGGCAGCGGCAAAAGCGTGTAGCTGGTAGCGTGTAGCGGCAAAGGAATAGTGTTTTGCTCGATTTGGCAACAAGCTACAAGCTACGGGCTGTTCGTTTTTGATCCTGTTTTTAATATTTTGCTTGATGAGATTCTAAAACAGGCGTATAAAGTCATCTTCGTGTTTGATTCAAAGTCACTGCAGTACTGGTTTTACCATGTGCAATCTTCGATCAAATAGTTTTGCGGGAGTTTTTCCCGTGTTTTTAAAAAGGAAGTAGTCACATGGCAACTGGTACAGTTAAGTGGTTCAATGATGCAAAGGGTTTTGGTTTTGTTACTCCTGATGATGGTAGCGAAGATCTGTTCGCACACTTCTCAGCGATCAACATGAACGGTTTCAAGACCCTTCAAGAAGGTCAAAAAGTAAGTTTCGAAGTTACGCAAGGCCCTAAGGGTAAGCAAGCTTCTAACATCCAAGCTGCTTAATTGCGCTTGAGTTGTTAAGAAAGGCCTGGCACGAAAGTGTCAGGCCTTTTTGCTGTGTATCAGAGATTGGCAGGTTTTGATTTACGGCTGTATTTGAACGGACTTCAGTGACAGATCAATTGAAGTTTGAGCCTGCGGCGGCCCTTGAATGAAGTCCACGGCTTCTCCCGCAGCCCACGACACCAGCGAGGCAAGCGTAAAGACCAGTATGCTGCGCGTCATCCCTGCAGGGATGCTCTGTTCATCAAGGTAACGGCGGACATACCAGGCGGCGATGAAAAACACGATGGTGGAGATCAGCAGATTCCACATTGAAGGTAACGCGAACATTGATGAGACTCCTCAATTCTTGCTAAGAGCTTCGCTCTTGCAATCATTGATATTGGCAACCGCTTTGCGGCGATAAGTGACGAAGTGATATTCCAGTGGCTGTGGAGAAGCCTGTGTGCGTACTTCGCGCGCGACCTCCTGCCATTTTGACGAGTCAAATTCGGGAAACCAGGCATCGCCTGCTACATCCTGCTGCATCTCGGTGATGTACAGCGTATCAACCAGTGGTAAGGTTTGAGCATAAATCTCGGCACCGCCGACGATAAAGGTCTGACTGTCGTCAGCGCAGGTTTTGATCGCATCCGGCAACGAATGTGCGATCAGGCAACCTTCGATCTTCAAGTTGCTGTCGCGCGTGACCACCACCGTGGTGCGGCCCGGCAGTGGTTTGCCGATAGATTCAAAAGTCTTGCGACCCATGATCATGTGATGACCCATGGTCAGCGCCTTGAAGTGCTTCAGGTCCTCAGGACAGCGCCACGGCAGTGTGTTGTTGACGCCGATGGTGCGGTTTTTTGCCATCGCGACGATGATTGAAATACTCATACTGCGACCTGACCTTTGATGGTCGGATGCGGGTCGTAGCCCTCTAGCGTGAAATCCTCGAACTTGAAATCGAAGATGTCGCGCACAGAGGGGTTGATATGCATTCTCGGCAACGGGTGCGGTTCACGAGACAGTTGCAACTGCGTCTGTTCCAGATGGTTGAGATACAGGTGCGCATCACCGAAGGTATGCACGAAATCACCGGGTTCGAGATCGCACACCTGCGCCATCATCATGGTCAGCAAGGCATAGCTGGCGATATTGAAGGGTACGCCCAGGAAAATGTCGGCGCTGCGCTGATATAACTGGCATGACAGCTTGCCATCCGCCACGTAGAACTGGAAGAATGCGTGGCAGGGAGCCAGTGCCATCTTGTCCAGTTCGCCTACATTCCAAGCCGAGACGATGATGCGCCGCGAATCCGGATTGTTCTTCAGTTGATCCACCGCAATCTTGATCTGGTCGATCACACGACCATCCACAGCCTCCCATGAGCGCCATTGTTTTCCGTACACAGGGCCCAGGTTGCCGTTTTCATCCGCCCATTCATCCCATATTTTGACACCATGCTCTTTGAGATAGCGGATGTTGGTATCTCCCTGCAAAAACCACAGTAGTTCGTGGATGATGGACTTCATGTGGCACTTCTTGGTGGTTACCAGCGGGAAACCCTGGGAGAGGTCGAAGCGCATCTGGTAGCCGAATACACTGACTGTGCCGGTGCCGGTACGATCGGATTTTTTGGTGCCGTGTTCCAGCACATGTTGCATGAGATTGAGGTAGGTGAGCATAGTGCTTTTTAATTGAAATTAACAATTTCAAAACGCCAAATTGAAAGAGTTTATAGTGAATGCCGGGGGCAGCCCGGCAGCTGATTACTTTTTCTTGTGTCGCCAGGAAAAAGTAATTAAAAAGAAGGCGACCCCGGTTTGCCGCGCCTACGGCGTACCCTTGATAGTCTGCAAACAAATGGGGCTGCGCAACTCGCCCTGGCGGTGCGCACGCATCGCGCCCCACTGCGGAACTCAAACAGTGCTCGCCTAAAACCACCATTTGTTTGCAACTATCTTCGGCAGCGCACAGGGACTGAATAATCCGTGTAATCTGCGGACAATTGGTTTTTCCGAGATAATGACGAATATCTAATAAATTCGAGGATGCAATGCTAGCACAACTGAAGCTGATTCCCGTACTGCCCACCGCCGCCACGCATCTGCTGGTGATCTGCCCGAAGTCCAAAACATTGACCATGGAGTTGCCGCACGCCGATCTGCTCAAAGCTGTGCTGGCACGTCGCGACATGAAGGCATCAGAACTGGCAAAAACGCCGGTTGCCGCCAATGCGGGGGACGGCAGCATGATCGCATGGGCGATGCTGGATTTCGATAAAGACACTTTCTCGTTGCAGGTGCAGGTGCGCAAAGCCTTGCAATTGCTGCTGGATGAGCATCCCAGGGACGTCAGTATCGTTGTGTTTGGGGATGATAAAGAACGGCAACGCGCTGCCGAGCTGGCCGTGTATGTGGCTTGGGTGAACGGCGCACCGTTGCCTGTTCATAAGAAAAAAGATGAATCCAAGCCGCTGAAAAATATCGAACTATTCGGTTTTTATGGTCAAAAATTCATTGATGGTATCCGTGCGCAGGCGGCGGGCAACCTGCTGTGCCGCACGTTGACGGTGCTGCCGCCGAATGAACTGACGCCGGCGCTATACCGCAAGCGCGTGCAGAAACTGGCCGATGCGCATGATTGGAAGTATGAAGAGTTCGACATGAAGGCGCTGCGCAAGATGGGTGCAGGCGCGTTCGTCGCGGTGGCGCAGGGTAGTGAGACTGAGGATGCCGCAATTGTGCATCTGTCCTATAAACATCCCAAAGCAAAACAGACTGTGGCGCTGGTAGGCAAGGGTATCTGCTTTGACACCGGCGGGCATAATTTGAAGCCGTCGCGCTACATGCACAATATGCATGAAGACATGAACGGTTCTGCAGTCGCGCTCGGCATCCTGCTGGGTGCAACGCTCCAAAAACTGCCGGTGAACATCGACTGCTGGCTGGCGATCGCGCAGAACCACATCAGTCCGAAAGCCTACAAGCAGAATGACATCGTTGTGGCGCTCAACGGCACGACTATCGAAGTGATGCATACCGATGCAGAAGGGCGCATGGTGCTGGCCGACACGCTCACCTTAGCTTCTCGCGAAAAACCTGATTTGATGATCGATTTCGCTACGTTGACCGGCAGCATGGAAGAGGCGGTAGGCAATCGTTATTCAGGCGTATTGGGCAATCGCGATGAATTATTGCAGCGTGCAGTGAGTACGGGAAAAAAGACGGGAGAGCGTCTGTGCGCCTTCCCGATGGATGAGGACTACGAAGCAGCGCTGGACTCAAAATTTGCCGACATCAAGCAATGCACGCTGGAAGGCGGTGCCGACCATATTCTGGCCACGCGTTTCCTGACGCGTTTCGTCGAACACGATACACCCTGGCTGCATGTCGATCTGTCGGCCAGCCGCTGCGAAGGGGGGTTAGGCGGTGTTGCAACCGAGGTGACCGGGTTCGGTGTGAGTTGGGGGTTGGAAATGCTGAAAAGCTAGGGTGTGGTGAGTGGTTTTATACTCACCACTGAGCGGGTCAGGTGGCGTGTTGTTGCAGAAATTCGTCGGTGATCTCGCCCAGTTCCTGTTCCGACATGCCAACATAATCCAGTAGCATCTGCGCATTTGACTTCCAGATTGCATTTTCGCGCATCAGTCCGGAGTCGCTGACCGATTCGGCGATCTGGAGCACGGCGATCAGGCTGTAAACTTCAGTGGGCAGGGTTTCCTGTGAGCTAAAGACGTCAAGGTCGTGGTGGTGCAAGATGGTGAGTGCGATGGTCTCTGACAGATTCCAGTTTTTGGCTAACAGATAACCGATGATCGCATGATTGGTGCTGTGACGTTCATCCTCAATTTGGGTAAAAGACTTGGCGTTTTTAGCGTTGGAGAGCTTGATCGTTTCCTGATAATCCGGGAAGCGCGACATCATCAGCGGAATGGCGCAATCGTGGAACAAACCGGCGGTATACGCGACATCGCTGGAAATGCCGGGGATGCGCTTGGCAAGCATGGCCGCGATAAAGGCGGTGTTCTCGGCTGCTTCCCAGAATTGATTCAGTTGCGGATTCTTGTTTTCATTCAGGTTGCGCAGCACCAGGCCGGTCATGATATTGAAAACATTGCTCGAACCCATCGTCATCACCGCCTGATCGATGGAGTCGATCTTGCGGCGCAGGGCAAAAAATGGCGAATTTACAGTTTTGAGCATGGCTGCAGAAAGCACGACATCTTTAGATATGATGCGTGCAATTTTCATCATATCCGGGTCGGATTTTTTACGCTCATCCATCAACTCGGTGAGTATGGAGGGGCGGGGTGGAATACTTATGCTGCCCAGAATTTTCTCGGCGGCCTCTTGCGAAATTTGCGACATGTTCCATCCTTTTTAAAATCAGGCGCTATGGTATCAAACAGGGCCTACTCACAGTAATGTGATTATCCAGTAACGTGCAAATTTGCCGATTGCCATGAACAGTGCGGCCTGCCACGGGTTGAGGCGCAGCCAGCCGGCGGTCAGGCACAGCGCATCGCCGATCAGCGGCATCCAGGCCAGCAGCAAAGCAGGCGTGCCATAGCGGCGCAGTTTCTCTACATGCTTCAATTGCTGGGTCTGTGGCAGCAACCAGCCCATGCCGAAGCTTGCCATGCCGCCCAGCGTGTTGCCGACTGTGGCAAGGGTGAGCGCCATCCATAGCGTATCAGGGTAACTTTTCACAACGGCGAACAGCACCGCTTCCGAGCCGCCTGGCAATAACGTGGCGGCAAGGAAACTGCTGATGAAAAGGGATGACAGGCTGGCGGTTTCGGTCACGCTGATACCCAGGAAGCTGTCATTCCGGCGCAGGCCGGAATGACGTGCTAACAGATTATGCGGTTTCTCAGCAATTCCTTATTTCTTGCGCGGAGGCAGCAGATCGGTGATGGTGCCTTCCGCCATTTCGGCGGCGAAGCACAACGTTTCGGACAGGGTCGGGTGTGGATGGATGGTCAGCCCGATATCTTCCATGTCAGCCCCCATTTCCAGCGCCAGAACTGCTTCAGCGATCAGCTCGCCCGCGTTCACACCGACGATACCCGCGCCCAGGATGCGGCGCGTCACAGGATCGAGCAGTACTTTGGTCATGCCTTCCTCGCGACCGACCGACAGCGCGCGTCCCGAAGCCGCCCAGGGGAAACTACCCTTTTCGTATTCGATACCCTGCGCTTTAGCCTGTGTCTCGGTCAGTCCCATCCATGCGATTTCAGGATCGGTGTAAGCCACCGAGGGGATGGTCAGCGGTTCGAAGAACGCCTTGTGTCCGGCGATGTTCTCGGCTGCAACTTTTCCTTCATGCACGGCCTTGTGCGCCAGCATCGGGTCGCCGACGATGTCGCCGATCGCGAAGATGTGCGGCACATTGGTGCGTTGCTGTTTGTCCACCGGGATGAAGCCGCGTTCGTTAACGATCAATCCCGCCGCTTCGGCGTTGATCTCGCGTCCGTTCGGACGTCGACCGACCGCCATCAATACGCGGTCGTAGAGTTGCGGTTCAGGTGCATGTTCTCCCTCGAAAGTCACGCGCAAGCCTTCGGGTAGCGCTTCGATCTTGACGACTTTAGTCTTCAGGTAAATCGCCTCGTAGCGTTTCGCGATGCGGGTGTGCAGCGGCTTGACCATATCCTTGTCGGCGCCCGGAATCAGTTGATCCATTAGCTCGACCACAGAAATCTTCGAGCCCAGCGCGTCATACACGGTGGCCATTTCCAGACCGATGATGCCACCACCTAAGATCAGTAAGCGCTTTGGTATATCCATTAAAGTCAGCGCGCCGGTGGAGTCGATGATGCGCTCATCGTCATAAGGGAAGCCGGGAATGCGGGACACTGAGGAACCTGCCGCGACAATGGCGTGATCGAATGTGACGATCTTCTCGCCTTCGGCTGTTTGTACGGAAATCGAATTGCTTGATGTGAATTTCGCTACGCCTTGTATCACCTGTACCTTGCGCTGTTTGGCCAGTTGCTTCAAGCCGCCAGTGAGCTTGTTCACGACGCCCTCTTTCCAGCTGCGGATCGCGTCAATGTCAATCGCAGGTGCGCCGAATGTTACGCCGTGATGGCTGACTTCTGCAGCTTCAGAGATGACTTTCGCGACGTGCAACAGCGCCTTGGACGGAATGCAGCCGACGTTCAGGCACACGCCGCCCAGACTGGCGTGCTTTTCGATCATCACGACCTGTTTGCCCAGATCTGCGGCGCGGAACGCGGCGGTATAGCCGCCGGGGCCTGCACCCAGCACAAGTACTTCGGCGTGAATGTCGCCCTTGGCGAAGGATTCAGGATTCGGGATTCTGGATTCAGAAGTCGCTGTATCCTGATTTTGGGTTTCTGCATCCTGGATCCTGGATCCTGCATTCTGACTTTGGGTTGCTGCATCCTGCATCCTGACTCCTGCATCCTGTGCTGCTTCCAGAACCAGGATCACGGAGCCTTCCGAAACCTTATCGCCAACCTTTATTTTCACGTCTTTCACCACTCCGGCGGCAGGGCTCGGGATTTCCATCGCGGCCTTGTCGGTTTCCAGCGTAATTAGCGACTGTTCCTTGTCTACTTTGTCACCGGCTTTGACTGAGATTTCGATGACGGCGATATCCTTGAAATCGCCGATGTCAGGTACTTTTACTTCGATTGTTTGGCTCATGTTGTTCTCCCCAGTTAAACGCGGATCTGTCCGCTACCTAATACGATGTATTTTTGCGACGTCAATCCTTCCAGTCCTACCGGGCCGCGCGCATGAATCTTGTCGGTGGAAATGCCGATTTCGGCCCCCAGTCCATATTCAAAGCCGTCTGCAAAGCGTGTCGAGGCGTTTACCATCACCGAACTGGAATCCACTTCGCGCAAGAAACGCATCGCCCTGGTGTAATTTTCCGTGACGATGCTGTCGGTGTGCTGCGAGCTGTAGATGCTGATGTGATCAATGGCTTCATCAAGTCCTGCGACGATCTTCACGCTCAAAATCGGTGCCAGATATTCGGTGCTCCAGTCCTCGATGGTTGCCAGCGTCATTTCAGGTATCAGCGCACAGGACGCCGCATCACCGCGCAACTCCACGCCCTTGTCCAGGTAAATCTTGCACAACGGCGGCAGTACTTTCGCGGCCACGCTCATGGAGACCAGCAAGGTTTCCATCGCATTGCATACCCCGTAGCGATGTGTCTTGGCGTTGTCGGCAATGCGGATCGCCTTGTCAATGTCAGCTTCGTCATCGATATAGACATGACATATTCCGTCCAGGTGCTTGATGACAGGCACTGTGGCTTCATCGGTGATGCGTGCAATCAGGCTCTTGCCGCCGCGCGGCACGATCACGTCCACATATTCATTCATGGTAATCAACTCGCCGACAGCTGCACGATCCGTGGTGGCAACCACTTGTACTGCTGTCTCAGGCAGTCCGGCGGCGGCAAGGCCTGCATGCACGCAAGCGGCGATGGCCTGATTGGAATGGATCGCCTCCGATCCGCCTCTCAAAATGGCCGCATTGCCGGATTTGAGGCAAAGACCAGCGGCATCTGCCGTGACATTGGGACGCGACTCATAAATGATGCCGATCACACCTAGCGGCACACGCATCTTGCCGACCTGTATGCCGGAGGGACGAAAATTGAGATCACTGATGCTGCCTATCAGGTCGGGCAGTTGCGCAATTTGCAGCAAGCCGTCCGCCATCGCGTGCACGGTCTTGTCGGTTAGCGTCAGGCGGTCTATTGATGCCTCATCCAGCCCGTTGGCGCGCGCAGCGGCAACGTCCTTGGCATTCGCTGCCAAAAGCTGTGCCGACTGGTTTTGCAGTGCAGCAGCGATATGAGTCAGTGCGCGATTTTTGAGCGCGGTATCGGCCTGCGCCATGATGCGCGAGGCGGCACGTGCCGCTTGCCCGACACCCTTCATATATTCTTTGATGTTTTCCATAATGTCTTTCTGGCCGGAATAGTCGCGCATTTTAGCATTCAGCTTGAGGTAAAATGCGCGCCTAAGCTTTAGGAATGCAAAATGTCTGACATATTAAATAAAATTCTTGCTGTCAAATCCCGGGAAGTTGCTGCTGCCAAGCTGATTAAACCCCAGACTGTGATGCGTGCCGAGGCGGAACAGGCTGCACCCGCGCGCGATTTTACAGGTGCAATACGCGCGAAGATCGCCCGGGGCTTGCCTGCCGTTATCGCGGAAATCAAAAAAGCCAGTCCGAGCAAGGGTGTGTTGCGCAGCGACTTTAGTCCCGCCGACATCGCCGCCAGCTATCAGCAGCACGGTGCGGCCTGTCTTTCGGTGCTGACCGACGAGCAATTCTTCCAGGGTAGTGCCGCCTATTTGCAGCAGGCGCGTGCCGCCTGTGAACTGCCGGTGCTGCGCAAGGATTTTATCGTGGATGAATATCAGATCTACCAGGCGCGTGCGATGGGGGCGGATGCGATATTGCTGATTGCCGCAGCCCTTGATGTGGCACAGATGCAGGCGTTCGAAGCGTTAGCAAACAGCCTTGGTATGGCGGTTCTGGTGGAAGTTCACAACACGATTGAACTTGATGCTGCGCTGCAGCTGGCTACACCGTTGATAGGTGTGAACAACCGCAACCTGCGCACTTTCGACGTGAGCCTGCAAACTACGCTGGACCTGCTGCCGCGCATTGTTTCTGCTCCCTCCCACTTGAAGGGGGAGGGCAGGGGAGAGGGTAAGAGCCAAGGCGGGGGAGAGGGCGCGCGCATTGTCGTCACCGAGAGCGGGATTTTAGGCGCGGCAGACGCAGCGCTGATGCGAACGCATAAAGTTAACTGCTTTCTGGTTGGAGAGGCGTTCATGCGCGCCGATGACCCGGGGGCCGAGCTGGAAAAAGTGTTTCTGTAAGCCTGTCGTAAGGGTTGTTGTAAAAAAACAACACTTTGTGAAACTTTTGTTACAAATGTGCGATTGTGGTTGCCAGCCGGTTTTCTATCAGGATAATCCGCACTCAGAAGTTCAGGTATTCGGACTTTCTTTCGGCTGGCAGATGCCGGCTCTAAACAACAAATAAGGAATTTACTATGCAAAAGAAAATCATCGCTCTGGCTATCGCCGCAGCATTCTCAGCACCTGCTTTCGCTGACACCAGTAACGTAACCGTATACGGCGTACTGAATGCAGATGTTGAACAAGTTAAGAACAGTATTCCATCAGTCGCAGCAGGTAACTCTACAGCAACATCGCTGAATCGCGTGAATTCCAATGCGTCCCGTTTTGGTATCAAGGGTTCGGAAGATCTGGGCGATGGACTGAAGGCAATTTTCCAAATCGAATCGCGCGTCAACCTGGTTGGCAACGAATTGACCAGCGGCACCAATGCGGGTACCGCAGGGGTGTTCAACGGCATCCGTAACAGCAACGTCGGTCTGAAGGGTAACTTCGGTACTGTGTTCGTCGGCGTTTGGGACACTCCATTCAAGACAGCGCACAATGCAGTGGAAATGTTCGATAACACCACCATCGCTACCGCTACTGCATTGATGGGTGTTACAACAGCAACCGCCGCTGCAAGTGGCACTGCTTACTCAGCTGTTGCTTACACATTGCGTCAGAACAGCTCTGTTCAATACTGGACTCCGGTAATGAGCGGCTTCCAGGGCAAGCTGGCTTACAGCACCGCGAATGGTGATACATATGCTCTGGGTGCTGCTTCTGGTGTTGCATTGCAAACTGCAGCTAATAAGCCTAGCCTGACTTCCTTGTCAGTAGCTTACGACGTTGATCAGTTCTACGCAGCATACGCTTACGATCAACACAGCAATTTCCGTACGCAACTGGTTTCTGGTGCAGGTCTGAAAGACACTGGTCATCGTCTGGTTGGTGCTTACAAATTCGCTCCAGGTGCACAGGTTGGTCTGGCTTACGATCGTCTGACTGTTGCAAGCACAACAGCAGGCATTGCTGCTTCAACACGTGCTGCATGGGAATTGTCAGGTAAGTATGCATTTGGCGCGAACAATGTAGGCGCGTTCTACACTAAGGCTGGAAGCATGGGTAATACGAATGCAACTGGTGCCAAACAAGTTTCCTTGCGTTACGGTTACAACTTCTCCAAGCGTACCGAAGCTTATGCTTTGTACACTTCGATCAAGAACGACACCAATGCAGCTTACGGCATCGCTGACGTAGCTAACGGCGTCGTGCCTTTGGCTGGTTCCAAGATCAGCGGTTTCGGTCTGGGCGTAGCACACTCATTCTAATCACTCGCGTCCGTCTGGACGCATAGCGATCTGAACTTAACGGGCACCTTCGGGTGCCCGTTTTTTATTGACGGTAGCTTTCTAATTCTCTACATTGCATGCTCATGCAAATTGTGGGGGTACCATGTTAAATCTGGATCGTTTTATCGTCGAGTTCGACAAAGGCTTGCGCACGCTGTTCAGTCAGGCGCACAGCGTACGCCCCTACCCTGACGCGGATGTGAGTGAGGCGCCGTTGACCGAGGCGGAGAAAAAACAGTCTGCCGCGTTGATGCGTGTGAATCATAGCGGTGAGATTTGCGCTCAGGCCTTGTATCAGGGGCAGGCGTTGACCGCGCGCGACCCGCAGGTGCAGCAGAAGTTACAACACGCAGCCCAGGAAGAGACCGAGCATCTGGCCTGGACGGCACATCGCGTACATGAGTTGGGCGGGCATCTGAGTGTGCTTAATCCGTTCTGGTACACGGGTTCTCTGGCGATAGGCGCGTTTGCCGGACTGCTGGGCGACAAATGGAATCTCGGTTTTTTGTCTGAAACCGAGCAGCAGGTGGGGAGCCATCTGCAAAGCCATCTGAGCAAGTTGCCGGCTCAGGACGAAAAAAGCCGCGCAATCGTGAGTCAGATGTACACCGACGAGATCGGTCACGCCGATATGGCAGTCGAGCTGGGTGGGGTCGAGTTGCC
>JAUSNM010000078.1 GCA_030645535.1 Gallionella sp. | reverse complement strand
CTGGGCTACCTGTTGCAAGAGCAGATCCCCGATGTCATGACCGAGCGTATCGTTAATGGTCTTGAAATTGTCCAGGTCAATAAACAGCAGCGCACCTTTCCGGCCGCTGCGCGTACTGGAAGCCAATGCCTGATGAAGCCGATCCATCAGCAGTCGCCGGTTGGGCAGGCGTGTGAGAGAGTCATAGAACGCCAGATGCTTGATCTCATCCGCTGCATCACGGCTCATGGTGATCTCGCTAATAGTGGCAACGTAATTTGTGATGATGCCGTTGAGGGATTTTACTGCGCTGATGGCGAGACGTTCGGGATAGATTTCGCCGTTCTTGCGCCGGTTCCAGATTTCGCCATCCCAGCGACCTGTGCGCTGGACACAGTTCCACATTGCCGCATAGAAGCTGGCGTCGTGGCGGCCAGAGCTGAGTATCCTCGGGGTCTTGCCGATGACTTCTCCAGCCGTGTAACCGGTGATGTTGGTGAAGGCATGGTTCACTCGAATTATCACGGCATTGACATCGGTGATCAAAATAGCTTCCTGAGACTCAAAGACAGTGGCGGAGATGCGCAGCTGATCCTCGACGCGTTTGTTTTCGGTAACGTCGCGATAAGAATATACCCGCCCGACAATTTGTTCCCGGGAACGCGCCGAGAGTGACGTCAACTCAAAAACGCGACCATCCTGCAGATAGAGCGTATAAATGGCGGCATCATCAGCATCCCGCAGGTGCATCAGTGAAATCGGGGCGCCATCGGGCGTCGGTCTGAGCTGTCTGGACATGTAGGCGAAAATGCCTGCATCATCACGGTTTTCCAGTAGCGTCTTTGGCAATTCCCACATTTTTGAAAAACGCTGATTCATATTCAGAATCGTATTTTCGCTGTCAACCAGCAGAATGCCGTCCGCCGTCGCCTCCAGGGTTGCACTCAGACGTGAACTCATTCCCAGCAGCTCATCCTCAATTCGCTTCCTGTGACCGAGCGGATTAGCTCGCACGACAAACTGGTTGTCTGCTTCCTCGGCCAGACATGCCGTTTTCGTCACTTCAAGAATCGTTCCGTCCAAACAGCGATAAGCACCTCCAGTCTCATTGCTGCCTCGTTGACTCAGCACCTCGTCCCAGAAAAATATATCGGACAGAGCACACTCAATTTCGCCAATTGGCAGGCCGATCAGTGATTCGCGGCTATATCCCAGCAACTTTAACGTCGCCCGGTTGACGGCAAGTATGGTCAGCGTATTCTCATCAACAAGGATGAGAATCTCCTCCGACGCATTCAATAACTGACCGGTGGCATCCATTTAAGCGTCTTCTGGCTGCTCGTCGCTGTCGAAAAAATAGGTCACTCGTTTGCGCGGATTCAGATAAGCGGCCACCTTGGGTGGCAGTGTCGCAGGGCGGATGGATTTTTTAATGCTGATATCCAGTTCGTTTTCAAGGTTGAGTATGATCGCCTTCTCTTTCGGCACCTTGTTGTCATAAACCAGCACGCAGGGACGCGTAGATATCTTCGGATTTACCGAAATCACGGTGGCAAGCGCCTCATTAGACAGCTGTACGATTGAACCTGGCGGATAAACGCCCAGGCAGCGGATCATCAGTGCCATCGAACGTGCTTCAAATTTACTGCGGCGTTGCGCAAACATTAATGACAGCGCCTCGTGCGGGGTCATCGCGCGGGAAAAGTCGACCGGGTTGCAAAGATTGTCATAGTAATTGACGATCGAAACCACGCGCGCGGCAGGCGTCATGGCGGCTTCCTTCAGTGAATTCGGGTATCCGCTGCCATCTGCAAACTCGTGATGCTGCGCGATGACCGCCAGGACGTCGGTAGAAAAACCCAGATCACGTCCTATTTCAACACCGTACTCGACGTGCTTGGCGCGCAAGTTGCGCTCCGGAGTAGTGTATTCGTCCGGAGGCTTCAATAATACGCGTCCGGGAATTTTCATCAGGCCGATATCGTGAACCAAGGCACCGATTCCCAGTTCTCGAGCCTTTTTCGACGAGAAACCGAGATCGCGGGCCAACATCATGGCGAGTATCGCGACGTTCAGTGGATGATGGTAGACGTCTTCTCCCCCCACGTTCTCGCCCATGATATGCAACGTGACATCCGGGCTTTCGAGGAATGCCGCGGACATTTCGTCGACAAGGGCGCCCATATCATCAAGTGTCTCCTTCGGCGTCGAAAGCAGGTTGCGGTTGAGGTTCTTCAAGACAGTGGCTGCCTTAATAAAGGCTGTTTCGACCTCTTTTATTCTCTGAGCTCGCTGCTCCAGGAACCTCGCGCGCCGTTGTTCATCCAGAAATATCCGGGTCTCATTGGCATCCAGATCGGCAGGTATAGTCGGCATCGTCTCAGCGGGCGCCTGACTTGGCAGCTCCTCTGTCGGCCCGTCGCTGCGATCAGGAAGCGGCAGATTATCGCTGACCTCATGTTCATCAGGCGTCGGCGGTATCGCATCGGTGGATTCCTGATTTGACAGCACCGCTGCCGGTGCATCGCTGCGCCTGGGGTCGTGGCGATAGCGCGGCAGGCGCAAGGCAAGCACCTCTCGCAACTGTTTTTCGCTGCCGATCTTGAAGTCGCTGCGCGCAAAACCATGTTTGAACCAGGAAAGTTCTAGTTTCACGAATATCCCGACACGGAGCTGGTCAGGCTGTAGATACTGGGCACTGGCTGGATTGTCGTCGTTCATACAGGATCGATGCTGTGCTTTCGTAGGAGGTGGTTTGTCATACATCTTCTAACAGGCTGCTGAAATTATTTTCGTTTCGCGAACCATCGCAGCTAGTACTTGGCTTAGTCGCGTCAGAATAATCCTATTCGCTACATTTGTAACTAGGGGGATTCTGATGCTGATAAGGATTTGCTTAGTACAAGCCGGGCAGATGCTTAACACCTGACTCGAAAACGCTAGTTTTCAATCTGGTTACCCGACATGTCAACCGGCAGTATATGTATTCATAATCGTCAAGGAGGTAGCCCTTTCAGGAGTCGACCGAGCATTGCGCTGGCTGCCATTCACTGAGGGTCGTTTTGGTGAGAGCTGCACCGCCTTTTGCATCATTTGCGGCGTTGCTGCGTTGCTCCGCAGCCGCTGTTCTTCCTGAATCTACTGGCAATAGCGTTTTGCTAGCTTGTGGCGCTGGAATTCGTGAGGCGATGCTTTTTTGGCATTTATCGGTGAACTAGGATCACAACGGCCAACCTTGTTCTTGAAGTTTCGCTAATGAAACAGTCCTTCACGAAGTGCTGCTTCATGGCAATTATTTGGCGAGATTGACGCTGCCGTTTCTTTGCATGGCGGTGGAATTGCAGCGTCACGAAGGTTCTCGCCTTTTGTGTTGGTTGACGGCCGCAACGATTGGTTTGAACCCTGTTTTGTAAATGGCCGGGACAGGCAGCGGCAGGTTAGGCTTCGGTAGATCCAAGTGAGGTGGTATTGAAGCCGCCATCCACGTAGGTGATTTCACCGGTGATGCCGCTGGCCAGATCGCTGCACAGGAAAGCGGCGGCATTGCCCACTTCTTCTACGGTGACGTTGCGTTTGAGCGGGGCATGTTTTTCGTTGTATCCCAGCAATTTGCCGAAATCGGCAATGCCGGCAGCCGCCAATGTCCTGATCGGGCCTGCGGATATGGCATTCGCGCGGATACCTTTAGCGCCCAGTTGCATGGCCAGATAACGCACACTGGCTTCCAGGCTGGCTTTGGCCATGCCCATCACATTGTAGTGTGGCATGGTGCGGACCGCACCGAGGTAGCTTAAGGTCAATAAAGCCGCGTTGCGACCTTCCATCATCGGCAGTGCTGCCTTTGCCATGGCCGGGAAGCTGTATGAACTGATGTCGTGGGCGATGCGGAAGGCTTCGCGGCTGAATCCATCGAGGAACTCGCCTTCAAGCGCTTCGCGCGGTGCAAAAGCAATCGCATGCACAAAACCGTCAAAGCCATCCCAGTGCTGGTTCAAGTCGCTAAATAGCTTGTTGATGTCGTCATCAGAGGCGACGTCGCATTGGAACACCAGTTCGCTGTCAAATTGTTTGGCCAGGCCCAGCACGCGTTCGCGCACCCGTTCGCCCTGGTAGGTGAAGGCAAGTTCAGCACCTTCGCGATGCATGGCTTGTGCAACACCATAAGCAATAGAGCGGGTGCTGATCATGCCGGTAATCAAAATTCGTTTGTTGGCCAGAAATCCCATGTGCTTCCTTTTAGGTTGGTCAAAAGTTGTCGGATTATAAAGCAATGGCGCGCAATGGTCAGATGCTATCGTATATAATCCTGCGCTGTTCAATTTCAGGTCTTTACTTCATGCTGGAAGTCAGCAATCTTGCTTGTAGTCGCGGTGACCATCGTTTGTTTTCAGGGTTAAGCTTTGCGCTTTATCCGGGGCAAATCATGCAAATTCAGGGCGCCAATGGCAGCGGCAAGACCAGCCTGTTGCGCACCCTGTGCGGCTTTATCATGCCTGACGAGGGTAAAATTTCCTGGGATGGTACGGATGTGAAAGATCTGGACGAGGATTATTTCGCACAGATGATCTACCTGGGACATTTGAATGCCATCAAGGATGAATTGAGTGCGCTGGAGAATCTGCGTATTTCTGCCGGGTTATCGGGCGTTGAACTGAATGAGAAAGATGCAATTTCTGCCTTGCGGCGCATGGGGCTCAAAGGGCGCGAGCGATTGCCGACCAAGGTGTTGTCCCAGGGGCAACGCCGTCGCGTGGCCCTGGCGCGCCTGCTGGTGAACGATGCCGCGTTATGGGTGCTGGATGAACCTTTGGCCGCGCTGGATGTCGGAGCGGTGGCACTGATCGGGGAATTGATTGCGGAACATCTGGCCGGGCAGGGGATGGTTATTTTTACGACCCACCAGCCGCTGATCGTGGCGGGTATGGAAATGCGCAGTTTGTCGCTGTCATGAAGAAATTATCGCTGATTTCCTTGTTTGTGCTGGTGATGCGCCGTGATCTGGTGCTGGCAATGCGTCGCCGTGCAGATGTGCTGACCACGTTGATATTTTTCGTGATGGTGGTGAGCCTGTTTCCGCTCGGCGTAGGTCCCGAAATGGATATGTTGCGCAAGATGGCGCCCGGTGTATTGTGGGTAGCGGCCTTACTGTCATCAATGTTGTCGTTGGGCAGACTGTTTTCGGCAGACTATTTGGATGGTACGCTAGAGCAAATGCTGCTGGCGCCTCAGTCATTGTCGGTGCTGGTGCTGGGCAAGATGGTATCGCACTGGATGGTGTCGGGTTTGCCGCTGGTGCTGTTGACGCCGGTGCTGGGGCTGCAATTCGATATGTCGGCTCCGGCCATCGGTGTGTTGATGCTGGGACTGTTGCTGGGTACGCCGATACTCAGTATGGTCGGTGCGATCGGTGCGGCATTGACCCTAGGGTTGCGTGGCGGCGGTGTGTTGTTGTCCTTGCTGGTGTTGCCCTTGTGTATTCCGGTGCTGATTTTCGGTACGGGTGCAGTACAGGCAGTATCCAGCGGACTAAATGTGTCGGCCCATTTGTCTTTGATGGGCGCGTTGTTGGTGTTGGCTCTGGCGTTTACCCCATGGGTGACGGCTCAGGCGTTACGAATTTCGATGGAGTGACAATGGCAATAAACTGGTTCAAATATTCAGCACCGACTACCTTCTATCCTTTGGCTGGCAAGTTGATTCCCTGGTTCGCAATTTCGTCGCTCATCCTGTTTGCAGTTGGCCTGTATATCGGCTTTGTCGTCGCACCCGCCGATGCACAGCAGGGTGAGTTTTACCGCATCATCTTCATTCATGTGCCGTCCTCGATCATCTCGATGTTTCTGTACCTGATCATGGCGGCCTACGCGGCACTCGGCCTGATCTTCAACACGCGCCTGTCGTCGATGATGGCCAGTGCGATCGCACCGACCGGCGCCCTGTTCGCCTTTATCTCGCTGTGGACCGGTGCGCTGTGGGGCAAGCCGATGTGGGGCGCGTGGTGGGTGTGGGATGCGCGGCTGACATCAGAATTGATCCTGTTGTTTTTGTATTTAGGTTTTATCGCGCTGCACGCCTCGATCGATGATCCTCGCCGCGCCGATCGTGCCGCAGCGTTGCTGGCGATTGTGGGTTCCGTGAACGTGCCTATCATCTACTTCTCGGTGAAGTGGTGGAATACGTTGCATCAGGGCTCGACCATCAAATACTCGGGCACCTCGATGCACATCGCGATGCAGCAGGCGATGTTCACGATGCTGGCGGCCTGCTGGCTGTATGCGATTGCAATCGCTTTGACGCGGGTGCGCAGCATCATTCTGGAGCGCGAGCGCAACAGCAAATGGATTACTGAACTGGCGGAGGTGAAGTCATGAGTCTGGACATCTGGATGAGAGAGAATCCGCTGACCTATATATGGGTAGGTTCCTACGCGGTCGCATTTTTGATTTTCGCGGTCGAAATCGCGATGGTCGTGCATAAGCGGAAAATTACGTTGCAGCAGGTGCGCCTGATGCGCGAAGCAGATCAATCGGAAGAGGACTAGCATGAAACCGCGTCAGAAAAGAGCCGTATATATCGTTCTCGCTATCGCCGCAGTTGGACTCGCGGTGGGTCTGGTACTCAATGCGCTGAAAGATAACGTCAGCCTGTATTTCACGCCGACCCAGGTTTTTAACAAGGAGGCGCCGCAAGACCGCAGTTTCCGCATCGGCGGTCTGGTCGAAGAGGGCAGTATCCGGCGTGAGAAGGATGGCCTGACGGTGCACTTCATGATCACCGACTTGCACCAGAAATTGCCGGTCGTCTACAAAGGTATCCTGCCTGACCTGTTCAAGGAAGGTAAGGGTGTGGTCGCGCAAGGCAAGATGGAAGCCGATGGCCTGATGCATGCCTCGGAAGTGTTGGCCAAGCATGATGAAAACTACATGCCGCCTGAAGCTGCCGATGCCCTGAAAAAAGCTGAAGCCGCCAATGCCGCTGCCGCCGCCGCGAGTGCGGTCGCCCCTGCTGCAAAATAATTGATGAGAGATCGTACATGATTCCAGAACTAGGTCATTTTTCACTCATCGTCGCGCTGTGTCTGGCGATTATCCTGGGCGTCTTGCCGATATTGGGCGCGGCGCGCAACAACAGCGTATTCATGGGCGTTGCCCGCCCGTTAGCTTACGGGCAGTTGCTGTTTGTAGGCCTGGCCTTTGCCGCGCTCGCGAATGCTTTTTTGAGCAATGATTTCTCCGTCTTGTACGTCGCCCAACATTCCAATTCCCAGCTGCCCGGCCAATATCGCTTCGCCGCGATCTGGGGCGGACACGAAGGATCGCTGCTGTTGTGGGCCTTGTTCCTGACGGTCTGGACTGCTGCGGTCGCCAGGTTCAGCCGTCATCTGCCCGAAGAGATGGTGGCGCGCGTACTGGGCGTGATGGGGCTGATTTCTGTCGGTTTCCTGATGTTCATGCTGTTCACCAGCAGTCCGTTCGAGCGCCTGTTGCCGGCAGCGGCCGATGGTCGCGATCTGAATCCGCTGTTGCAAGATCCGGGGCTGGTGATACATCCGCCGATGTTGTACATGGGTTATGTCGGGTTTTCAGTGGCCTATGCTTTTGCCATCTCGGCATTGCTGGGCGGCAAGCTGGACGCGACCTGGGCGCGCTGGTCACGCCCATGGACTACCGTTGCGTGGGTGTTCATGACCATCGGTATCGCGCTGGGCAGTGGCTGGGCCTACTACGAGTTGGGCTGGGGCGGCTGGTGGTTCTGGGATCCGGTCGAAAATGCCTCGTTTATGCCCTGGTTGCTGGGCACAGCGCTGATCCATTCGCTGGCCGTGACCGAAAAGCGCGGCGCGTTTAAAAGCTGGACCGTGCTGCTGGCGATTGCCGCGTTTTCACTGAGCCTGCTGGGTACCTTCCTGGTGCGTTCCGGCGTGCTGACATCGGTGCACTCTTTTGCGGCAGATCCTAAGCGCGGTATCTTTATCCTGAGCTTTCTGGTGCTGGTGATCGGCGCCTCGTTGCTGCTGTTCGCCTGGCGCGCGCCGAAAGTGGGCCTGGGCGGCAAGTTTGATATGCTGTCGCGCGAATCGCTGCTGTTATCCAACAACGTATTGCTGTCGGTGGCGGCAGCTTCCGTGTTTATCGGCACCTTGTATCCCTTGTTCATGGATGCATTGGGCTACGGCAAACTGTCGGTCGGCCCGCCGTATTTTGAAGCCGTGTTCGTGCCGTTGATGATCCCGATGGTGTTCATGATGGGCCTGGGGCCGCTTGCGCGCTGGAAGAAAATGGCCGTTCCCGACCTGGCCCGCCGTGTGCAGTGGGGCTTTGCCGGTGCGCTGGTGCTGGCTTTGTTGCTGCCGCTGGTGATGGGCAAGTTTCTCTCGCTGGAATCGAATAAATGGTCGCCGATGATCGTACTGGGCCTGTTGATGGCGTTCTGGATTATCGCCTCGCTGGTGATCAGTCTGCGCCAGCGCTGGCGCGGGCAGGGCGCATTCATGCAGCGCGTCGCTAAACAGAGTCTGAGCTATTACGGCATGCAGTTGGCTCACTTAGGTGTGGCGCTGTTCATCATCGGCGTGACGCTGGTGAAAGGGTATGAGACCGAGCGCGATGTACGCATGAATGTCGGCGACACGGTGATGGCGGGCGGCTATGAGTTCCGTTTCAATGGCGTGACTGAAACGCAGGGGCCGAATTATGTCGCAGGGGTCGGGCATGTGACGGTGAACAAGGACGGAAAGCTGGTGGGCGAACTGACACCTGAAAAGCGTCAATACAATGTGTCGGGCATGCCGCTGACCGAGGCTGCGATTCAGACCGGCGTGTTCCGCGACCTGTATGTGTCGCTGGGTGAGCCGATCCCCGAATCGGACGGTGCTTGGGCGGTGCGTGTCTACATCAAGCCCTTCATCGACTGGATTTGGGCAGGTTCTTTGCTGATGGCGCTGGGCGGACTGCTGGCCGTGTCGGATCGTCGTTACCGCATTCACAAGAAAACAGTTTCCGGTTCTCAGTCAGAAGGAGCTGCATCATGATGCGTTTCATACTTCCGTTTGTGATTTTCCTGGTTTTGTCGGTGTTTTTATATAAAGGGCTGGGGCGCGATACGCGTGAAGTGCCATCCCCCTTGGTGGGCAAGCCTGCTCCCGCCTTTGTGTTGCCGTTGTTGCACGAACCGGGAAAAGTGTTCTCGCCGAAAGAAATGCAGGGTCGTGTCTGGCTGCTGAATGTATGGGCGTCCTGGTGCGGTGCGTGTAAGGATGAGCATCCGGTGCTGATGGCGTTATCTCAGCAGAACATTGTTCCGATCGTCGGGCTCGATTATAAGGACAAGGCTGTCGACGGCGAGGCGACGCTGAAGAAGGCCGGCGATCCTTATAGTCTGGTCATCGCCGATGCCGATGGGAAAGTGGGTTTCGATTATGGGGTTTACGGCGTTCCAGAGACTTATGTGATTGATAAGAATGGAATAATCGCTTACAAGCTGATCGGTGCGTTGACTTCTCAGAATTTGCGCGAAAAAATACTTCCCCTCGTTGCGGAGTTACAAGCCAAATGAAATATCTGTTAATGATCGCGCTGCTATTGCCCACCTTCGCCTTCGCCGGTGTCGCAAAGGACATCGCCGATGATCCTGTCATGGAACGGCGCATGATGCACCTGGCTGAAAAAGTACGCTGTCTGGTATGCCAGAGCGAACCCGTATCCAACTCGCATTCTGACTGGTCCAATGACGTGCGCCAGATCATGCGCGACAAGATGAAGGCGGGCGCGACTGATCAGGAAATCCTCGATCTGCTGGTCGAGCGTTTCGGCAAGTCGGTTTTATTCGATCCGCCGGTCGATAAGGAAACCATGCCGTTGTGGTCTGCGCCCTTCATCCTGCTTCTGTTAGGCGGCGCAGGATTATATTATCAATTGAGGAAGCGCCGTGGCGAAGTCGTGGAGGCAGAGCTGTCTGCACAGGACGAGCTGCGGGCGGCCTCCTTGCTGAATGAATCCCCCGCTCTCCTCGATCCTCTCCCGCAAGCGGGAGAGGAGGCAAACGTATCGCTTCGCGATGCTCCCTCTAAGGATATCAAAGCATGACCTTATTCTGGATATATTGTGCGGTACTGCTGATTGCGGCGCTGCCGTTTTTGGTATGGCCGCTGTGGCGCAAGAAGGCTGCCAATAACGATGTGTTGCGCGATGCGGCGAATCTTGCAATCCTGCGTGATCAGGCAACCGAACTCGAAGCCGATCTGAACAACAGTCTGCTGACGCAGGAGTCTTTTGAACAGGGCCGGCGTGAACTTCAAGTGCGCTTGCTGGATGAAGTCAAGACGACTGATGCGCCCGCGACAGCGCCGCGCAATCCTGCCCGGATTCTGGCGATTGTTTTGGCGCTGCTGATCCCGCTGGGCAGCGTATTGCTCTACCTGCAAATCGGCAATTTCAAGGCGCTGCTGCCGCAGCAGCAACAAGGCGAAGGCGCCGAGGGTTTCGGTGTGCTGCGTTCGGAAGCTGCGTTGCAGGAATTGGAAGCTAAATTGGTGAAACTGCCGGAGAATCCAGACGGCTGGCTGATGCTGGCGAGATCCTACACCGAATTACAGCGCTATTCAGATGCGGTGCGCGCCTATGGGCAACTGGTCAAGCTGGTGCCGAATGAATCGCAACTCTGGACGAATTATGCCGATGCGATGGCGATGAACAATAATCAGTCGTTGTTGGGCGAGCCGACCAAGTTCATCAACAAGGCGCTTGCGCTTGATCCGGAAAATACCACGGCGCTGGCATTGGCAGGCTCATCCGCTATGGAACGTGGCGATTATGTCGCGGCGATCACGTATTGGCAAAAACTGGTCAGCCTGCTGCCGCCTGATTATCCGCAAATCCAGATGATTCATGACGGTATCAATCAGGCACGCGAATATCTGTCCCAGCAAAAGGGTGGTAAAGAAATGTTGGCCCGCCTGTCTGCTGCACCTGCAAAGGCTGCTGTCAATCCGGCTGTTGCGATCACAGGTCGTGTGTCGTTGAGCCCCGCATTGTTGGCTAAGGCTGCACCGACCGATTTTGTCTTCATCTTGGCACGTGCGGCAGAAGGCCCTAAAATGCCGCTTGCCGTAATCCGCAAGCAGGTCAAAGACTTGCCTGTGGAGTTCACGCTCGATGACAGCATGGCCATGCAGCCACAGCTGAAGCTGTCCGGCTTCGATAAAGTAGTGGTGCTGGCTCGTGTTTCCAAGTCTGGTACACCGATGGCGCAGGCGGGTGACCTGGAGGGTACGGCCGGCATCGTCAAACCGGGCACCCGTGGACTGAATATCACTATCGACAGCACGGTAAAGTAGCGCTAATCGCTAACGGCTTATCCAATGCGGCATCCATTGAAAAATGGATGCCGTTTTGCATTGGACACGTTGATACAGTACGTTAAAAACCGGCGTGCGAATCAATGTCAGTTATTTAAAAGTGGTTTTTCAGTTTTTGCTTTATTGACTGATAAACGCCTGAAAGACAGCGTGAAAATATACTAAAACCTACGGCGCATATAGTTATTGACAGCTCAGGGTTGGGTACTGGAGAATAGCGTCCGTTGTACATACTTAAACCCATGGGAGGGATTCACAGATGAAAAAAGCATCATATTTACTGCTCGCGCTTTTTGGTCTCATTAGCTTTTCTGCACAAGCAGACGTGGCTACTGCGGAACAAGCAGCAAAACAATACTCGCTGTTTGCAAAGTCGACATTGTCAGCTGAAGAAGGTAAGGAATTTTATACCAAGAAGCAGATGGTTGACGGCAAGGATCTTGCCTGCGCTACGTGCCATACAGACAACCCTGCCAATATGGGCAAGCACAATGTGAGTGGTAAGGCTATCCAGCCGATGGCGCCAGTTGTGAATCCCAAGCGTTTTGCTGATGTCAACGAGTCAGCTAAAGGTTTTACAAAACATTGCAAACAAGTGTACGGTAAAGATTGCTCTGCCAAAGACAAGGGCAACTTCATCACTTACGTGCTGACATTCAAGTAAAACTGACTGTAGCCGTAATAAAAAAGACCCGCTTAAAGCGGGTCTTTTTTTCAGCCAGTTAAACTGAGCTTATCTGCCTTTAGGGGCTGTAGCCAGTATCCCCCGTGCAACAACTCGCCGTTCCGCCTCGCTTAACTCAGGGTAGGGTGGCATGTCCATCTTTCCCCATGAACCTGAACCTCCGCTGGCGATTTTATTGGTCAGAAAAATCTCTGCATCCTTGTTGTCTTTGTATTTCTCAGCAACCTCTTCCCATGACGGGAATTTCATCAGACTCCCCGCCTGATGGCAAGCCATGCAACTGGCTTTGGCTAAAATCTCTTCGAACGTCCCCACGTTGGGTACCGTTTTTGGTGGTTGTTTTTCTCCGCAACCGGAAATCAGGCTCAGAACAAAGAGTACCGCAAGCTTTTTAATCATATTATTGAAAATCAATCATTAACGTTGGCGGATCGTTATTTCACGCCCTGATGAAACCTGTGGCAACTATCGCAGCCACTGGCAACTTTTCCTTTGGCAGGATGGTTGCCGACATGGCACTCCCGACACTTTGCTATCGCAGGCATCGAAATATCCGCGCTGCTCCTGGAATTCATCTTGTCGTGACAGTCTGTGCAACCCATCGTGTCATGCTTGGCGTGCACAAACTCAGCGCCCGGTTGCCAGTCTTGATTGATACGCACCGGCGCGACCTTCCATGGAACTTCACGATTTGATACCGGTTGAATTTCATGGCATTCGCCACAGCCATCATTTTTGCTGAACAGGGTTGCCGCGGCATTCTTGCGTGCCAGATCACTGGCGCACGCCGTGATCCCCTGAATATCGGCAGCCGAATCACATGCAGCCCTGTTTTCAGGCGACTCGTTCAGCCATTTTGAATAAAACACACGCAAGTGGTTCATCACCGCAGGTTCCGAACCGTGAGGTGCCAGCCCCCCGACAGGGTCGGTATAATCCAGTGCATGGCAATCAGACTGCTGACAGGTCTTCTGCATGGTCATCGGTTCAAAATGACGGCCAGACTCTTTGATTTTATGGCAATCCTGACAGCGCATGACAGTATCGCCCTGCGGGCTCGACACGCCTTCTTTAGCCAGGTGAACTTTATGGGAATATTTCAACCCCGATTTCTCGACCAGCTTGTCCTTTTCATCCTGGCGAACACGGATGACATCTTGTCCGTTTCGCAACGTGATATGAAAAGGCGGATGGCCAGCGGCAAAATCATTTACATTGGCAAGCTCAGTGCTGGCGATTTTGCGCTTGATATCACCGTGGCAGGTTACGCACTTTGACGAGTCATGCAGCACCAGTCGCTCGCTGCCTTTGTGATCGATATGACAATCTGTGCAGCGCATCGTCTTGAAGGTCTTCACCTGCAACTCTTCTTTTGTCAGGTGTTTGCCAACTTGTTTATGACAGCCTGTGCAAACCTCGTCAGAAACAGCCTGAAAGGATCGTTGATGACAGGTTGAACACTTCGCTTCAAACAGGGCATGCCCGCCGGCTAACGGCCCGGGACTCCACGAACCGTTCAGTGTGACGGGAAGGCCGGCCTGCCATTTGTCAAATACCATTGACGCGCTCGGCAGCATCGGCAGGAGCAGATACAAAAACAGAATGCAGGCCGCCAAACTGAAGCCCAGCTTACGTTTACTCAGTCCCAGCGCGGCAATGGTGACGGGTGCCGTCCGGCAGGCTAGCGCTGCATCGTGATCATTCAGCGGATGAATCAATTCGACCGACAGGATAAGGTCATGTCCGCTTGCAGCAGGTTCAACAACCAGCGCATACGGGCCGATTTCGACATGGGTCCCTGGCAAAAGGGGCGCGCTTTGTGCGATGAAACCGTTGATTTTCAGGGTGGCATTTCTTTCCCCGTCGATGTACAGCACACCATCTTCAGATCGCCTGACACTCGCATGGAGCAGGCTGACACGATGATCGAGCAGATGGATTTTGCAGGCAGCACCCCGGCCAATCTGGATCGTAGCGCCTGCGATGACGCTATCCTTGCAAACAGGCAAACCCTGCGGATTGCGCGAGACATGAATCAATAAGCAAGAAATCATTCCGGCTACCAGTAGAAAAATATGGAAACAATGTGCGCCGTGAGCGCGGCCAGCAAAGCGATGCCAAGCGGTGCATGAAGGTACAGCCAGCATTCCAGCCGGGCTTTGAGCATGATCTCGGTGCGCGCACGCAATACCAGCTTTTCCTTGCGCAATAGTGCTGAATACAGATCGCGCATAATTTTCGGCTGATCATCCTGGTTATATTTTTCGCCCAAATGTAGCATTTGTTGTACGGCATGCCGGGTTGGACAATCGCGCTGCTCGCCGCTCAATTGTTGAAAAAGCGTACCGCCTATCCGCGTTTCATGACGCGCCTTCAGTACCAGCGCATTTACTTCATCCGGCAAACCCAGTGCGCGCGTGCAGGCCAGTTCATCCAGCTCAGCAATTTTAAGCAGCAGATCATCCAGCGTATCTTCAGCCATATTGAGGGTAATCAGGCGGGGATAATTCAGGTACACATTCAGCCCGTAAAATCCGCTGGTGATGACCAGCAACATCAACACATAGGCCAGGGTGTGTACATTCATGCCAAAGTGAAAGCCGGTATGCAGCGAGACCAGCACAATAAGCGAGGCACCCAGATAAACATGGGCGGACAGCCATTCCTGCAGCGTCGCGCCGCTAAGTCCGCGTGTTTTTCTGCGTGTTTTTCTGCGTTCAAATTTCAGTTGTGCCGCCATCTCATCGCTGCGTGTAGTCCTGATGCGCTGCTGACGCCTCTCCGGCGCCCCGGAGATGCGCCGTTTGGTAATGCCGTACCACATCAGAAATACCATAATCAGCGTGGAGAGGATGCCCAGCACATAGCCTAACCACGTACCGCCATACGATTCACCACCGGCAGGCCTGATCAGCACATAAGCTGTAATCGCCAGCGCCATCAGCAGACTTGTTGCTTTGAAATACCGGTAATTCTTGTATTTCAGCAATGTAGCACCTTGCATCTTGTTCATTCAAAACTCCGGTTGTGCTGCACTACTTAATATATTCCATGAAATTTTCCGGGCTCATGCGAAACGCAGCCCCGGTCGGACAAGCACGCACACAGACGGGCCCGCCGATGATATCTTTGCACATATCGCACTTGACGGCTTTCTTGGGCAGGTTGCCGGTCTCCGCTTCGTCAGCCTCACTTGCCTGCTTTCCGGTACCGAGTATGACCTGCCAGACACTGCGTTTTTTGTATTCAGTCTTGACAGCCATCTGGATCACGCCATAAGGACAATTGGTTTGGCAATTGCCGCAGCCTATGCAATTATCGCTGATGAACACCTCGCCATTGACCGAGCGGTGAATCGCATCCGGCGGACAATCCTTCATGCAATGTGGGTGCTCGCAATGTCTGCATGACGTGGGAACGTGAATTTGTGCGTAGGTTGAACCTGCCTCGCGATCCAGTCGTGAGGTGCCATCATGCGCATCTGCACAGGATGTTTCACAGTTGTTGCAACGAATACAGCGCGCATAGTCAATCAGCAACACATCGGTGGCTTCACCCACGCCCTGACCCATCAGGAAATTGATCAGTTCGCTGGATTCACTCGACGGCGCATATTCATCCGAACGCACCTGTTTCAGATATCGGCTGTCAACCTTGCGGCGCATCGAGGTGTTTCTCCCCAGTACATCGGCAACCCGCACCGCTTCGAGCAAGACCACCTCGGTCGGGGAGGCCGCGCGCACCGTGGCTGAACGCGGCTTGTTGGAGACCAGCGCCATTTCTCCGACATAGTTGCCCGCAGAGATGTAGGCCAGCACCACTTCTTTTCCCGCCACCATGCGAGACACCGTGACGGATCCGCGCCGGATCATATACAGGCCGTCCGCCTTGTCGCCCTCGTTAAATAGTACGTCACCCACCGCGTAGCGTTTGGACTGGGCCTCATGGACGAGATAGTCGAGCTCGCGCTCAGGTAACGAGGTGTCCAGACAGCTGCGTACCACGCGTTTAAGCGACACCTCGTCCAGTTTGCGTTGCACGCCCGCGGCCGAATACAACAACTTGAGCATGGAACGCCTGGGCGTTTCGACCAGCACACAATCGAGGCTTGCGACTGCCGTTCCGGAACGGCGGCGCCCGGACAGCAGTCCCATTTCCCCGAAGAAATTTCCGGCCTCCAGGCCAAAGACGGCTTCCTCGCCATTCTGGCCTTCAGTTTGAATGGCAACGCGCCCCTCCAGAATCGAGAAGAAGCTGTTGCTATAGTCGTTCCGGTTAAAAATAACCTCGCCGCGAGGCAGCACACGAACAGTACTGTCGAGCATGAATTCACGCAATTGCAGCGTGGTGAGCGGAGCCAGCAACGGCTGGTTTACGCGTAGCAGCGCGATACCCTCGCTCACCGAGTGAATGTCGGGTACGTCCGCAAATTTTTCCCTTAACAAAGCCTCATCCGCCGGCTCGACCGGATTCCCCAGGATATACTCGATGACCTCATAACCCTGATTCATCGCCTGCTTGATGAGCGGATAACCTGCCAGCGCCCCCACAATGTACAGGCCCGGCACGTTGGATTCGTACTGCTCGGACAACTGCGGTACCGAGGTCGAGTCGCTGTTCGGGAAGCGCACGCCGAAGCTCTCTACCAGCTGGCGCGGCGGTTTGGCGCCCAGGCGGGCAATGACGCGATGACAGTCAATCTGCTCATGCCCCTCCGGCGTTTGCGCGACATAGGCCAGATTAAAGTTACCCGGCGCCAACGCATCAATCCGCTCTGTCAGCGTGCTGACCCGTGTTTCGATTTTGCCCTGAGCCACCGCTGCCATCAGCTGATCATAATTGGCTTCCTTGCAATTGCTGAATTCTTCCTGGCGGTTGATCAGAATCACGCGATTCTGCCCGGCGAGTGCAAGCGAATTTTCCACGCCGGCGTCCCCTCCGCCGACCACCACGATCGTTTCATTGCTAAACGCGTCAGGGTCATCCAGATGGTACTGCACCATGGGCAGGTCTTCACCCGGTACGGCCAGTTTGCGAATATTCCCCTGCACACCGATGGCGAGCACCACAAATTCTGCGTTTATTGACTCCCCTGAGGCCAGTTTAATCTGGAATGCGCCGGATTGACCTGAGATATTGGTCACTGTGGCGCCGACACGATAATTTACCTGATGGCGAGTGAGTTCCTCACGCCATGTTTCCAGAATATGCTCACGAATACCGGCAGCGAAGCTCATCGAGCTGCGCAAAGGCAGCACCGCTGGCTCCGCCATCACGGGCTTGCCCCTCTGAAAGTGATATATCGTATTGGCCAGATGGGGGGCAGCCTCAAGGAGCAGATGAGAAATGCCATGCTCTGCTGCACGCGCGGCGGCAGACAAGCCGCCGGGACCCGATCCTACAATTACGATTTTGAAATTTTCACTCATCATTCAGGCGCCCCACGCCCTGTGCTAAAAGATCGACCGGCAGTTTGCCGGATGTCACTCAGAATTCGTTGATTGTTCATGGCAAGGTTGATACTGTCAACGGTAGCCTTGCTGTATGAGGCGAAAGCATAACACCGGTTACTTTTTTCTCGCCGATTTTGTACTCTCCGGGATGTGGCAGGTGGGTTTCTTCGGGTTCGGGTATCGGTGGCAAAAACCCCGGTTTGAACCATATTAGTATCGGACTGGCACGAAAAAATACTAAAAGCAGTCAGCCACATAAGTGGCTGACTGCTTTTTATGGTTTACGCCTCAGCGTTCAGGAAAGACTCAGCCTCGATGTACAACGCTTCGAGCTGTGCCTCGTCCAGCTCCAGGATTTTCAGGCAGGCCGATCCCAGCTTGGTCCATTCCTGCGTCAGGCTCAGGCCGGACTCTCGTTGCTCGATGTGCTCCGCGAGTTGGGCTGTTGCAATAAGTCTGCGGCTTTGCATGGGCAGACTGGAGCCGAGCGACTCCAGCGCCACCAGGTCGTGGTGATTGCGGATGGCAAGACAGATCTCTTCCGGCAACCACAAGCTTTGAGCCAGGATACAACCCACCATCGCGTGG
>JAUSNM010000076.1 GCA_030645535.1 Gallionella sp. | reverse complement strand
AAGAGCAGATTCCACTGCTCGCACGCATCTGCGCCGTGGCAGACGTGTTCGATGCACTGACGTCGGCGCGCCCGTACAAGCAAGCCTGGCCGGTTGAAGAAGCCTTTAACTGGGTCATGGCAGAGTCAGGCCGTCATTTCGATCCCGCCGTGATTCGCGCCTTCGAAACGGCAATGCCGGATATTTTACGCATCCGTGAGCTTTACCGGGATTCCATCATCGACCCCAAGCAAGTGCTCGCCTTGCCGCCGATCAGACATCGCGCGAATGTCTGGATTCCCTGGACTGAAGACATGAGCATAGGCATTGATGTCATCGACGAGCACCACCGCTACTTGTTCGATCTGATCAACGACCTGTACGAGGTGGTGGTCCATAAACGCGGTGCGCGTGAAGTGGCCCGGTTGATCAAGGCGCTGGATGCCTATGCGAAGGTTCATTTCCGTGCGGAAGAGCAGATGATGAATCACTACGGGTATAAAGGAATCTACCGTCAGCTCGACCAGCACCATGCTTTCGAAGAAAAGATAGCCGAGTTTTACGAAGAACTGCATGCCAACCCGTTTGTCGCGCAATTCGATGTGCTGTCCTATCTGCGCGGATGGCTGATACACCATATCCGCGTCGAAGATATACAACTTATTGAATTAGTATGAAAATAAACCTCCGCACTATTATGCGCTATCTGCTGACTTTACTGCTCGCCTTAACCCTCGCTCCCGCCGCCCATGCCGGGAAACTGCCGCGTCCCGATCATGTCGTGGTGGTCATCGAAGAGAATCGCGGCTACTCGCAGATCATGGACAAACGCAACAGCGATTCCTACATCCACGCTCTGGCAAAGCGCGGCATGTTGCTCACGCAATCTTATGGTGTCACCCACCCCAGCCAGCCGAATTATCTGGCGTTGTTTTCCGGCTCTACCCAAGGCCTCAGCAGCAATAGTTGCCCGCATGATTTCGGCGGCGACAATCTTGCTACCGCTTTGAACGACAAGGGCTTGAGCTTTGCAAGTTATTCCGAATCCCTGCCCGCGGCCGGGGACACAAGCTGCATGTCCGGCGCCTATCAGCGCAAACATAATCCGCTAGCAAACTGGCCACATCTGTCAGCATCGGCAAACCTGCGCTTCATTGATTTCCCGCAGGATTTTTCCAGGCTGCCGACCGTGTCATTCGTCATTCCTGATCAGCGTAACGACATGCATGACGGCAGTTTTGGTGACGCGGATGAATGGCTAAAGACACATATAAAACCGTATATAGATTGGGCATTCAGGCACAACAGCCTGTTGATTCTGACCTGGGATGAAGATAATGGCAGCGAGGGCAACCGCGTCGTCACAATACTGGCAGGACCGATGGTAAAGACAGGCCTAAACGACCAGCACGTTGATCACTACAACGTGTTGCGCACCCTGCTGGATTTCTATGATTTACCTGCGATGAATGCAAGCCTTGATGCGGCACCGATCAAGCGTATCTGGAACAAGCGCTGATGCCATTATTTAACGATAAAAAATCCAATCCGTTTTACCGCTGGGAGGATGACACGCTGGTGCTCAACATCCTCGGCCGCCCCAATTCCAAGCGTGATGCGATCGGCCGTGTCGTCGGCCATCAACTCGAAGTTCATGTAGCTGCCGTGCCGCGTATGGGCGGTGCGACCGCGCATATGGTACGTTTTCTGGCAGACCTGTTCGATGTATCGAAAAGCGCGATCGTGGTCGTGTTCGGCGAAAAAAATGTGAACAAGCAGATCAGAATCAAATCGCCCAACAAATTGCCGGCTCCGATTCAACCGGCGAGTGACACCGCACACATTAAAACGGATAAGACATCCGACAAACCAAAGAAAAAGAAAAAACCGCGCTAGCGCGGTTTTTTTTCAGGCTGGACAGCAGGGTTAACCCTTGGCAGCCATCAGCTTGTCATATTTGGCTTGCAACTGAGCCTTTGTTTCCACATGTGCCGGGTCTTTAGGGATGCAATCCACCGGGCAGACTTCCACGCACTGCGGAGTATCATAATGGCCTACGCACTCGGTGCATTTGTTCGGGTCAATCTCGTAAATGGTATCTCCTTGCGAAATGGCGTCGTTCGGGCATTCCGGCTCGCATACATCGCAGTTAATACATTCATCGGTAATAATCAGTGCCATGCTTTTTCTCCCCTTTATTTAAAATTATATTGGCCTCTAAAAATTATGGATTTTTAAAGGCACCCCTGGTTTTTTTGCTTCAACCTGATCGCGACGGTGGGCGAGACAAACTTGCCGACATCCCCGCCAAAGCGCGCTACTTCTCGCACCATGGTGGCCGAAATGAAGGTGTACTGTTCGGCTGGCGTCAGAAACAAGGTTTCCATTTCAGGGTACAAATTGCGATTCATGCCTGCCAGCTGAAACTCATATTCAAAATCCGATGCGGCGCGCAAACCGCGCAACACCACGCGCGAATGCTGCGATTGCACGAAGCTCATCAGCAGCCCGTCAAAACCTTCTACGCGCACGTTATCGTAGCCTGAGAATACCTCCCGCGCCATGTCCACCCGCTCATCAAGCGTAAACAAGGTATTCGCGCGGCTTTTCGCCACGGCCACAATCACTTCGCAAAACAATCCCGTCGCACGCCGCACCACATCTTCGTGGCCGCTGGTGATCGGATCAAACGTACCCGGATATACAACTTTAATCATATTAAATCCATTTTGAGGGCGAATCGCGGTGTCGCGTACTCGCTCATGCCTTGTCTATCATTTTGATATGCCTTCGTTATTCGCTGCGCGGCTCCTTGCGCTTCATCCCACAAAATGAATTTATTCAATCTGTAACAGTTGATACCACACCTGCCCGGCCTTGCCCGATTTGATGACCTGCCAGGGCGATGGCACTTCAATCGCAGCCCCCGATTCCACATACACCACGCCATTGTCAGACAGGTGTTGCGGCAACATTTCCAGCAACCTGGGCAAATAATCACTTTGAAATGGCGGATCGAGAAAGATCACGTCATAGCGCTTTACATCGCGGGATATGAATTCTAGCCCATCCTGATGGCGCAGGGAAATATTAGAACATGCTAATTTTCTAACGTTATCCCGCAAAGCACGAAAAACCACCGGGTTTTTTTCCACCATTACCACGTGCTCGGCACCACGGGACGCGGCTTCAATGCCTAACGCACCGCTGCCCGAGAACATATCCAGACAGTTCCGCCCGTACAACGTTTGTCCCAGCCAGTTGAACAAGGTCTCGCGTATCCTGTCCGGTGTCGGTCGCAGCCCTTCTGCATCCGGAAAAGTGATGATGCGGCTGCGCAGTTCGCCGCCACCTATTCTGAGCTTATTTATTTTCAACTCCTGCAGATTTTGGTTCAATTTGAGGCGCACCGACGATCACGGTGGCCATTGCCTCTGGATGGATGTGGCGGGCAAATGCATCGCGAATTTGCAGGGCCGTGACGCGCTCGACACGACCTGTAAAATCGTCCAGATAGCTCAGCGGCAGATCATAGAAACCGATAATGGAGAGGTAATCCAGGATTTTGCGGTTGCTGTCGATACGCAAGGCAAATCCGCCGACGATATTCTGCTTGGCAGCGATCAGCTCTTTCCCGGTCGGGCCGTGTGCGACAAATTCCGCCAGCGTTTTGCGCACCAGCATCAACGCCTCATCGGCCTGTTCCTTCTTGGTTTGCAGGCCAATCTGGAAAACACCCGGTTGTTTGAGCGGCATGAAGTAGCTATACACGCTGTAGGCCAGTCCCCGCTTCTCGCGCACCTCATTCATCAGCCGCGACACGAAGCCGCCACCGCCCAGGATGTAATTACCGACATACAGCGGGAAGTAATCCGGATCGCTGCGCGACATGCCAGGCGCGCCGATCAGAATATGGCTCTGACTGGCAGGATGAGCTATGCGCAGCTCGGAAGCCGGGATGTGCATCGCAACCTCTTGCAAAACAACAGGTTCGGAAGATGCCGGCAGCTCTCCTGTGAGTTGCTGGGCTATCGCTTCGGCCTGGACTCGCGTCACATCGCCCATGATGGCAACCACGGCACGATTGGCATTGTAGTGCGCACGATAAAAATCGTTCAGATCCTGAACGCCTATCTTTTCCACACTGGCGACTTCACCGGAAACCTGCAATGCATAGGGGTGCGTGCCATACACGGCACGCTGAAACGCACGACCGGCGATGGACTCCGGACGGGTCTCGGCTTCTTTCAAGGCAGCAATCAGGCGCGTTTTTTCCCGCGCAAGAATCGCTTCCGGAAACACCGGGTGTTGCAGTACGCGCGCCATAATGGAGAGAGCCTGCTCGCGCTCTGCCGCATGGCTCAGCGTACGCAAGGACAGACTCGCCCTGTCCTGATCGAGGCCGCCCGCAAGTTGCGCGCCTATATCCGCCATGCCAGTGGCAATTGCATCCTCGCTTAAGCCTTCCGCCCCCAGGTCGAGCAAACCCTGCGTGAGGCCCGCCACCCCCCCCTTATCGCTCGTGTCAAAACGACTGCCTGCCGGCAAGCTCACCGCCACGTCCAGCATTGGAATATCGTGATCTTCCACAAACAACACCTGCGCGCCACTGGCACTCTGCCAATGCTGGATATTGGGTGTGGCGACGGCGATGCCGGCGGTGCAGCACAGCGCGAGCGTACACAACAGTTTATTAACGAACATGATCCGCTCCTTTGTGTTTCGGCTTACCCGACAACGGTTGCGGATCGAGCACCGCAACGGTCAGATTGTCATCCAGCAAAAATGCTTCTGCGACCTGGACCACCTGCTCGGCCGTCACCGCCTGCAATTTTTCCAGCATCACAGGGATTGCCTTATAACCCAGCCCGATGGACTCCATCTGGCCGATCTGCATCGCCTGGTAGAACACCGAGTCGAGCTTGTACACTTCACCGGCCAATACCTGTGCCTTGACGCGCTTCAACTCTTCCGCACTCACGCCGTCTTTGACCAGCTGCGCAATTTCGCCACGCAATGCGGCTTCCACCTCACCCACTGTTTTTCCTTCACTGGGTGTCGCTTCCAGCGTAAACAGACCGGGGCCGCGCGAGGCCGAATCGTAACCTGCACCCACGCTGCTTGCCACCTGCTGCTCGCGCACCAGATGCTTATTTAAACGGGCCGAGTCATTGCCGCTCAACACACCGGCCAGCATCTCCAGCGCATATGGCTGCCAGTCCTGCTGCGGATCTACGATATTGGGCGCATGGAAACTCATCACCAGCAGCGGCAATTCGGCGGGCGCTTTCACCACGATGCGTTTGATGCCGATCTGTACGGGTTCGGTAAAGTTGCGGCGCACAGGCTGCACCTGCCTTGGGATCCCGCCGTAGTAGCGTTGCGCCAAGGCAAACACTTCACTTGCCTTGACATCCCCTGCGATGACCAGCGTCGCGTTGTTGGGTGCATACCAATGTTGATACCACGCACGGGCATCATTCACATTCATCTGTTCCAGATCGCTCATCCAGCCGATCACCGGATGCTGGTAGGGGTGCTCAAGGTACACCGCCGCCATCATCTTCTCCTGCAACAGCGCGTGCGGCTCATCGTCGGTACGCATGCGGCGCTCTTCCATCACCACTTTGATCTCTTTGGAAAATTCGGCAGCCGTTAAATTCAACCCGTGCATCCGGTCGGATTCCAGCTTCATCGCCAGCGGCAATCTGGATTTGTGCAACTGCTGAAAATAAGCGGTGTAATCGTTGCTGGTAAATGCGTTCTCCCGCCCGCCCGCCGCCGCGATACGCCGTGAGAATTCGCCTGCCGGCACGCTGCGGGTTCCCTTGAACATCAGGTGTTCCAGCACATGTGCGACACCCGTCTTGCCGGTGTGCTCATCCATGCTGCCTGCCTTGTACCAGATCTGCTGCACCAGCACCGGGGCACGGTGATCTTCCTTGACGATGACACGCAGCCCGTTCGCCAGCGTATGCTCGAACACCTCTGCCGAGGCCACGTGCTGCAAGCCGCCCGTCAACAGTGCAACGCAAAACAGAAAATTCCGCATAATCCCTAACCTCAGAACGCCTAATCGGCATAAAATAACAAAGATGGCCACATGAAGTGGCCGTGCGTATTATGCCCCAACTCTTGCCACCGGAACGCATCCCAAATGTTTAGTTTTCTAAAAAAGAATACGCCTGAAAAAATAGCCGACACCGTCGTCGAAAAACGCAGCTGGGTCGAGCGCCTCAAATCCGGCTTGTCGCGCACCGGCAACCAGCTGACCGATCTGTTCGGCCGTGGCGGAAAGATCGACGACGATCTCTATGAAGAACTGGAAACCATCCTGATCACGGCGGATGTCGGCATGGATGCCACCAGTGCACTGCTGGCCGACCTGCGTCGCCATGTCAGGGAACATAAGCTTGTTGAAGCCGCAGAGCTCAAAGCGGGTCTGGCGCACTGTCTGCTCAAACTGCTCAAACCGCTGGCAATCCCGCTGCAGGCTGAAACCCACAAACCCTTCGTCATCATGATGGTCGGCGTGAATGGCGCCGGCAAGACCACATCCATCGGCAAGCTGGCGAAATATCTGCAGTCGCAGGGACTGTCTGTGCTGCTCGCGGCGGGTGATACCTTCCGTGCGGCTGCGCGCGAACAACTGATGACCTGGGGCGAACGCAACAACGTCACGGTGATCGCGCAACAAAGCGGAGACGCCGCCGCCGTAATCTACGATGCGGTGCAGGCAGCAAAAGCACGCAAGATCGATGTGGTGCTGGCCGATACGGCAGGCCGCCTGACCACACAGGCTCACCTGATGGAAGAAATCAAAAAAGTGAAGCGCGTCATCGCCAAGGTATTACCCGATGCGCCGCATGAGGTGTTGCTGGTACTTGATGCCAACACCGGACAGAACGCGTTGAGCCAGGTGAAAGCATTCGATCAGGCGCTGAGTGTGACGGGCCTTATTTTGACTAAACTGGATGGCACAGCCAAGGGTGGTGTGATCGCCGCCATTGCCCGCGCCCATCCGATACCGGTACGCTTCATCGGCGTGGGCGAGGGACTGGATGACCTGCGTCCGTTCGTCGCGGAAGAATTTATCGACGCCTTGCTGGGACTGTCCGCATGATCACCTTCAATCAGGTCAGCAAACGTTATCCCGGCGGCTTCGATGTATTGAAAAATGTCTCATTTGAACTGAATAAGGGTGAAATGGCATTCCTGACCGGACATTCAGGTGCAGGCAAGAGCACTTTGCTCAAGCTGATCGCGGCAATCGAACGCCCCAACTCAGGCTCGGTGCTGGTCAACAATCAGAATGTCAGCGCACTCAAGAGCGCTGCCCTCCCCTACCTGCGCCGCAACCTTGGCATCAATTTTCAGGATCACAAGCTTTAGTTCGATCGCAACGTGTTCGACAACGTGCAACTGCCGCTGCAAATTTGCGGGTTCGAGCATAAAGAAAGCGGCAAACGCGTGCGCGCAGCTCTCGACAAAGTCGGACTGCTCAATCGCGAAAAAGCCAACCCGATCGCATTATCCGGCGGCGAACAACAGCGACTGTGCATCGCGCGCGCGATCGTCAACCGCCCGTCCATCCTGCTGGCCGATGAACCTACCGGCAATCTCGATGCGGAATATGCAGAAGAAATCATGGCTATATTCGAGTCATTCCATCAGGTCGGCGTCACGTTGCTGATTTCGACCCACGATGCCGGCGTGCTGCGCAACACACAAGTACGCGTGATTGAACTCAAACAAGGCGAGATTCAAACCCGTTCGGCAGGCTCAGGACAGGAAGACTCAACCAGGCCTGTGCACGATGTCGAAGGAACATGTCTATGAGCGCGCTCACACGACACACAGGCGTTGTGCGCGCCGCATTGCATCGCATGTTTACATCCCCGCTGGCAGGCTTTCTCAACATTCTGGTGATAGGCATATCACTCAGCCTGCCAGCCGGCATGTACGTGCTGCTGCAAAATGCGCAGGGCCTGGTTGCACAGCTATCCGGCCTGCCGCAAATCAGCCTGTTCCTGGCGATGGATGCCATGCCGGATGACATCGCGCAGCTGCGCAAACAGCTGACACAGCAGCCTGAAATTAAAAATATTGAATTCATTTCACGCACCGAAGCGCTCAATACGCTTGGGCAAGGCACGGGCCTGGATGATGTCATTGCCGGATTGCAGAGCAATCCATTGCCGGATGCGTTTGTGATTACGCCAAAAACAAATAACGCAAAATCACTTGAAGCATTGCGCAACGAACTACAGCAGATACCAAAAGTTGAGCTGGCACAGCTGGATTCGGCATGGGCTTACAAGCTGGAAGCCATACTCGATTTCGCACGCATCGCCGTGCTGGTACTCGCCAGCCTGCTGAGCCTGGCTTTGATTGCGATCACATTCAACACGATACGCCTGCAAATCCTCACCCAGCGCGACGAAATCCAGGTTGCCAAACTGATCGGTGCGACGAATGCATTCATACGTCGCCCTTTTCTGTATTTCGGTGCGTTACAGGGCTTGCTGGGCGGCATTACTGCGTGGCTGATCATCACCCTGAGCCTGCTGCTGCTCAGACAACCATTGGCCGCGCTGTCGCAGCTTTACGCCAGCGATTTCTCCCTGCAACCGCTGCCCTTGGGCGATAGCCTGTCGCTGATACTGTTCTCCATCTATCTCGGCTGGCTGGGCGCATGGCTGTCTGTCGCGCGCCACTTGTCGCAGATCGAGCCGCGTTAAATTACGCCTCAAAAGGGCTACGCATGAAAGTTAGTTGACACGCAGATATTTTTTCAGAACAATGACAAGTTCACGCATGAAATGGCGTCCAGACACGTAATATATAAAAGGGAGAAGTTAATGGTAAAGTTATTGGACAATTCGAATTGCAAGATACTTGTATTACCCTTCATTGTCGCAGCGGCGCTGTGGCTTATTGGCGGTTTCTTCCTGAGCAAGGAAATGGGCATGGTATGCGTCATTCTTGGCATTGCAATTGCCGGATGGGCAGCCGGAAAAGCGATGAACACTGAATGCGAAATATCAGACAAACAGCCTTGATTTGACAAGGTTTACTCGCCGCACATCCAAGGACTGAAAACGGTGCACGGCGCAATCAGTACCTGTAGGAAATCTTTGCCTTTCTCTATCTTTGATGAACCCTTTTTCATCCGCAAACTCTCAGGCTGCATGTACTAAATTTTTTAGGAGCAAATCCCTATGAATATTGCAAACAGCTTACCCATGCCCTCTGCCGTTGGCAGCCTGGATAGCTACATCCATCTGGTCAGACGCTACGCCCTGCTGTCCCAGGAAGAAGAGTTTAATCTGGCCACCCGTTTCCGCAACGAAAACGATCTGGATGCAGCACGTCAACTGGTGTTATCGCACCTGCGAGTGGTCGTCAGCGTGGCGCGTGGCTACGCGGGATACGGCTTGCCCCAGGCAGATCTGATACAAGAAGGCAACATCGGTTTGATGAAGGCCGTGAAACATTACGACCCGGATTTCGGGGTACGTCTGGTGTCCTTCGCCTTGCACTGGATACGAGCCGAAATCAACGAATTTGTGGTGCGCACTTGGCGCCTGGTAAAAATCGCCACCACCAAGGCCCAACGCAAGTTATTCTTCAATTTGCGCAGCCTGAAGCGGGGACTGGAGTCGCTAAAACCCCAGCAGGTAAGTGAGATCGCACAGCAACTCAATGTCAGCGAACACGATGTTGTGGAAATGGAGGCGAGATTTGCAGGGCATGAACTCGCGCTTGATCCTCAGGGCAGCGACGACGATGAAAGCTATACGCCTATCCAGTATCTGGCTGACAGCGACGATCACGAGCCTTCCAACATCCTGGAAACAGCCCAGCGCGATACGCTACGCACAGCAGGCCTGGCGAAGGCGTTGTCCAGCCTGGATGAGCGCAGCCGTCGCATCGTTGAAGCACGCTGGCTCAACGAGGACCACGCGGCCACGCTGCACGATCTGGCAACTGAATTTAACGTGTCGGCAGAGCGCATTCGTCAGATTGAACAAAAAGCCATGAGCAAAATGCACGCCGCCTTGTCTGCAGCTTGAGCATTAATATCAGGCAATAAAAAACCGCACTATGTGCGGTTTTTTATTGCCTTGACGCGAAGATGATTACTTGACGATAGTCAACTGTGGCTTGCGTGGTGCTGATTTGATATCCGACTCACCGGCTGCAGGCGGAGGAGAATCGGAGCCAGCACCCTGGAACACCAGCCCCTGCCCTGTTTCCTTGGCGAAGATACCGATGACAGCCGCAACCGGCACAATCAGATCAAATGAAGCACCACCAAAACGTCCGCTACAGGTGATCCATTCGTTACCCAATTCCAGGTTGCGAACAGCACCTGCACTCAGGTTCAGCACGATCTCACCATCCTTGACGTAGGCTGCCGGCACCTCGGTCTGCTCGTTGACACGAACAGCCAGGTAGGGGGTCAGGCCACTGTCCACGCACCATTCGTAAATGGCGCGTATAAGATACGGACGTGTGGACAGATCGCTCACTTGCGCATTGCTCTTTCTGCAGGGGTCAGTGAATCGATGAAACCCTGACGAGAAAACAAGCGCTCGGAGTATTTCAACATCGGCGCTGCATCCTTGCCCAGCTGAATACCGTAGTGATCAAGGCGCCACAGCAACGGTGCAACCGCCACATCCAGCATCGAAAAGTCATTACCCAGCAGATATTTTTGCTTGGTCAGAATTTGTGCGAGCTGTGTCAGATTATCGCGAATGCTGGCACGTGCCTTATCAGCCGTCTTGCCGCCTTGCATGATAATGTTCACATTGCTATAGAGTTCCTGCTCAAAACGATGCAGGAACAAACGCGCACGACCTCGCATGACAGGGTCTGCCGGCATCAATTGCGGATGCGGGAAGCGTTCATCAATATATTCGTTGATGATGTTAGCCTCGGTCAAAACCAGCTCACGTTCAACAAGAACAGGCACTTTACCACCCGGACTAATAGCAGCGAGGTCTTCCGACTTATCCATCAGATCAACGTCGATTACTTCGAAATCCATACCTTTTTCAAATAAAACTATTCGGCATCGATGGCTGTAGGGGCAAACTGTCCCCGAATACAATCTCATCATTACTCAATTACCCCTTAATTAAACGTGTGTTTTGCATATAGGCACGAACCAGGAAATATCCTATCAAAGCGACCGTACCGCCAACCACGATACTTGCTACGAACGGATAATTACCCGTGCCAGTTACGCCACCAATCCAAACATAACGTTCGAAAAGCGTGCCAATGATAATACAGATAGCCACTGCATTGATAGCACTAACATTATGACGGGGGCCAGGGAAGCAGAAAGCGACAAAAGGTACAACGAACTTCAGCACGATCATGGACCACCAGATGAATGTGTAATCGCCGTCCTGCATCGCAAACAAGCGGTCTGTTTCATCAGGAAGATTGCCATACCAGATGGTCAGATACTGAGCGTCAAACGTGTATATCCACAACAACGTAAATGACAACATCATTTGCGCCAGGTAGTTGTAAATCTTGTCAGGAACAGGCGTTACCAGCTTTCCGCTGGTGTTCAATGCATAGATCCAGACCACCAGAAAGGCCAGGAACATGCCGAAGTTGCTGACAAATTGCTGTAGTCCGTAAATAGCACTGTGCCAATGTGGAACCAGCGTCATTTCAAAATCCCATGCAACCATGGTGCTGTACAGCACGAAAAAGAACGGGATCCAGGTAGCTATGTTATGGAAACGCTTTGCATCTTCAGGACTATTTTCACTTAACGCCTGACGCTGGATGAACACCCAGTACAAAGCCATCATGAACATGATGCCGACAACTTCACGCGTCATCAACCAGTGAGGCTGATACCAGCCGGGCATATGCGCTTCAGCACCTACCGGCAATTCCCACCAGGGAAAGGTATGCGAACCGCCTGCCAGCAGCACGACCAGCAGCACGAAGGCAAGTGGAAACAGCGCGTACAACGATACCGCCAGATGGCGTACATTGAAGCGCCACTGGGCTCCCACCAGATGCAACACCGAACACAATGCCACGCCACTCAAAGCCAGCGACAGCACCACCACAAAACTAACCGTCAAGACAGCCCAATTACTGTATGCCAACATTTTATAGCCTCCTATTTCGACTGAGCCGCAGCTGTTACAGCCGGAGCCTTTTGCAGCGTTTTGCGGATGTAGTTAACTACGTGCCAGCGCTCCGTTGCTGAAAGGTCATTCGCATAGCCAGGCATCACAGCGCCGCCCAGCGACATATAGCCGAAAATATAACCATCCGGATAATCCTTGGTATTCCAGGGATGCATTTGACTACCCGAGGTCAAATCCCAGGGCTTCAACGACAGCCGTTCACCTACAAAGCCATCACCGGCACCCGACTTGCCATGGCAAGGGGTGCAGTAGATTTCAAACAGGCGGCGACCCGTTGCAACCGATTTTTCATCAGCAGCAACCGGATTAGCCATTTTCTTGGCCGCTTCCATATCCTTGACTATGACCGTCGTACCCGCTACCGGTTGCGAACGTTTTGGAAACAGAGCCATGCCCGGATTAGCCGGATCAACGCTTTCCTGAGGTTTGATACTGACCTGATTGGCCATGTCTTGCGACCATGGCCATGCCTGCGCCAGTGTGGGCGCGAACATCAACGCAACTGCTAAGGATAACTTTTTCATTTCCCTGCCTCTTCCTGAATTTCCAATGCCTTGTGCTTGGTGAAAATCGCCTTTAATACGCTGATGGCCGCTTCTTCAGCCTTAACCAGAATCGCGATGTTATCAACCGAAACCTTGGCGCTATACAACGGCGAGCGTTTAGCAGGCAAACCGGCACAAATCAAAAAGCCCAGAATCGTGATGAACACACCGCCCAGAATGAACATTTCGTAGGTCAATACGAAGTTAGGCGGGAACGGCACAATCGGCTTGCCGCCTTTCATCTGCATGTAGAAGTTGGCCTGTGCGCCCGAGATCAGGAAAAAACCGAACAGACCGCCCATCAGCGCACCAAACAGCGTGAACCACTGCACATACACCGGCTTGTCACCCAGAAATGCTTCAACTTGCGGATGCTCGATCGGCGACTTGACGATCATGTCATCATTGACATCGAAGCCTTGGATCGTCGCGCTGCGCAATTCCCTGACGACCGCTTCAGCTTCTTCAAAGTTGCCATACAACGCAAGTAAATGACGTTTACTCATGATTAGTGCGCTCCCTGTTCAGCAGTTTCACTCTTCTTCAGATGCAGAGTACGGTGATAGACCATTTCCTTCACTTCATACATAGACACGGACGGGAACACCTTGCAGAAAATCATGAACAGCAAAGTAAACCAGCCGAAGCTCGCAAACACCAGCCCCCAAGCGACCAGGCTCGGCCATTGTTCGTGATCCCAGGTCCATGGATAGTAACCATGCGAGAAGGTCGGTGCGACGATCATCCAGCGTTCCAGCCACATACCCAGGTTCAACAGCAGCGATACCGCAAACAGCACCGGAATATTGGTCTGGAAGCGCTTGAATGCGAATACCAATGGCACCACCGAACCACAGAAAATCATACCCCACCAGAACGGCGCATAAGTTCCGGTCATCTTCTGGATCAATACGTCTTTTGATACCTCGTCATGGCTGTACCACACCGATGCGAATTCAACCGCATTCAGGTAAGTCCACACCATGGCGATTGCAAAAGTCAGGCGCACGATCTTTTTCAGGATAGGCTTGGTCATATAAGCCTCAAACCTGAACACGTAACGCAAGATGATGAACAGCGTGATGATCGCAGCACAACCCGAATACAACGCGCCTGCCACAAAATACGGCGGGAACGAGGTCACGTGCCAGCCGGGCTGTTGCGACATCGCGAAGTCAGATGCGACGATCGAGTGCACCGATACGGCCAGCGGAATCAGGAAACAGGCGATCGTCAGGTAAGTGACGCGGAAGTTGCGCCATTGACGGTCTGTGCCTTCCCAACCCAGAGCCAGCAGGGTATACAGCTTCTTGCGCCAGCCCGCAGCCATCGTGTCACGGGCAATCGCCAGATCCGGAATCATCCCGACAAACAGGAACAGAACCGATGAGCTCAGGTACGTGAAAATAGCCATCGCGTCCCACAACAGCGGCGACTGGAAGTTAGGCCAGATACCACGGTCGTTAGGATAAGGCAGCGAGTAATAAAACTGCCATAAACGTCCGATGTGCACCATCACGAACAGGCCGGCGGTCATCAGTGAGAACGTGGTCATCGCTTCGGCGAAACGATAGATCGGTTTGCGCCAGTCAGCGTGCATCAGATGCAAAATCGCTGACAGTAACGTACCTGAGTGGCTCATACCGATCCAGAAAATGAAGGTGGCGATATACAGCCCCCATACTTGTGGATTATTGACGTTTTCAACGCCCATGCCGGTCTGGTACTGATAAATTTCACAACCTACACCGAAGCCGAACGCCATCAGTGCAAAAAACAGGATCACCCAATAAAGCTTGCGCGGGTTTTCCAGACTCTTCATCACGTCTACGTTAATCTTTGCCCAGGCGATGTCTTCGCGGATATCTTTCATTGTCATTCCTTAAAGTAGTTCTTAGCCGAACCGACTAAACAGCGCTTTCGCGCACACGCTCCAGATACATCACTGAAGGATAGGCACGCAATTCTTCCAAAATGCGGTAACCGCGCAAGCCTGGCCCCTCTTCTTTTTCATCCTTGGCCTGCTTATCCGCATCCAGCACGACCTGTTGCGCCGCCCATTGCTTATGCACGCGTGATTCAGGATTCACAAGGTTACCGAAGGAAATCGCACCGGTAGGACAAGATTGTTGGCAAGCCGTCTGCACTTCGCCTTCGCGCACGATGCGGCCTTCACCCTTGGCGACCACCTTGGCGGCGGACAGACGTTGCACGCAGAACGTGCATTTTTCCATCACGCCTTTGCTGCGTACGGAGACATCCGGATTCATTTGCTGAGTCATCTCGGCCGGCCAGACCATTTCGTCGGTCGGATAGTCGTACCAGTTGAAGTAACGCACCTTGAACGGACAGTTGGCAGAACAGTAACGCGAACCGATACAACGGTTGTAAATCTGTGAATTTAAACCGTCTGCAGTGTGGTTGGTCGCTGCGACCGGGCAGACAGTCTCACACGGCGCCGCTTCGCATTGCTGACACATCATCGGCAGAAACTGGAAGCCCTGGTCCGGAAACTCGCGGCTGTCTTCTTCCCAGTAACGTTCGACGCGCAACCAGTGCATCTGCTGACCGTGCTGAAAACGTTCTTTACCCACCACCGGAATATTGTTTTCCGCATAGCAAGCCACGCTGCACGCATTGCAACCGGTACAAGCATCCAGGTCGATGGCCATCGCCCACTTATATGGGTCATGTGGCTTGTCATTAACCGGATGCTCATGTCTGACTTGCGACCAGTTCTCTAATAAATTGCTTACCGACATAACTCAGACCTCCTTCGACAAATCAACTTGATCGGTGGACACGCGCGCGGCTATCTTTCTGCCCATTTGCAGCGCACCCGCTGATCCCTCATCCTTGACTACCAGTACGCGCTGACCGGTCTTTTTGATATTGACACGCGTCTCATGCATTGCCAATTCACCGGTTGCCGCATCAAACACTGCATCCATAATCTGGAACGGATTCACACCGTACCCCTTGGCATAACGTCCCATCGCGTCATGACCACGCCCGACGGGGATGGAAATGGCTTCAGGGTGGATGCCCGGGAACAGATAAACCTGCGCCTTGACGGAACCCGTTTTGGACGTGACTTCAACGATATCGCCTTCGACGATGCCCAGCTCAGTCGCCTTCTTGGGATGAACCTCGACCCATGAATCCCACACGATGGTGGTCAATGGATCAGGAGACTCCTGCAACCAGGGCTGATTGGTATGACGCCCGTCGCGCAGACTGGCTGTCACGCCGGGAATCAGATGCAGCGGATACTGCTCATCTGATGCCGCCGGTGCAGGCAGAGTCAAGCCGGCAGCAGCTGCATGAGCTGTCAGCGTGCCAGTCGAACCTGCCAGCTTGACGATACCTTGGGTCAGTGTTTCGTTCCAGAACGTATCGTCATCGACACCTCCGCCGCCCAATGCACCCTTGTTTTGCAACATGGCGCCGCGCAGGTAAGCGTAGTAGTCTTCAAAGGCTTTGTATTCATCGGCACGGCGCTGCTTGATCAGCGTCAGCACGATATCGCCCATACCACGGGTATTGGCGTGCAATCTTTCCATCAGCGGCTGCTGAATGTTGATTTGCGCACCTTCCGTCATGTATTCAGGCACTTGCGTGCCCCAGTCTTCCATTGCAGAATCCAGCGGCAACACCAGATCAGCCTGCAATGCGGTTTCGTCCAGGTAGTGCGCGAAGGCAACCTTGAAACCGGCCTTTGCCAGATTGTCCTTGAACTTGAACGCACCCGGCGCTGTAAAGACCGGATTAGCTGCAAAATTGAACAGCACCTTGTACTTGCCGGCAGCCAGACCATCGTTCAAGGTCTTCAGTGCAGCGGTATTTCCCTTGGCAGGCGCCATTTGCGGGAACGGTACTGAAACGGGGGCTTCAACCGTCTTGCCTACGTTGCCCAATACCTGATTGAGCAAGTGGATTGCAGCGGCATTTTGTGAACCGTGCGCATAACCTTCTGCAGCACTGCCCGCCAACACCAGACTGGGACTACGCAGCTTCAACAGCGCGGCGATCTTGTCAATCTGACCCGGCGCCACACCCGTCTCACTACTGACGCGGGCACGATCATAACCCTTAACCAGTTCAGCCACTTCGCCGGTTGCAATACCCAGCGCATTGATGATACCCAGCGCCAAAACACCTTCGGTGCCTGGTTTGACTGCCAGCCAACGATCGGCATTCGCGCCCGTCAGGGTCATTTTTGACTCAACCTGAACCAACACGCCGCGCTGACCATTCACACCCTTGCGGAACTGAGCATACTGTTGCGAGAAATGCACCGGAGATACCCAGCTACCCAGAAAATCTGCACCGAACGACAACACCACCTGTGCTTTATCAAAGCGGTAACGCGGCATTTCCACGCCGTAAGCCTTCACGTTAGCTGCACGCACCACGCCAGGTGCGACGGCTTCATACACGAAGTGATTTTTAGTACCGAGGCTATCCAGGTAATTGCCCAGCAAGGCCTTGAGATGCCCGCTCACACCGCCGGACAGGAAGGCGATTTCTTCACCCTTCACGCCGGAAAGCTTTTCAGCGATCAGCGCATAGGCTTTATCCCAGCTGATGGTTTCACCCTTGTTGCCATTGCGCAACAGCGGTTCACGCACACGGTCCGGGTTGTAATGATGCTGCACACCCGCCTGACCCAGGCCGCATAACTTGCCTTTATTGATAGCCGAATCAGGATTGCCTTCGAGCTTCAGTACGCGACCTTCACGCACCCGGCCGTTGATACTGCAACCCGCATCGCATTGCGCGCAAGTCGAGTTGTAATAAACCCCGATGCCGGGAACCATGTAGTCATTTGCTTCAACATAGGAAACCACAGTCTCCTTGCCGTCTTCGATGGAAGTATTGCCGCAACCTGAGAGCGCAACTGCAGCGCCGCTCCAGCCCAACACTTTCAGAAAATCACGCCGATCAAACGGGTGCCCGGCCAATTGCTTTACGGAACCACTGTCTATCATCACAGCCTCTCTGGTAAATTCTTGAATTTTCATGGCGGCCTACTTGTGGCACTGCCAGCAATCATTGGGACCGCGAGCCTTGGTGTTGGCATCCTGAGCCGCCGCCGGCTTCTGGAAGCTGTACCAATAAGCCTGACCGGCTATCGGCGTACCGCCTTCTGCCACGACCGGGTGATCCTTCTCATGACAGCTTGCACACCAGCCCATCGCCAATGGTTTTTGACGACGCGCAACCGTCATTTCCTTCACATCGCCGTGACAATAGCCACATGCTTCCTGAACCGGACGATCTTGCTGCTCGATAAAGCGCTTGATGTGACGTTCATGATTGAAACGCACGAAATCAGGCAGATCATGGACTTTCTTCCATGGCACGGCCTTCTTGGCATCCCAGTACTTGAACAATTCGACGATACGTGACTTGTTGCGGACAGACTCGATATTCTGGTGGCAACCGATACATTTTTGCAGCGGCGGAATCCCGGCTACCGCACTGCGTCTGGCGTAGGTATGGCAATACTGGCAGTTGATCTCCATACCGCCCTTGGTGGGGTCGCTGGCATCATGAAGACCTGCATGGCGATTGTGAGGAAACTCGATAGGCTGCACAACTTGCGGACCCAATGCGTCCTCGGTCGTTAACGCAGGTTGTGAATTACTGGCGGCATAACTGCTCGCAGCCATAAAAAAACCTACCAGTAAGACAGGTAAACGTAAGAAACGATACATCGTAAGACTCCCCCAGCGAACAAATGATCCCATGCCGGCTATTGCCAGCATGAACGAACAGTCAAATCGGATTATTTTTGGTGCGATGCGTCGCGATACTGATTATTATCTGCTTTAGTTTTTTATCACTGCAAAACCAAGTCATCCCGAACACGGATGAATCATGTCTGGTTTAAAAATCAAAGTCAACACTGAAAATCGACGCCACTTAAGACCTGCAGAAAAAAGACTTATGGCACACGCAATTACATGAATTGCTTATATACTTTACCAATCTAATTTAATCGGACTTATTAGCAATGACTGAAGAATTAGCTGTACTACAATTTTTTGCAAAAACGGAAAACCTGCCTCTGGGCTTAGCGGTCGCCGAGCAGATGGATGACATTCGCGAACAAATGAATTCGCGCTTCTGGAATGAGTTGCAGCAACGCCTGAATATCGCCCTGAACGATACCGAATGGCAAACGCAAGTCACTGAGGATCGTAACGCTGCCGGTGTACTGGTTGGTTTGCAATGCAAATTACGCGAGGCGCAAACGATTAGCCTGTTTCCGATGCTGGAACAGCAAAACTTAGGCGGCACCTGGCGGATATTCTTTGGCCTGATGTGGCAAGCAGCCCCTGCGCCTGAACAGCTGGCACTGCCCGCTGTAGCCACACTCAGAAAGCTGCTGATGGATGCGGGGTTCAAGAATAACGAAAATTTCCTGGCCTGGCAGTGGACCAGGCATCATCCTCGCCGCAGCGATTTTTTGCAGCGTTTCGCACAACAACCCGAAAAACTGCTGGATGATATTGCAGCCGTTTTTAAGCCATTGCTGACAGATCAACGCACGTTAATCGCATCAGCCAATGTGGCCCTGAAGGAAATGCCCCGCAGCATGAGCATTTCACTGGACCAGCTGCGCCGCAAGCCTGGCCATTAAGGGGTGTCTTAATTGTCCTTGGCGCCTTGAACAACCCATTTTTTCAGCACGCCGATTTTATCTTTAGAGAGCCCGCCGGCCATCCCATAGGGCATCTTGATCGAATCATGGACGCGACCATCGATCACCTGAATCAGGATGCTGGTAAAGCTGTCGCCGGGTTTGATGACTGAACCAAACTTTGTCCCTTTCATCAGGCTCGAATAGGTGCGCATATCCAGACCGCTTTTCTCAAAACCCTTGCCACCGGGTTCATGACAATTGAGACAATAATCATGGATGACAGGCGCAACATCCTTTTTGTAACTGACCTCAGTCTGCTTTGGCTCAGAATGGGCCGTTGCGGAAAACAACAGCACCCAGACAACGGCGACACACTGCAAAATTTCTTTTTTCATATTGCACCCCGTGAAAAGTTTATTTCAACCTTGACCATATCTGTTTTTTGACAAAATAGAGCAATGTCGTCAGCGCCAGCAGATAAGCGATGACATAGTAGCCCAGACGAATGCGCTCGGCTTCATGCGGATCGGCGGCCCAGGCGAGGAAAGACACTATATCGCGCGCCTGGCCCTGTATTTCAGTGCGCTGCTCAGGCGTCGCAGCCCCGCTTATGCCCAGCGGATCAGGCATTTTAGTCTCGGGAAAGATGTGATTGCCGGTCACGCCTTCAGCGGTCGTGTAATAGCCCAGCAGATAGGAATACAGATAATTCACGCCGCCGTCACGCGCCTTCGTCATCAGACTCAGGTCAGGCGGCACTTTGGCAAATGCCAGCATCGCATCATTCTCTGACATCTGCGCCAACAGCGGGGCATCCAGCGACTGATCGGCACGCCAGCCATCCACCTTCTGCTTATTCATACCGAAGGTGAGCAGATCACGGTATTTGATGTACTTCATGCCGTGGCAACTGTGACAAGCATTCATCAAGGTCTCAGCCCCGCGCTCGATTGCCGGCACGTCGTTCTCCAACGTCACTTTTTCAAGCTTTACTTCTGAACTCCACGCATAAACACTGAAGCTGCAGAGCACGGCTATTTTCAGAAATGCATTCATGACTTAACTCCATTGTGGCGGCTATGCTTTAACTTGCGCTTTTCTATCTCAAGCGACTCACTCTTCATCAGCGTCACCACTTCAGCAGGCAAGCCACGCTTGATCAACCAGCGCTCCTCCATTTTGGAGATGAAAGGCACGAAGAAGAATGAAGCGAAGTAGCACAACGTAGCTATTTGTCCGACCAGGATCGTCTGATCGGTAGGGTGCACATAGCCGACATAGCCCAGCACCAGCATATCCAGCAGGAACAGGTAATACTGCAACCGATAGAGAGGACGATAGCGTGCGCCGCCGGGAATGCGCGAGCGATCAAGAAAAGGCATGAAGGCAAACATCATCACGGACAAACCCATTGCCACCACGCCGCCGACCATATTGGGCACTGAACGCAGAATCGCATAGAAGGGCAGGAAGTACCATTCCGGAACAATGTGATTTGGCGTCTGCATCGGATTGGCCGGAATGTTATTGGCAGGCTCTATCAGACTGTCAGGCATGAAGAAGACAAACACGCTGTAGACGATCAGAAACACCCCAAGGCCATACAGATCCTTGATCGTAAAATACGGATGGAACGGGATATTATCTTTGGCGGCCAGATCAATCCCGCTTGGGTTGCTGCTTTTTACGCTGTGCAATGCCACCAGATGGATCAACACACCACCGATAATCAGGAACGGGAACAGGTAGTGCAAGGCGAAGAAGCGCGTCAGCGTCGCATCGCCCACGGTGTAGTCGCCGCGCAGCCAGATCACCACCTGATCGCCGATGAAAGGCGTCGCACGAAACAAGTTGGTGATCACTGTCGCGCCCCAGAAGGACATCTGCCCCCAGGGCAGCAGATAGCCCATGAATGCAGTCGCCATCAGCAACAGCAGCAAGCCCTGCCCCGTCCACCACAGCAATTCACGCGGCGCACGGTAGGAGCCATAGTACAAGGTGCGCGCCATGTGAATGAAGATCACGAAGAAGAACGCTGAAGCACCGGTCGCATGCATGTAACGCAACAGCCAGCCGTAATTCACATCGCGCATGATGTGCTGGATCGAATCGAATGAGACGGCGACATCCGCCTTGTAGTGCATCGCCAGAAAGATGCCGGTGGCCACTTGCAGCACCAGCACGATGCCGGCCAGAAAACCGAAATTCCACCAATAACTGAGATTGCGCGGGGTTGGATAATCAGTCAGGTCATGCTTGACGAAGCTGGTGAGCGGGAAACGCTGGTCTATCCATTCAATGATGCGACTGGGCATGGTGATCTCCTAGGCTTTGCCGATGATAATCTTGTTGTCCGCCGCAAAACGGTATGGCGGCACCTCGAGGTTTTTTGGTGCAGGGCCGCGAACAACACGACCGCTATCATCATACTGGCTGCCATGACAATGGCATTCCCAACCCGGGCCTTCCTTGTTCGGTACACAACCCATGTGCGTGCAGACGCCGACCACCACCAGCCACTCGGGATTGATCACACGTTTGCTGTCCGGCTCAGGATCGATACCGCCATTGGACTCAGCCGACGCCTTGATCTGTTCCGGCGTGCGGTGCAGCACAAACACCGGCTTGCCCTGCCAGGCGACCGTATGCATTCCGCCAGGAGGGATGCCGGACAGATCCACGTCAGTTTCGGCTTTTGCCAGCACGTCTGAACTCGGATTCATGCTGGCTACAAAAGGAACACAGGTTGCCGCCACACCAGCGCCCCCCACGACTGAAGTCAGCTTGATTAAAAAGTTGCGACGATTGCCAACGCTCGGATTTTCTTTCTCCATCTTGACGCCCCCTGAGAATATTATCGTTTACTAATTAACGCAGCATCCTACGCTTACATTCATCTACTCACAACGAATATGATGGGTACGCAAACAGGGTTATTAAAACGGAGGAAACAATACACTTAAGGGTAAGTCCACACCCACCACAATGGTTTGCAACACGCCCGAAAGAGCAACAGCGGCGCTTATCCGCCGATATAGGACATTTCAATTTTGTTGCGTGGAAATGCCGGGACTTCGTGGCGGATTTCAGAATACCGGTCGGTGCGATTTTGCCAGCTGTTGATAATGGCATCGCTTATAGTTTCATCGCTGCTGTCTTGCCGCAACAAGGCGCGAAGGTCAGTACCTGACTGCTCGGCAAACAGGCAGGTGTAAAGTTTGCCGTCGGTGGACAGCCGGATGCGCGTGCATTCATGGCAAAAGACTTGCGTGACCGATGCAATCTGGCCTATCTCGCCGGCGCCATCCGCATATACCCAGCGACTGGCCACTTCTCCCGTGCAGTTGGCATCGATTGGATGCAATGGATAGCGCGTGGAGATCAGATCAATCACCTCCCTGGCGGGCACGACTTCATCCATGACCCAGCCGTTGCTGCTACCGACATCCATGTATTCGACAAAGCGCAGAATGACGCCCGTGTTGCGAAAGTACTCCGCCATCGGCATGATTTCGCCATCGTTCACGCCGCGTTTCACGACCATATTGACCTTGATCGGCGACAGTCCTGCCCGTTGTGCAGCAGCTATTCCTGCCAACACCGATTTGACTTCTGCGTTCGAGTCGCTCATGCGCGCGAAGATCGCCTGATCAAGCCCATCCAGACTGACGGTGATGCGCGACAAACCGGCATCTTTTAGCGCCTGTGCCTTGGCTGCCAGCAATACGCCATTGGTGGTCATCGCGATCTCGACCGGCTCGCCGTTCAGCGTGCGCAGGGCGGACAACTTTTCGACCAGTTTCTCGATGCCGCGACGCAGCAACGGTTCCCCGCCGGTCAGGCGGATCTTGCGTACGCCAAGACTTGTGAAGATTTGAGCCGCGCGGGCGATTTCTTCAAGGCTGAGCAACTCAGGTCGTGGCAGGAAAACGTGATTTTTGTCGAATATTTCGCGCGGCATGCAATAAGTACAACGCAGATTGCAACGATCTGTGACCGAAATCCGCAGGTCAAGCATGGGACGTTGCAGCGCATCGTGCAAAACGCCTGTGAAATTCGACAGGCGATGAATTAAGGCGGACTCACCAGATTCCCGTGGAGTCGCGCGAGCGTCGATCAATTTGATCGGTATGATTTTGGCGTCGTACATTTAGGTAACGAATTTGGTTACGGGGAAGCCGTCGCTGAGCCAGCATTTGCTGCGTCGCTCGAAACGTCTTCCCCGAACCTGTGGATTATGTGCTTTGAACGACGATCTTCGGAAACACCGCGCTGTGATCCTGCGCCATGTCCGCCACCTTGACCGCGATGCGCCGCGCAATCTGCTTGTAGACCCGGGCGATGCTGCCGTCCGGGTCAGCCACCACGGTCGGGGTACCTGAGTCGGCCTGTTCGCGGATGCGAATATCCAGCGGCAATCCGCCAAGAAACTCTGTATTGTAGTCAGCACACATCTTCTCCCCTCCGCCCGCGCCGAAGATATGCTCTTCATGTCCACACTGGGTGCAGATATGCGTGCTCATATTTTCCACGATACCGACGATCTTGATGCCGACTTTTTCGAACATCTTCAGTCCCTTGCGCGCGTCCAGCAGCGCGATGTCCTGAGGTGTGGTCACGATCACAGCCCCGGTCACCGGGACGTTCTGCGCCAGCGATAACTGGATGTCGCCGGTGCCGGGCGGCAGGTCCACCACCAGATAGTCAAGGTTATCCCACTTGGTCTGATGCAATAACTGATCCAGCGCCTGCGTCACCATCGGGCCGCGCCAGATCATCGGCGTATCGGCATCAATCAGAAAACCAATAGACATCGCCTGCAGACCGTGGCTCATCATAGGTAGCAGGTTCTTACCATCAGCCGATTCCGGCTGTCCGGTGATACCCAGCATGGTAGGTTGAGAGGGGCCATAGATATCGGCATCCAGCACCCCTACGCGCGCACCTTCGGCAGCCAATGCCAGCGCCAGATTCACCGCAGTCGTACTCTTGCCCACACCGCCCTTGCCGCTGGCCACTGCGATGATGTTCTTCACACCGTCGACCAGTTTCACGCCGCGCTGCACCGCATGCGGCACGACCTTGCTCGACACGCTGGCATTGACCCGCCCGATACCCGGCAAAGCGGATTTAAGATGCGCTTCGACCATCGCCTTGATCTCTCCCCACACACTCATGGCCGGATAACCGAGCAGAATATCCAAGGATACATCAGATCCTGCGACCACAATGTTTTTCACGGATTTGCCGCTGACAAAATCTTTTCTGGTATTTGGGTCGATCAAATTCTTCAATGCGTTTTGCACATCAGTTTCATTAAAACTCATACTGGCTCCCGGATTTAGATATAAAAATTATATTAAGATTATAAATTATGCCGACTTAATTTGTCGGGTATTTTCTGTCAATGAAGCGACTCACGGCTGCCACCGGCAACCTCCAGTCGATCAAGATAATCCTGCCACAACAAGGCCTGTTTTTTGCCTAACTTGTAAAGATATTCCCAAGTGTATAGCCCCGTTTCGTGCCCGTCATCAAAATTGATTTGCATGGCATAACTGCCGACCGGTACGACCCCGCTCACTCCGACATTCTTTTTTCCAACTTGCAACACCTCCTGCCCCGGGCCATGCCCGCTGACATCGGCCGACGGCGAATACACCCGCAAAAACTCGTAGGGCAGTTGAAAACACTCATCGTCGCTGAAGGTGATTTCCAACATGCGGGATTGTTGATGCAATTTTATTTCCGTAGCTTGTTCTGACATCGCTCTGTTTCCTCTGCAGCCGTTGCGCTGCTGTTATTTGTTTATCTTCCCTTGTAATGGATATTTGCCAACTGGACGATTTTTGAATAAGGAAAATCCGCCAATTCCCCGAACTTCTGTTGCGCCATTATCAGCAGGCAGTCTATATCGATACATTCCTCATTGTCATCCAGCACAAACTGCAATCCTGTCAGTCCACCGCATTGCATACGCATTTCTTGTGCATGCGGCAGCGGCCCGTCAATATGTAACTTACCCAGTGCAAAAGTAAAATTGTGCCGCAACAAGTCACGGAACGCGATACAACGTTCATGTGCCTGGTCACTCGTACAATCAACCACTTCACGTTCGGCAATGTTGCGCTTTTCCGCCTTTGAACAACCCGCACAACCCGTCAATATGGTTTTTGCAAACGGACAGGGAAGCCCGTTCAACCCGGTCAGCATCTGCCGAAAGACAGACTCATCCATACCGGCTAGTCGTCGCCCGGCTGTGGTGCCGCCACACGTACCTCGTTTAACAAATCTTCTGCATGAAGTTCAGATTCGGCATGCATCATCTTGATCACGGCCGCCGAATTTTCAGGAAGCTCGGCGCGCAACAGCTTGACTCTCGCCGCCGCATCACGATAGGTTTCGTGCTGCTCCAGATTTTTCAGCAGCCGGATAGGCTGCTCGGTGATGCGATATATAAAGTAGGGCATGGCTGATTAAATTCCTGTGAAAAGACGCATTACGCGCCGGGACGTTTCAAAAAAGTGATGACATTGGAACCCGGGGCATTTTTACTTGTACAACTGCCTTCCCCGACCCCGGCCAACTGCTCGGCTTCATGCAACAGGTTGACGACATCCACATAATGTTTCTGCTTCACCATCATCAACGCGGTGTAACCGCCCTCATTCTGTGCGCGCACATCGGCCTTCGCCTGCAACAACACTTCGACTACCGCTGTTTCACCATAACCTGCCGCCAGCATCAGCGGACGGACGCCATAGGTGATAGCCGCCTCGATGTTCGCCCCGGCGTTGATCAGCACTTGCACGACGTCGGCAAATCCGCGATTGTGTTCGGCGTTGTAAACCGCACGGCTGATCGGCGACCAGCCGCGCGCGTCTTGTGCATTGACATCCGCACCGGCCTCGACGAGCGCCTCAACCATGGCCAAATTACCCGCGTAGGACGCCAGCATCAACAGCGTTGCGCCCGCCTCGTCGCGAGAATTAACATCCGCGCCAGCCTGCAATATCCGCGCGACTTCGGCGACATTACCTGCTTTCACTGATTCGACTAATTGTGCTCGCATTAAGCTTCTCCCTCTGACCTGTTATGACTATTTTTGAACGGTTTTCTGCAACGCAAGGCGAATCGTTTCCGGCGACTTCATGATGCTCATGAAGCTGTGGCTGCCCATCATGCTCAGGTCGGGGAAGTTGATCGCAATACGGAAACGGGCATACAACGCATAGACCTTGTTGCCCGACACCAGTACTTCGTAGGGGAGGTGCGCGGTTGATTTTAAGGCCTGAGAATCAATCTCGTCCATGATGAACTTGTCGTCCATGTATTTGTTTTCGCCGCTGCCTTTCATTGCCACGCCGAATACAGACTCCTTCTTACCCGGAACATCGACGCGATAGACTTTGGACACGCCGTTCTTGTTGTTTGCCAACTTCGCATCCACCGCTTGCGCCGCCTCTTCATAGCTGCCATATTCGGCCAGCGCGCTGGGCTCATCAAAATACTCCATACCCATCATGTAATGGTATTTACGCGCCTGCTTAGCGGTCATGCCCTTCGCAGAGCCGAACTCTTCCACCTTGCCCAATGCGCTCGAAAGATGGGCTGCCACATTGCTCAAATCGCCGTTCATCCGATAAACATTCGCCATATATACCGGATTGGTATAGCTGACCTGCACCTCTTTGCCGGCTTCGGTGATTGAAACACGCTGCACCGCACCATATCCGCCGCTTTCCGAGGCTGCGGCGTTTTTCTTCAACTCATCGTTGGTGACGATGATGATGTCGGCGCCTGCATAAGGCGCATACTCTCCAACCACCGTAAATCCGCCGCCTAGCAAAGCTGTTTTAACCTGCGCGGATTTCTCAGCTACCGTTCCGGCACTCTTCGAGGCCAACACAAAAGGTTTAAGTAACGCATCTGCCGCCTGCGCACCCGTCGATACCAACATCAGAAATGCGCTTAATACCATGTATTTGAATTTCATCATGCTCCCCCTCTGTTGCGTTGAACTACGGATAATTCTTCAATACCGGTGTCAGCCGGATGACTTCGATGCGGCGTAATTCCGCCAGCTGCGTGTTCTAGTCCGTCAAATGCTTGTGTGCGCCATCGCAAAACGGCTTTTTCGCTGTTGCTTTACAGCCACATAGCCTGACCCTGGTTTTTTCCAGCAAGGTAATCTTTTCAGGTGCGAATTGACTGCCGCTATGAGAGCCATCACAGAATGGCTGGGATTTTGATTTTCCGCAGGAACACCACCAGTATTCACCTGCTTCCAGTTCCAGTGAGTAAGGTGCACGCTGAGCACAGATAGCTTTGTCCACTTATTTTCTCCTTTTTGATTATTAAAGCAAATTTACAGAGACTCGGGTTTTTGGCAAACCAAGCCCCAGGAAAAACTGCTCGGCGATATTCAATGCCGACGCGGGTCCCGCAAGATAAACATCGCCCCGAATCAGTTCGGCGTCACTGTCAACTATGCGGCCCAGCTGATTCAACAGTTTTTCTTCGCGCTTGCCGACAACTGCACGCAAATCGATGCCGGCGATATGTTCCACATAGTGGAAGTTATCCAGCGCATCAGCCCACGCACGCACCACATTTGGCAGATAAATATTCCCTCGATTTGATGCTATCCAGTGCAGATGAATCGTCTCTGCATTGAGCGAGATGGCATGCTCAATCAGGCTCTTTATCGGCGCAAAACCGCCATCGAACGCAAAGAAATACAGGGCGCGGGGGGACTTCTCATGCAGAATGAATTCGCCCTGCGGCCCTTCCACCTCGACAGCGTCATTGCATTTAAGACGATCAAAGACGTAATCGGAAAACAGGTTGCCGGTCTGGCGGTGCAGATGAAACAGCACGTTGCGATCATCACAAGGACAACTGGCAATAGGCAGTTCGGCTGTAAAGGCTTGCCCGACCCGCAAGGTCGCACTCTGCCCCGCCAGAAAACGCAAACGCTGAGTGCGCGGGGTTTGCAGATGCAGCAAGAGCGTGTCGGCAGAGAGCGTATCTATTGCTTTAACCTTGGCGGTTATTTGCTGAAAAGGGATGTCCTGTACGCTTCCTGCGACCTCGGCTTCAAGCACGATGTCACTGACGGCCGTATTGCTGCACAACAGAATGCAGCCCTGATTCTTTTGTGCCTCGGGAATGACAAAATCATGATGACGTGTTTTCTTGACTTGCCCCGAGATCACTCTTGCTTTGCACAGACCACAGTTGCCGCCGCTGCATCCATAATTGAGCGAAATACCGGCTCGCATGGCCGCCTCTAACAGGGTGTCCTGTCCTTCGAGCAAAAAATCCTGGCGACTTGGCAACAGGGTCACCTGAGCCGTCATGACGCGCAGCATGTTGTCCTTTATGGCCAAAAGATTACTGAATCCTGGCTCCATTGCTGATGAGACCTCATGTTTTATCCATAACTTCAGATTTGCCATTGCCTCGCGAGACTCAGCGTTACATTCTGATGCGTCCAGCCTTTTCCACAAGTTATTCAGAAGTACGTTCAGTTTTTTCAGTTGCGACTGGCTGATCGCCAGTTCTTTACTTAAGTCTGTGACGCGAGCAGCCAGCACTTCTGCATCCGGCATGGCTCGTTCAAACACCCGCTTGCCAAATGCCCGTTCCTTGATCTGGGATATACGTTTGAGCTCGACGGTATCTTCGAGCTGCGCGTCCGGGTAGCATGAGAGCAAACTATCAGTACTCACCATGCCATCGAAAGAAGCCATTTCTCCACATTGAATTTTTTTTTGCAATACAACGCGGGATACGCCGACCAGCCTCGCTGCCCGTGTCAGACTCAACAGGTCATTCATGTGATGCTCCTGTTTTCCCGGCGAAGCTCATTGTCACATTTCAGGAAGGTTGCGGATGAAACCACTGCAATTTTTCACGGAGCTTGACCACGCCACCGATGATGATCAGCGTTGGCGCCTGAAGTTTTTCAATTGCCGCGATCCCGGGCAATGTCGCCAGCGTGCCGGTCACGACGCGCTGATTCTGTGTGGTGCCCTGCTGCACAATGGCGATGGGGGTCGACTCCGGCATACCATGCTTGACCAGTTCGCTACACAGCGTGTCCAGTCCGTGCAAGCCCATATATACAACGACAGTCTGCTTCGGCCGGGCCAGTGCATCCCAGTCAAGATTCATCGTACCGTCTTTCAGATGTCCGGTGACAAACATGCAGGACTGCGCGTAATCACGGTGAGTCAGCGGAATACCGGCATAGGATGCGACACCTGAAGCTGCGGTAATCCCCGGCACTACCTGAAACGGAATACCCTCTGCCGCCAGAGTTTCGATCTCCTCGCCACCGCGCCCGAATATAAACGGGTCGCCGCCCTTCAGACGCAACACGCGTTTGCCTTGTTTGGCCAGGCGAACCAGCAGTTCATTGATCTCTTCCTGACGCAGTGTATGATCGGCACGTTTTTTTCCGACAAAGATGCGCTCTGCATCACGCCGCGTCATCTCGACGATAGGCTTCGACACCAGATTGTCATACACCACCACATCGGCCTTCTGCATCAGGCGCAGGGCGCGGAAAGTCAGCAGATCCGGGTCCCCGGGACCTGCGCCAACCAGATAGACCTCGCCGCGCACGATATTGTCCTCACTCGCAAGCATCTGTTGCAACATCGCTTCAGCGCTGCGCTCATCGCCTGTCAGCACCTTTTCGGCGACCACGCCATCCAGTGCGTTTTCCCAGAAGATGCGGCGCTTCGCCGGACTGCTGACGCGCAATTTGACCTGTTCGCGGAAGCGTTCGGCAAATGCTGCGAGACGGCTGTAATTCTGGGGAATGATCGTTTCCAGCTTGCCGCGCATCATGCGCGTGAGCACAGGCGACGCACCGCCGCTGGAAAATGCCACCATCAGCGGTGAACGATCCAGTATGGCCGGCATGATGAAGCTGCAAAGCTCGGGATCATCCACCACGTTAACGGGTATGTTGCGCTCACGTGCAATCCTGGAGACCAGAATATTGACGTCGCGGTCATTGGTCGCCGCGATGATCAGCGTCACGCCGTCGAGATGATGCGCCTCGAAGCGGGCGACGATGGACTCGACATGTGGCATTTTGGCCAGCGCAGGATCAATTTCTGGCGCGACTACACGCACGTGAGCACCCGCGTCCAGCAGCACACCTGCTTTGCGTTTGGCGATTTCACCACCACCCACAACCAGACACAATTGCTTTTTAACGTTTAAAAAAATCGGCAAATAATCCATTACTGTATCGCTTTCAAAATCAGTGGCACCAACGCTTCCGGCAGTTTGATATTGCCAGCCAGCGCAAACTCATGCGCGCGCTCGGACATCTTATTCCAGGTCTTCCTGACGATCAGTATCCATTTCGCTTCGTCATATTCGGGGTGACTGCCGGCGAATCCGATCATGTAGTGCTCAATGAACACCAGGTCCACGACGTCCTCCATCAATTGCGTTTCAGGATTTGTCTTGAGTCCCTTCTTGCTGACGATGGTCTTGACGCGTTCGATCATCTCGTCGTCGTAGCCGGCTTCTTTCATCAGAGCACCTGCCGTTTCCGCATGGAACTTGTACAGTCCGGTGCGCCACAGCATGTAGCCCGGCTTATCCATCGGATAATCGCTGCGCGGACTCTTCCAGCGCTGAATGTGCTGTGCACGCACGGCGAGCTTCACCGCCTCAGATGCCTCCGGCGCGTAGCGTTCCTGCATATCGCTCATCCGCTGCGCGTACAACAATTCCTTGGGACATTCACGCCCATCGCTTATTTCCACATTCGGGTCTTGCGAGTTAGCCTGGTCAAAGGCATTGATGGCGGCTTGATAAGGGGATTGTGTCATATTGCCTGCTCATTTAAATTAGTGGGTAGAAATTGCTCCTGCCCCCGATGTCTTTGAATAAAAGAAACGAATCGGGTAGCCCAGTAGCAACTGCCGATGGTACGCAGGTGGGTATAGGAGGCCAACAGATTATGCAACACGAGTCCGTCTCGCTCCCCGTCTATGCCGTATCCGCGCTCGACATGGTATGCGAATCTGCTGTCAGGCGGGAGGTTCTCCAGGCTGGAATAATGAAACTCATGCGCCTTGATTTGTTTCGCAGGCGCATTGGGACGCGGCCAGGGATGCGTCTCATCTTCCTTGAGATGGACATAACCGCGACCGATCGGTTTGTCGTGCATCTTCACGTCGCCCGGGATCGCACCGACCATACTGTACGTGTGCCCCTGATAGTCGATACTGCGCGACAGATACATCAGCCCGCCGCATTCTGCATAAGCCGGCATGCCATTTTCAATAAGCTGTTTGATCTCACCGCGCAAGCTGCTGTTGGCTTCGAGTTCTGCCGCGCAAGTCTCCGGAAAACCGCCACCGATATACAACGCGTCCACGTCGGGCAGAGATGAATCATGCAGCGTATCAAACGGCACCAGTTCGGCACCCGCTTGTTCCAGCGCATCGAGATCATCTGCATAATAAAAACCAAAAGCGCGATCGCGTGCGATGCCGATGCGTACTTTATTTTTGCAAGGCAAATGAATAACCTCGGCCACAGACGGCACAGGTTCTTTTTGCGACAGTTCGAGTATTTTTTCCAGATCAACTTGTTCTGCAATCGCCTCGCCGATCTGTTTAATTTTTGCCGCAGCGACATTTGATTCATTGCTGGGCATCAGGCCGAGATGACGTTCAACGATGCTCAGCCGTTCATCGTGATGGATCGCACCCACCACCGGCACATCGGTGTAGTGCTCGATGACGGCACGCAACTTGGATTCATGGCGACTACCGCCCAGGTTATTGAGTATCACCCCGGCGATGTTGATCTCGCGATCGAACGCCTGATAACCCAAAATTAGCGGTGCAATACCACGCGTCATGCCGCGCGCATCGATCACCAGAAACACCGGCAGATCGAGCATCTTCGCAAGAGCAGCGTTGCTGTTGCTGCCGTCCAGCGCTAAGCCATCATACAACCCCTTGTTGCCTTCAACCACATTGACTTCCGCGCGGTGCCGCGTGAATGTGTCAATGACGTCGGATTGCTCCATCAGATATAAATCGAGGTTACGGCAAGGGCGACCTGCGGCCTGTGACAGCCACATCGGGTCAATATAATCCGGCCCCTTTTTGAACGGCTGCACGACGTGGCCGCGCGCTTTTAGCGCAGCACACAAACCGATGCTGACCATCGTTTTCCCGGAGGATTTATGTGCTGCCGAAATGAGCATCTGATTCATGGCAGCCTTCTGAAAGAATGAACCAGCTATATTAATCCGCGATGTACGGCTTGTCATGCGGCATGAAATTCAACACCCGAACGCTGACGGTGGTGATGATAAAAGCAATTGCCAATCCTGCAAAACCCAACAAAAATTCATACAGGGAAGGATGATAACTTGCAATTTGACCATCGCCAAAGCTGCTGCTGACCTGATAGCCCGGGAAAATGCTGAGCGGATAAGCCTGCCCCCCGATGATAAACACATATAAAAACACCATTGCACCCAGAACCACTGCAAACGATGCCACCATCACGCATTTGGTTTTGCCAAGTCCGGGAAGGAAAATCAGCAGCAACGGCAACATATTCCCCAACACCACATAACCCCACCAGAACAGATTCGGATAGAGACCGCCATCGCGCAGGATGAAATATTCAAAGCCAATTTTATTAGCGAAGTACAGGTTGGTAAAGTGATACGTGGCGACCATATACATTGATGCGATGACAAATATGCCGAGCAGATTTTTCTTGCGTTGCAGGATCGCAGGTTCAAGCACCTTGTCATTCCAGACGTAGATAGAGGTCTGCACCAGATGAAACACGGCCATTCCCCAGGCAAAGGACAGAATAATGAACATCGGTGGCAACATGGCTGAACCGTAAGCCTGTCTCGCGGTGAGAAATGCAAAGATCAGGCCGGTACCCGTGGTCAGAATGAAGCGCCAGGCGAACACCGCAAAACCGGCCGGTTTCGTCCAAACATTCATGCGCTGCTCCATCATGGTCCACAGGTATACCGCCACCAGCGAGAACATGCCCGAATACAACACGATGTTCCATGCAAACACGGACGTGATGTTGAAATTCGTCGCGGCGACGATGATGCGATCCGGACGGCCCAGGTCCAGCATCAGTACAGTAAGCCCTCCGGCCAGCATGGCGATGGACAACAGACCGGCCAGCGGTGCGCGTGCCTTATAGATCGCCTTGCCGAACACCGAACCGATGGAGGCGACATTCAGTACACCGGAAGCGGCAACGATCAAAAAGATCGCAAACACATGCGGGATGCCCCACACGATCTGGTTGTTCATGCCGCTGATGATGTGTCCGTGTTCTTCCATCATGTGCACGGCATACAAACCCGCCATGATGACCAGCCCGCCTGCTGCCAGCAGCAGGTAAAACAGGCGATTTTTAAGTTGCAGCGAAGCATATTTGAGTTGCGACGAAGAAGGTATCGACATGGTCACAGTCCTTGGTAACGGATGCCGGGATTAAGTCCCAAATCAGAGCGCACCTGAGTGGATGCGACGGTGCGAATTTTCATCGCAATTTCACTAGTCGGGTCGTTCAGATTGCCAAATAAAATGGATTTATTCGGACAAGCCTCAGCACAGGCGGGCTGCTTACCCTGATCGATGCGATGCACGCACAAGGTACAGCTTTCAACAGTCCCCCTGCCGCGCGGCACATCCGGATTCTGGTCGTGCAGCGGTTCATGCACGAAAGATCTCGCCTTGTATGGGCAGGCCATCATGCAGTAACGGCAACCGATACACAGATGCTTGTCGACCAGCACAATGCCGTCAGCGCGCTTAAAGGAAGCACCCGTCGGACAAACATCCACACAGGGAGGGTGTTCGCAGTGCTGGCACATCATCGGCAGAGAAACTGCACGACCGGCGCTGATGTCCTTAATCTCGATTTTTCTGATCCATTGCGAATCGGTTGGACTCAGGCCGCCGGACAAACCGTTTTCCTTGTTGCATGCAGTCACGCAGTCATTACAACCATCTGCACAATTGCCGGTGTCGATCAACATACCCCAACGCACCTTAGCCGATACTGCCTCGGACTTGCCGTGAGCAACATCGAACAGCAACAAACCCGGCGCGATAGCAACAGCGGCAACCCCTAACGAAGTCTTTAAAAAACTTCTACGCTGGTTATGGATGTCATTCATTTTGCATTCCTTAGCAACCAGGCACTTTTTCGCGTGCCGGAATGGCACTCGAAGCAATCGATCTTGACTGCTTCATAGCGATGACACGCGACACAAAAACTGTCGTCGCGTGCGATCACACTATCATCCTTAAGACTGGCATGACATTCGATGCAGTTTTTTAAGCTGATCTGGTCATCGCGTATGCCCTTGTGTACGGTCTCGTCGCGCTGATGCTTGAGCAGGTGCATGTGATTCTTGCGCATCCACTGCGGATCCTTCACGCACTGTCCGCCACGTCCGATGTCCAGTTTGTAAGGCGTCGTTTGTGCAGCCCAACTAGCCGAAATGCACAAACCCGTCAATACCAGCACCATCACAACACGGACCAGAAACATCAGCTCAAGCCGCAAGGAAACGCGAGCGATTCCTTGCAGACAGGCCGCCGGCGAGTAAGCTCGCAACGATTGATCGCTCAGTAAGTTCATGCCGCGTTACTCACCCAGGCCCATTTGAATGTATCCGGTAGGACACACATCCGCGCAAATGTGGCAGCCGATACACTTATTGTAATCGGTGTCTACATAGCGACCCAGCGTAGCTTTGGCCTTCGGCACACGGAACACGGCAGTTTGCGGACAATACATCACACAATTATCGCATTCAAAACACATGCCGCAGCTCATGCAACGCTTGGCTTCTGCGACCGCATCTTCCTGACTGAGCACGCCCAGACGATCCTCGAAGTTACCCAGCGCGGATTGCTTGTCCAGCGTGATGATATTGCGCTTGTTGCGGGCGACAATGCCGAAATGCCCGAGGAACAACTTCTCGTGCGGAATGACATAACGGTCGGAACGATCATCGAAATTGTGTATCGCCACGTTTGAACTGTCTGTGCCACGCAACGGTACATGCGTCTCTTTGACTTCCAGGCCTTTTTCCATCATCTTGCGCATCAGATCGAACTGATGTGCATCGATCTTGGGGCGTTTTTCCAGATCCAGACCATTCAGGAAATTATCGATACCATCGGCCGCGATAGATCCGTGACCGATCGCGGTGGTCAGCAGATGAGGTTTGATGATGTCGCCACCTGCAAACACACCCTCCTGACCTTTAACCAGGTAGTTACGATCTGTCGTAACAGCACCCTTGCCATTGTTGAATTCTTCCAACCCGGTAAAGTCCACTGCCTGACCAATCGCAGACACGATCAGATCAGCCGCAATATCTTCTTCCGTGCCTTCGATATTCTTGACTTCAAGCCTGCCGCCTACGATTTTCGCTTCGCACTGACAGACGCGCAATGCGGTGGCACGCCCGTCTGCACCGCGCACGATGCCAATCGGCACCAGAGAACCGCGAATATGGATGCCTTCGGCAAGCGCCTGTTCGATCTCATGCTTGTTGGCCTGCATCTTGTCGATGTTAAAGATCGAGGTCAGCGTAACTTCAGCACCTTGCTTGACCGAAATTTCTGCCACATCGTGCGCCATTTGACCCGAAATAGCCTGCTCAAAGTCAGTCGGTTGCGATGACTCCAGATGCCCCAGACGACGTGCAACGGTGGCCACGTCAATCGACGTATCACCGCCCCCCACCACCACGACACGTTTACCTACGTGCTGCAGACGACCGTCGTTAAACGCTTTCAGGAAAGCCGTCGCCGTCACCACGTTTGGTGCAGCGCTGTCTTCAAGCGGCAATGCACGACCGGCTTGTGCACCCATCCCTAAGAATACGGCATCAAAATCACGGCGTATCTGTTCCAGTGTAATGTCGGTGCCGACGCGACATTTCATGCGCGTCTTCACGCCCAGATCGGTGATGCGTTTGATTTCCGCATCGAGCACGTCACGTGGTGTACGGAAGCCCGGAATGCCGTAGCGCATCATGCCGCCCAGATATTCATGTTCGTCGAAAACAGTGACTTCATGCCCCTTCAGGGTGAGCTGATAGGCGCATGACAGACTGGCAGGACCGCCGCCGATAACCGCCACTTTCTTGCCTGTAGGAGCAGCATCCGTGCTGTAGCCCAGATTGTTGGCAATCGCATATTCGCCAAGAAAATGTTCAACAGAATTGATACCGACGTGATCTTCAAGTGCATTGCGATTGCATCCGGTTTCACAAGGTGCAGGACATACGCGTCCCATCACTGACGGAAATGGATTGGCTGAAGTCAGACGACGCCATGCATATTCCTGCCAGGACATCGCAGGTTTGCCATCCTTGCCGACCGGTGGCTTTTCTGTACCACGCACGATAGACAAATAGCCGCGAATATCCTCACCTGCCGGACAACTGCCCTGGCAGGGCGGTGTCGACTGAACGTAAGTTGGACACTTGTGTGTGTAACTGGCCTGGAAAATTTGCTCATTCCAGTTATGCACTTTGCTATCGCCGTCTTTGTAACGGCGAAACGTAATTTTTTGGGGAGTTTCTATTGTTTCTGACATGTCGACCTACCTCCGGTAAATGGTTACTTAACACCCAATATGATTGCATTGCTGACAAGTTGATGAACACCGCCCACCACTCTTCGATCAAACCCGTATATCGGCAAAACCTTGGAAAATTGCGCCTTGCATATCGCGCAAATACAGGCCATAAAATTAACGCCATGCTCATCCGCTACTTGTTGCAAAACTTCCATTCGAGGCAATGCACCCTTGACGCGCACTTCCATCAAGTCATCGGTTAATATCCCGCCGCCGCCGCCGCAACAAAATGTCCGCTCATGGGTCGTACTCGGATCCATTTCATAGTAATTGTTGGCAACGGCCTTGATAATATTGCGAGGGATATCGAACTGACCACCCGGATAACCGCCCATGCTCGAACCTCGCGCCACGTTGCATGAGTCATGAAAGGTAATGATGTGCTTGTCATTGAGCGACTTGTCAAAAACCAGACGCTCATTTTCGATCATGTCCCAGGTAAATTCGCAGATGTGCATCGGCTGCTTATAGCGGTGATCCAGCTGTTTTTGCAGCATCTGGGCAAATCGATCATTGGGTTCCGCGCCATCGCCCACGCCGCTCAAGGTATTCCAGAAGCTGTACGCCACGCGCCAGGCGTGACCGCATTCGCCAACCACAATTCGTTTGACACCCAATTCCAGCGCGGCCTGACGGATGCGCAGCGCAATGGTGCGCAACTGGTCATAGTTACCGATGAACATGCCGAAGTTGGCCGCCTCGGAGGACATTGAAGATAACGTCCAGCTTGTTCCGGTCGCGTGAAAAACCTTCGCATAACCGATCAGGCTGTCGATATGCGGTTCAGCGAAAAAGTCGGCAGAGGGCGTGATCAGCAGCACTTCCGCGCCATGAACATCGATCGGGAAACGCACATCGATGCCGGTCGCTTCCTTGACGTCCTCTTCCAGCCCCTCCAACGTATCAAGCAGCGCCGGAGCCGGTAGTCCGAGGTTATTCCCGATGCGGTGCACCTTACCTATGATCTCGTTCGAATATTTTTGACCATAACCTACCGTATCAAGAATTTCACGGGCGGCCATCGTGACTTCAGCCGTATCAATCCCGTAAGGGCAAAATACGGAACAACGTCGGCATTCGGAGCATTGGTGAAAATAATTGTGCCATTCGTCGAGTACTTCGCGAGTCAAATCTCGTGCGCCAACCAGTTTCGGGAATATTTTCCCCGGCAGCGTAAAGTAACGGCGATAGACGCTGCGCATCAAATCCTGGCGCGCCACCGGCATGTTTTTAGGATCAGCCGTGCCGATGAAATAATGGCATTTATCGGAGCAGGCGCCACAGTGTACGCAGGCATCCATGTACACTTTAAGAGAACGATACTTGGAGAGCAGATCACCCATCTTGGCGATCGCTTTATCATGCCAGTCATCTACAAGATGACCGGGGAATCCAAGCGCCTCGTTGATTTTGTCACTGGCAACATACGGGCCAGGCCCTTCCATCGCACCGGGAATTAAAGCCGGGATGATGGGAATAATGCGATAAGCCGGCGCGGTAATAGTAGCCATGCTATTTCTCCGATTCCAATTTGGCAGCCCAGGCAGCGATATGTCGCTTTTCTCTTGAGTTGTCGGTCTGATTGCGAGTAGGTGAAAAAAACACTCCCGGTGCATGCAAGAGCTTGCTGATGGGGAAGATGATCAGGAGTGTGCAAACCAGCGACAAGTGCACATATAAGACTGCATTTGTCGGCAAGGGCTGAATCGTCAAGTGCATCAACCCCAGAAAGAAACTTTTTACCCCGATCACATCGGTATGGACAGCGAATGTCATCAGCAAGCCTGAAGCGGCAATACCGATGAATAACACCAACATCAGATGATCAGAAGGCGTTGATATGTAACGGATACGTTCGACAAACAGCCGGCGTGCCCACAATCCGCACAAGCCCAGCAGCATGAGTATTCCTGCATACATGCCAAATGGCTGGATAAATTCAACCCAGCCCCACACAGGGTCTGTGAAATAGCGCAGATGACGCAACAGCACCAGTAACATACTGAAATGAAACAACCACCCCAGCGCCCATGTCCACAGGTTAGCCTTGAACAGGCTCTCGAAAAAAACCACCTCGCGCGTCATGCGCAACACCACGCCGCCGGTTGTGGTCGGCGCAGGTGTGGTGGGAATCTTCAGTGGAACCGGGGTATTGGCGTAGTTACGGATGCGCTGCAACAACCCGACGACGAACACCAATGTCGAAAGATAGAAAAAAATCGCTAATAGTGTGTTCATCGTAGAGTCGTTCCACTCAAAAAATTAAACGCAACCCGTAGGCTTAGGCAGTCCGGCGATCTTGCATGCTTGCTTGCCGGGACCGTACGGAAACAGGCCATACAGGTATTCACTGGTGCCCTTGTCAGCGCCGAGTTTCTTGCCGATTGCCTTGGTCAGTACACGAACTGCCGGCGCGATTTGATATTCCTCAAAATATTCACGCAGAAAATTAATGACTTCCCAGTGCTGATCGGTCATTTCAACGTTTTCAGTCTGAGCCAGGTAGTTGCCAACTTCCGGATTCCACTCTGACAAATCGATCAGGTAACCCTCTTCATCTGTTTCGTAACTCTTACCGCCAACTTCGATGCTCGACATGTGATACTCCTTCTGTGTAAATTTAGTTTAAAGCCAGGATTGGCAGGTTTTATTGGCTGCGACCAGTTCCACGAAGCCCGCATAATCGACAAGCGCAGCGCCTTCGACCACGCGATCCGACAGCCCGCGAGCCTCAAGATCCGGACGCAGCACGCTGATTTTGAACCGGCCCATCGCTGCGCGCAATTTTCCTTCAAACGCGTTACCGGAAGTTGCGGCGTAAACGGCATCCTCGATCAACAGGATATCTCCGCCTGTTGCGGTGTTCAGACAGGACTCCAGCGCAATGTCAGACAATGGAGATCGATTAATGATATGCAACATTAGGACTCTCCTTAGAAACTCAAGATCACGTCTTGCTCATCCATCAACGCACCCATTTCGGCACGACTGAGCACGGTCACGTCCACCAGCAAGTCATCTTCTGTCAGACCTCGCGCGTCCATGGACTCTTTATCAACATACAGTTTCTCGACGTCATAACCATCCAGCGCCCGGTAGGCAGGAGAAAAGTTCTTGATTTCGATGCCTTTAGTCTGCTGTCCCTTTTTCATCTGATACACGCCGTCATCCATGAATACCAGCGATACATCCTGATCAAATGCAGCGGTGATCAATACCACTTCCAGCGACTCCAGCGCATAAATCGTGCCGTAGGGTGCCTTCCGGTTGACGAACATGAATTTCTTGATATCACTCATTATCGCCTCTCCTTTAATCGCCAAAGGTGATCAGACGATCACACTTGGTGCCACATTCAACCAGCTGCCCGAGACCTGAGATGCGAAAGCCCGGAGCCAGATTCTCTTCCCGGATGCCGCGTCGCATCGCCGCTGCCACACACACCACCAGATCAACCTTGTGCTCTTCAGCCATTTTGGTCCAGCGGTTGACGATATGACGATCATCCTGTGGCGGCTCGGTCAACTTAGACGCATTGTTCACGCCATCGTGGTAGAAGAACACGCGCCATACTTCGTGCCCCCCCGCAATGGCTGCCTTGGCGAACTGATAGGCCGAATCACTGGCTTGACGCTGATAAGGCCCTTCGTTGACAACTATTCCAAATTTCATAAAAAACCTCGCTTAGAAACGGATATGCGTCGAAGCGTTCAGGTTGGCACGCGAACCACGCCAATCGTCGATCAGGTATTTGGTGAACGGCAAGCCGGTCTTCTCGAAGAAACGTGGCCAGCCGATGCGGTCGATCCAGTCTGCAATACGCTCCCAGGGACGCGCATCTTCCTTGTAAACGGTGAGGATGTTCTTCACGGCAGCTGCAACTTCAGGCCAGCGTGGTGCATTGTTCGGCAAACCGGAGGCAACCATTTTCATGAAAGTTGGCTTGCCGCGTGCATTGGAGTTCTTGCCACCCACCCAGATTGCCAGCTTGGAAAACTCAGGATCATTGATCTGCATCGGCGGGCACGGAGGATAACAAGCGCCGCAGCACATACATTTTGATTCGTCGATTTCCAGTGAAGGCTTGCCGTTTACCATCGCAGGGCGAATTGCCGCAACCGGGCAACGCGCTACAACGGTAGGACGCTCACAGACATTGGCAACCAGGTCATGATTGATGACAGGTGGCTTGGTGTGTTGCACGATAATTGCGATATCAGCCTGACCACCGCAGTTAATTTCGCAGCATGAGGTCGACAGATGCACACGATTCGGCATCTCTTCGCGCCTGAATTCGACGTACAACTCATCCATCAGCGCTTTTACTACGCCCGATGCATCGGTACCCGGAATATCACAGTGCAACCAGCCTTGTGTGTGAGCAATCATGGTGACGGAGTTGCCGGTACCACCAACCGGGAAACCACCGCTTTCCAGTTCTGCGATCAGCGGCGCAACTTTTTTCTCGTCGGACACCATGAACTCGATGTTCGATCTGATCGTGAAACGCACGCGACTGTCTGCAAAGTCGTCGGCAATTTTGCACAGACGGCGGATGGTATGCACATCCATCTGGCGTGCAGTTCCTGCGCGGACCGTCCAGATCTCGTCACCGCTGTGTGCAACGTGATGCAAAACGCCCGGACGAGGACGATCATGGTATTTCCAGGCGCCGTAATTCTTCTCCATTACCGGATGCAGATATTTTTTATTATCCGGAACGCCGGTTTCTTTTGGCTTACGCTTTGCTACGGGCTTTTCAGCTTGAACAGCTTGATTCATTCTATATCTCCTCAGGCAGCTTTGTTTTTAGCGTTGATCTTGGCAACTTCTTCATCCCAGCCGTCGGTGCGGACATATGGATTCATACGTGGCGAGCTGACCATAGATGGATCGACATCAATTTCCATCGCATCCAGGAAGTTTGTCAAACCGATACGTTCGATCATTTCACCGGTACGCTCATGCTCCAACGCATTTTCAGCAAAAAAGTCGATGGTGCGCTGACCAAAATCAACCAGCTTCTCGATCGCTTCGTCAGTATCCAGCTTGATAAACGGAATAACCACGGTACCCATCAATCCGCCGATCTTCAGGTGGCTCTTGCCGCCCACCAGTACCGTCGCGCCCTTATCCACACCGGTCGCCAAAGCACCCGTCATCACGTTGATGCAATGCATACAACGCACACAGTCCTGATTGTTGATCTCGATACCATGAGTATCGCTGACCGCGACGCTGGTGATGTGTTCGCCAGCCTTGATCTTGCCGATTTCCTTGACCTGGAAAGTCTTGGTCGGGCAACGTGCCACGATGTCATTCACCAATTCATCCATACCGTGCTTGACGAACCACTTCTTCGCCAGCGCTTCGTCGGTACGCATGTTGTCGCGCCATGTACCGATCACCGCCATGTCAGCACGCTGAACAGAGTTCATACAGTCGTTCGGGCAACCGGAAAACTTGAATTTAAACTTGTAGGGCAGCGATGGACGATGAATGTCATCCAGGAACGTATTCAAAACCGCACGATGCGTCTTCGCTTCGTCGTAGCAGGACTGCTCGCAACGCGCAGCACCCACACAAGACATCGAGGTGCGAACTGCCGGACCTGCGCCACCCATATCAAAGCCGAGCTCGTTAATCTCATCAAACGCTTTTTGTACGTTTTCTGTGGTTGCGCCCTGGAACATGATATCGCCGGACTGCCCGTGAAAAGCAATCAGGCCGGAACCGTGGTTTTCCCACAGGTCACAAAATTTGCGCAAAATATCGGTATCGTAGTGCATACCAGGTGGAGGCATGATGCGCAGCGTGTGGAATTCAGCTGCATCCTTGAATTTTGGCTGACCGTTTTCATCTTTGAGCTCGGTAAAGCGTGGAATCACACCGCCGCCATAGCCAAACACGCCAACCGTACCACCCTTCCAGTAGCCCTTTTTGGTTTCATATGACGTTTCCAACTGCCCCAGCAGATCCACAACGTAATCTTTATCCTTGGCCAGATCTTTAAGACCTGTCACAAAACTGGGCCAAGGGCCGGACTCGAGTTGATCGAGATTGGGAGTGTCATGCATCTTCTTTGCCATAATTTTTCCTTTCAGTTAGCGTACCAAGTGCACTGAACCGGTAATTGACTATTGATACCCGGTAAAGGCTGGGAGCAGCGATTCAAACAATTGATCAAATTTGACTCTGCCATAATCCGGCGCGCCAATTTTCTAAATGTTTGAGCATAATACGATGCATATAGACCGCAAACCATCACCCGTAGCGGCTATTTTTTATAACCCTAACGGGTTGCATCAGCCGTTCCGCAGTAGCATTTGAAATCATGACTATCGAGGATATACTCTCGTCACACATCACAGGCTCATCGTAAAATCACCATGGCGCAGATTAACGGATTAGCAAAATTTAAAGTTCCTCTTGGCAATCAAGAGATCGAATTGCAGCAAATTGACCATGTTGAAGGGGGAATGAGTCTGATGCGTATCCGTATCCGCGAGGCCAAACGCTTCACTATTTTCGATATCGATCCTGACACCGCACGGCTGTGGGCGAAAGCCATGATTGAATGGGCTGACACACAGGATGCGCCCTCCGATGACTGACTCCATTACAGAGATGATAGACGCGGTTTATGACATCAGCGCCGATGTCATCCCCGACAGTTATCAGGTCGCGCTATGGCATTCACTGGTGCGCCATATCCCGGCGCTTGAAGAAGACCCTTTGACAGGCGTCATACCGCTGCGCACCGCCAAGAGCGAAGCTGGCATGCTGCTCCCTAAACGTTCCAAGCTGGTACTGCGTCTGAATGCGTCACTCGCCGCCGATTTCGCCAGCCTGTCAGGTCAGGCTCTCGATATCGGGGGAGCCACACTACAGCTGGGCTGCGGCAAATTGCGCAAGATTCAGCCTTATCCCACGCTGCACGCACACCTGGTGACTGGCATCGAGGATGAAGTGGCATTTCTGCAAGACGTCGCTGCACGCCTGACCGAACTTGGCATCCTGGGCAAACTGCTATGCGGCATGCGTGGCGTCATGCATACACCGGATCATCCGATTCATGGCTACAGTCTGGTGATCCATGATCTCAAGCCGGATGATTCGCTGCGTTTGCAATACACGGGTTTGGGCGCCGACCGCCGATATGGCTGCGGCATTTTTGTACCCTACAAGGTCATCACCGATCTGGACTGATGGCGGCGTGGGATTTTTCATTAAACGGAGAAAATTATGGGATACACAGTTGCAGGAAACGAACTCGAAACAGATGCAGACGGTTATCTGCTGGAAGCGGATTACAGCGAAGAAGTAGTCAACGTGATTGCCGCTGCAGAGGGCATCGAACTGACCCCTAAACACTGGGAAATCATCAACTTCATGCGCGAAGAATATCGTGAACATGGACATACGCCCAACTTTCGCAATATGTTAAAGGCCGTCAACGAATTCTGGCCTGAAGCGGATAGCAAGGCGCTGTACGACCTGTTCCCGATCGGGCCTTCCAAGCAAGCCTGTAAAGTCGCAGGTTTGCCACAACCGCTGGGCAAGGGCGGCTACTAAGCATATGCGCATCAAAAGCAACTGGTACAAAGCAGGGCGTGAACACACCCCGGCAGAACAGGCCGGGGCAGTCGCGTTTAACGTTTCACGGATCGCAGAAAATGCACTGAAGAACACGCGCAAAGCCAAATTTGAGGTCGCAATCGGCCCTCAATATTTTTCTTTTCTCGGGGAATTTCTGGTGTTCCTGATTCAGGTTGCCGATCGTCTGGCTTATCGGCAGTTTTCCCCCGAAGATCGCTTTGTCTTCACCAGCGCGCTGGCGAACCATGTCGCAAACACTTACGCCGAAAACAAGAGCCGCTTGATGGGCCCGGAGCTGGCTGAATGCAAGTTGCAATTCATCGACTCACTTAATCTGCGCGCCGGCGAATATGCCGAGTTTGGCTACGATGAGCATGGCCCCGAGTTTGCCTTCATCCGTTATCTTGCCTTTTGCATGGGTCAAATCATGGATGAAAAGGATAGCGACTGGATTATCGATCAGATCATGAGTATCGAAGCGCCCAACGCGGTGGACATGCTGGAAAAAAACTTCCGCAATTTGCTCGTCACCGAGCCTGCTAAAGCGCGCCCGCCTCGCCGCCGCCTCACGCCTGCCAGGAACATCTGACATGGCTAACCCTTTCGACTTGGATAGTCAGGACGCCTATCTGAGATGGAGAGGGCACAAGCTGGTCAGTGCCATTACCAGCCCTGATGAGCTGATAGTCGAAATCAACGACCCCTGCCAACTGACGGCTGCCGAAAAAGAAGCGCTGCTGTTGCGCTGCCGTCGCAGCAATATGGTCATCTATGCATCGAATACCAGGATAGACGAACAGGGCTTGCAACGCCTGTGCTTACAGCTGGGTCTGGTGCGGCTGGATGCCAACTGGCTGGCCGGCGAGCAGGGCATCACGCGCATTACCGTATGCAACAATGACGGGCAACGCCAGGCTTACATCCCCTATACGGATCGCGCCATCAGGTGGCATACCGATGGCTACTACAACCCGCCTGAGAGACAGATACGCGCCATGGTGCTGCATTGTGCGCAGAATGCCGGGCGAGGTGGCGAAAACCGTGTAATGGATCACGAAATCGCCTACCTGATGCTGCGCGATGCAAATCCTGACTATATTCGTGCGCTCTCTGCACCCGATGCCATGACCATCCCTGCGCGTGACGACGAAAACGGGGTAGCACGTGCTGCACAAACAGGCCCGGTGTTTAGTGTCGGGCAGGCTAACGGCGCACTGCACATGCGTTACACCGCACGTACCCGCAGCATCGAATGGAAACAGGACGATGCGACACGGGCGGCGGTCGCAGCGCTGGAACAATTGTTGGCCTCGGCATCTCCCCATATCCACCAGGTGCAACTTGAACCCGGCATGGGGCTGCTATGCAATAACGTACTGCATGACCGTGCCGCTTTTACCGATGACGCAATCCGACCGCGTTTGCTGTATCGCGCACGCTACCTTGACAGATTGACGACCACCTGATCAAATTTTCGCTACAGTTTTTACGAAAAATGCCGATATTGCTGTTGTATTTCCCCTGCAATATACACGTCAGACACACAAAAAAGGATAACCATGCCACAGAATGCAGGCTCTATACTCAAGCGACTCAAATATTCATTTTTGGGTTTCGGGTTGACCATGGGAATCGTTTTCCCGTTCTATGCCAATTTCTTCGTTGACTGGAAAGAAGGCATGTTGCTGTGGTTCTGCGTTGGCTGCCTTGTTGCAGGCATCACAATCGGCATCGTCAATTACAACCTCATCGAATGGCAACTGGTCCGCAAACTGCGGCAGGTCGCGATCGCATCGGCGCGCATCAGCCAGGGTGATCTGCGTGAAGGTTGCGGTGTGCGCAGTCACGATACGATTGGTGAAATTACCGAAGGCTTCGATGCCATGACATCCAGCTTGCGTGAAACGATACGCAACATAGCCCAGTCAGCGAACACCGTTGATTCCACTGCGAAAGAAATCGGTGCCGCAATGACTGCTCTGGGCAACAACATGAACGATTACCGCAGCAATTCCGGCGAGATCATCAAGGTAGTGCACGGTATGGCGACAGAAGCAAACACGATACTCTCGCTATCGGGAGAAGCCGGCAATAGCGCGGCATCTGCCGACGAACTGGTGAAAAACGGCGTATTGCACGTCAATGCCACGGAACAGGCGATCTCGGCACTTGAGTCTGCCAGCGGAAAGATTTCTTCCAATGCCGCCAGTCTGAAGATCAGCGCCGCAGAAGTCGAGTCTGCAATTGCAGTTATCCGGGCTATTGCCGACCAGACCAACCTGCTCGCGCTGAATGCCGCCATCGAAGCCGCACGCGCAGGTGAACAGGGGCGAGGATTCGCCGTGGTGGCAGACGAAGTCAGAAAACTATCCGAGCAAGCCGCAGAGGCAACCCGGCGCATTGATACTGTGCTGCTGCGTGTCAACATGGATGTCGCCTCGACCGTCCTGCTGTCCGATGAAAACGCCAACGCTGTCCGTGTCGGCCTGGAAGCGTCTAAATATTCATCGGAAACCTTCGTACAGATTGAACAGGCCACCTCTGCGATGAAACGCACGGTGGATGCCGTCCGGGAAGCGGCAGATGATCAGCAAATGCTGGTCGGCATTGTTCTATCCCGCATTGCAGAAAACGAGACTCACACCGATAGCGTCGCGCACTATACTGACGCTTGCATCGCCGATTCGGCGCGCATGGTCGATGAGGCCCGCCGCCTCAATGACACCACCAAAAATTTCATCGTCTGATAAAGTTCACCTGGCACGCCTCAAACAGTTGCAATTCGGGAGAAGCAACATGGAAGCGGATATATTGAACACCCTGCTCGATGAAGAAGGCTATCTGATTGACCCGGCACAATGGAACGAATCGATCGCGCAGGAACTGGCAAAGCGAGCCGATATCACGCTGGAAGAAGAACATTGGGATGTCATTCGCTTCATGCGGGAGTATTACGCGGAGCACGGGATCATCGCCGATGCGCGTCATGCAATCAAGCATCTGGCGGCACATTGCGACTGCGATGCGCGCAACCGGCTTTTCGAATTGTTTCCCTATGGCTATGTCGGCCAGGCTTGCAGAATCGCCGGCATGAAACGCCCCAGAGCCTGGAGTACCGGCTGATTTTACAACTTCAGGTGAACGGCCCGGCTCATGCGTAGCCGGGCGATTTCTGATGATGGATTAGCAGGACGGATTGCAAACCCCCTGCAGCCAGGTATCGTACAACTGTTCAGCAACCCGGGTGAGTTGTGGCAGCTTGATTTCCGTTTGCTGTTGTATGGTTTGCGCGCACTGCACAGCCGGGCTGGCCTCGCTGGCAGAAATTTCTTCTGCGCCCGCTTCGCACCACGTTTGGATCATTCCGGCGGTCATTTCAATATGGCATTGCAAGGCAAGATGACGACCAATGGCGTATCCCTGATTGGCACAATCCCGACTGGACAGCAGGCGGACCGCACCCTGCGGCAAGGTATACGTTTCACCGTGCCAGTGGAAAGCCTGAAAAACCTGCACATTACCGAACCAGAAGCGTGCGGATTCATTGGCGGCAACCTGCACCTCACCCCAGCCGATTTCCTTGACCAGATTGCCCGATACTACCCCGCCCATCGCGCGGGACATGAGTTGAGCGCCAAAACAATGACCGAGCAGAGGTATGTCATGTAACACTGCATCACGAATCAAATCCAGCTCCCGGGCTATCCACGGCAAATCGTCATTAGCGCTCATCGGCCCGCCCATGAACACCAACCCGGAATAGGCTGAAACGGATCTCGGCACGGCAGCCCCGGCGTAAATTGCAATCATCTGCCAGGGAATATTGCGCGCATCAAAAAATTCCGCAAGATAACCCGGGCCTTCGTGGGCAGCATGGCAAAAAATGGCAATGGGTTTCATTTTCAGGCCATGTCAAATTAAATCAAAAGAATTGGGCAGTTAAGGGCGAATATAGGCGTAACCCTCATTTTGTTTTCTGATGATTTCAACGACACCAGCGGGCACATAGCCGATGGTCGACATCATGTCCGCCTTGCCAAGCTTGAACGCTTTCATGGTGTTTTGGCAGGCGACGATTGAAACCCCTGCATTGAGCGCTTCATCAACATGCTCAGCGACAACAGATTCAAACTTGAACATATTAATTCCGGGGCCAAATGCAACGACTTCAATGTCAACATTTCCGGCACCCAGCTCCTGTTGCACATTTTTTACGTTATTGAGAATCAGATTCCATTTTTTGGCATCGTCATCGCTGATCTGGAACACCACCCGGGTGCGCGGGGCAACTGCCTTGCTTTCGTGTGTATCAGCAGCCTGTACTGATGACAATACAGACAGAAGGAACAGGCAGGCTGCAATATTTTTCAAGCTGAATGTATTTTTCATTAGGTCACGTCCCTGGTGTGTGTTTCAAAGATCGCCACGGCTTGCCGCAACCATCATGTCTTTCATCGCAGCCATCACGCCTTCTGCACTCTTGCGGGTGTCAGCGGGCATTGCATGAATCATTTTGATATCCATCATCATGGAAATAACCCAGCGCCGCCCTTCCGCGTCTTCAATGATCGCGATGCGACAGGGCATGAAAGCGATCATCTGAGGATCAGCGGCCAGCATCTTGCCGGCAGTCAGCCCGTCGCAAAAATTGAATATTTCCATGCGTTTTGCCGGCTTGCCGGTCAGCGCCGCGATTTCCTTGTAAATCAGGTTGGCGCCGACAAACTTGAGATTGCGCTGATTGGCGCGCAACTTGAGCGATTCCACCGCATCGTCGAAGCTGACGCCATCCTGCACCTGTATTCGTGCAATTTGCAGCTTCACATCGGTATAGCCGAGCGGATCTGCGGGTTCAGCGGCCACTGCCGACGTCAGGACCAGTGCGGACAACAGCGTAAATATAATATGTAGTTTATTCATGTTGACGCCCTTTTATTCAAAAAAATCATCTCATCCACGAAAAGCGGTAAGCAGGCAATCCACACAGCGGATGCTCGCAAAAACACCACAATATTCAAGGCAATATGCAGTTTTTGATCACCACCGAATCGTTGAGTACCCATACAAAAGTAACATTTTGATTTGTTAAGTGAATTTCGTGTCTTTCGTGGACCAACAGCGGTTTTATCGTTTATTGATTTCAGACCATCCCCGGATTGCCCGCCACGCCCTTGAGCTTAGGCTGATTAGGTGAAGTCACTTTGACGACTTTTTCGCTGCGTAAATGGCGGGCGACCAGATCCCAGATCGGCTCCCCCCCTTTATCCCGCGCGGCTTCTGAAACCGGTGCCCAGCCCGCCACCTTGTAAATCTTGTCCGCATCCAGCAGCTTGCCGTTCAGCCGCATGTCCTGAATGCGACTGCCCATCGCGGCGGCCGGCTCGCAGGTATATTCAAGTCCGCCCACGCGCACCATATCGCCGCCCTGCTGATAGTAAGGATCGGGGTTGAACAGGTTGTCGCCGACATCTTCCAGCACCGACTTGATCTGCGCGCCTGTCATATTGGTAAGGGTAGTAGCGGGATAGGTGATCGCCGTCTGATTGAGCAAATCTTCCATCGTGATGGTGGAACCCGGCAGCAACGAGGTTCCCCAACGAAAACCCGGTGAGAAAGCAATCGGCGCATCTTTCTCCTTCATCAGCGCATCGAGAATTAACTGGTCGAAGCTGCCGTTGAAATTGCCACGACGATACAGCAGGCCGTCGGTGGTAGCCAGTTGTTCGGACAGTTTTCCCTGATACGGCGCACGGTGTTTGTCCATCAACGCGGTCATGCGCTTGTCTGCCACCAGCAAATTGGCGAACACCGGCAGCAGCTTGTAGTTGAAATTCACCACGCGGCCGGCTTTAACCTCAAAGTCCAGCACACCCAGGAACTTGCCGTTGGAACCTGCATTGGTCACCAGCGTCGTGCCGGCACGATTTTTCACAGGGATGGGCACCGGGATGCCATCATGCGTATGTCCGCCCAGGATGGCATCCAGACCTGTGACGCGCGAGGCCAGCTTGAGATCGACATCCATGCCGTTATGCGACAACAGCACCACGACCTGCGCTCCTTTTTTGCGCACTTCATCGATGACAAGCTGAAGATTTTCCTCCTGGATTCCGTATGACCAGTCGGGCACGAAGTAGCGCGGATTGGCAATGGTGCTGTAGGGAAATGCCTGGCCGATGATCGCGACCGGGATCGTGTTGATTTCCCTGATCACGTAGGGCTTGAATACCTGATCACCGAAATCGGTGGTCTTGACGTTCTGCGCCACCACATCCATCCGCCCCTGCAATGCGCCGGCTTCGACTTCCTTGATGCGTTCTGCACCGTAGGTACATTCCCAGTGCATGGTCATCACATCCACCCCCAGCTCCAGACTTGCGTCGATCATATCCTGACCTTTGGTCCACATCGCCTGTCCGGTCCCCTGCCAGGTGTCCCCGCCGTCCAGCAGCAGCGCACCGGGACGGGAGGCGCGTATCTGTTTGACCAGCGTTGCCAGATGCGCGTATCCGCCAACCTTTCCATAGGTGCGTGCGGCATCGACAAAATTCAGGCTGGTGAGAGCATATGCTTCGGGAGAGCCGGGCCTGATGCCGAAATGCTTGAGCAGTGCGAGGCCTGCCAGGTGCGGCGGCTGGCCGTGCATTGAACCCACGCCCAGATTGATCTCAGGCTCACGGTAGTAGATCGGATTGAGTTGTGCATGGCTGTCGGTGATATGCAGCAGGCTGACATTGCCGTGCGAGGGCAGCTGAAACATCCGCGCTGCATCACCCGCCGCATAGCTTTCACTGTTATTGAGCAGAAAACCGCCAGCCGACGCCATAGCCAGCAATTGCAGAAACTCGCGACGATTCATATCCATGACCATTCCCTTTATTCAACAGGCATCAAGAGTGAAACAGCTCAAGCCCTCCCCTTTCAGGGAGAGTAGCTTCAGCATTACTTGTTGACGGGTGACTCGGGATCCAGCAGCAACGCCACCAGATCCTTGATTTGTGCTTCTGACAAAATACCCATGTGACCAAACCTCGGCATGTTGGCGCACGCCTGATAGGCTTTTGCGTTGTAGATGCGGCCATAGGCGTAACGTTGCATCTCTTCACCATAGCCACGCTTCTTGCCGAAATTCAGCAGGCTGGGGCCGATGGTGCCGAAGGCGATTTCCCTGGCTGACAGTTGATGGCAGTTGTAGCAATTGCCGCCTGCAGGATCTTCCGCCTTGTCGCTCCAGGTCATGCCACGGCCGCTCTGGGCCAGCTTCTCACCGGCCTTCCAGTCACCCATGTATTTACCATCAGCAGGCCATTTGATGCTTTGCACCTGTTCGGCTTCCAACCTGGTTTTCAATTTGGCGGGCAATTTATCGAGGTACTTGCTGCACGCTGATTGCAATTCATCCTGATTGACACGGTCTGCGCGGGCGATACCCTTGTCGCGAAAATCGCGTTTGATGATTTCAGTCGTTTTGGCATCCAGTGCCGATTCCGCTGCCTGAGCCGGAATTGCCAGAGTGGCCAGGGATACCGTCAGCGCTGTTCCAATAATCCATTTTGCATTCATGTTTGTCATCTCCTGGCGGGTATGGCAAACGCCACCCCTGATAAAGAAACTCGCCATACACGCTCCCTCTCCTCAATCCTCTCCCACCTGAAGTCCTCTCTCTAACTCTCTCCCGCAAGCGGGAGAGAGGACAAACGTAGAAAGCAATCTTCAATTCCGGGGAGAGGAGGCGAACGAATCGCTGCGCGAGCGTTACGTTAACGTTTCAGACCCGGGCCTGCAAAAGCGGCACCGTTTGCACTGACTGCCAGAAACATCGTCAGATCAATTGTCGCTTCCGACGCGAACTTGGGTTCCGGAAACCGTTGCTGGCGGAAGCAGTCATTCAGTCGCCATTGAAAGGAACGTGTCAGCCCTTGCGATACACGATAGGCAGGCCAGCTTGTATAAGCGGCTTGTGCATCTTTCCTGATGTTAAAGTTTGGCAAATCCTGCATGCGGATGCGCACATTGCTGGTGGCATGACAGGTCGAGCAGGCAAAATCGTAAGGGCCGGCGCGATAATTAAAAATGCGCTTACCGATCTCAAAAGCCTCTTTTTCCCTGGGGTGCTTGACTGAAACGGCCATCTTGATGCCCTTGGACTGGCCTGCCACATAAGTTGCCAGCGAAGATATATCCGATGGTTTTTTCTCGGTACTGAAAGGCTGCGCTGCAATCGCTTCCGCCGAGCTGCCCTGCAATGTGCTCATGCAGGTCAGCAGTCGTGATTCCAGATCCTGCACCTTGTTGGTATCCTTGAAATAACGCGGCAGTTCGGCGTAAGCGCCCTTCACGACACCGGCTCCCTTGCCCAGATCACATTTTTCCAGCGTAGCCAGCTTTGGGCCGCCAGCTGTTTTCCACAGTTCCTCACCGCGCATTTCATCAAAATCAGCAGGATTGCCGTCGCTTATCATTTCCCGATATTGTGCGATCCGGTCCGAATCCGAAACATCACCTTCGGCTGCAACTACCGCACCGCTTGTCGCCAGCGCCAGTAGCAGAATCAATTTTTTTACGTTGCTGGTGTTCATCTATATTCTCCGAAGAAAAAATCAGTGAATGTCACTCTCATGCATCTAGGCTGTGATTGTCGCCTCGTCGCTGCGCTTGTCGCCCTTGTTATCCACCCAGCTGACCGTGAGTTTTTCGCCCGCAGCACCGCCCTGAAACCGAAACACAAGGTAGGGGTTCTTTGATATGGATTGACCGAACTGCGCTTCTAACACGGTACGCCCCTGATACTGCGCTTTTACATCGGTAATGAACCATGCAGGAACCAGAGCACCGTCTGCGTCTTTTCGCATCCCGGTTTCCATTTCGTGTTGCATGAGGATTTTGACTTCAGTCACGCCGTCTTTGACCGCGGCGCGAATTTTCATTGGATTGCCCATCATCCCTCCGTGATAAATCGTTTCTGTTTATCTGCAAACCCTTAACCGCCACAGCCGCCTGCTGTCACCTTGACTTCTCTGGAGGCGCGATAAAACTTGCCGTCTGCCTTGACCAGCGCGATGACATTGGCGGTTTGTCCCATTTTGACACGGGTCGTGATCATGCTTTCAGTTCCGCCTGGCATGAAGAAATTAGCCGCCAATACATTCGGATTTTTATCGACAAAAATGGAAATCTGCTCGACCCGGGGCAGCGTACTGACGACCGAGACCGGCACAACGGCACCGTTTTCGGCGATCTCTGGCACGGTGAGTTTAATCGCGTCACTGTTTTCCGGAACGATGACCCCCATCAGGCTCAACGCCTCATCCATGCTTTTTGCGAAAAAGGCTTTTCTGTCCCCCTCCGCCAGCGCAGGCGATATCAAACCCACTGACGCGAACAATGCAAGCAACCCCGCACTGCCCCCTGCTTTCAGCACCTTGCGGCGATCCATATTGATATTCATAAATCCTCCACGTTTTCAAAAAACAGCCTGCTATAAACGACAAACCCGCCAAAATCAGAGATTAAAGCGGGTTTACGTGTCAGGAATCACACTATGATGGAAAAATTAGAACTTGTAACGCAACGATATTGAATAGGACTGTTGTGAGTGAGTGGTTGTATTGAACGTCGTACCGGGCGCTTGCGCCATGGCATCGCTGATATCAACTCTGGAGGTCACTTTTGGTGAAAACACGGCCGAAGCGGCAAGATCAAAGCTCTTGTTCAGCGTGTAGCCACCGCCCAGGGTATAGGAGTTATTGATGATGCCGGGGAACATCAGGTTATTGAACATATTCACAATACCGCCATTGTTACCATATTGATTCACTGCACCATTCGCGAATGCGCCGATTGGATTGTTGGAATTGTTATAACCTGCACCGACCCAGTAACCCTCACCGGCATATTTACCGCCGACAGCGACAACGGTCTGGTCTTTCCAGCCAAACTCCTTGTAACCACCCGCACTGGCCCATTGAATCAGGCGGTAGTCGGCAGTCACGGTGAAGTTATTGGCTGCAGCGTAGGAAACACCTGCCTTGATTTCAGCAGGTTGATCCAGAGTATCGGCAAATGCTCTAGTGCCAGAACCGGCCACACCTTGACCGAAGCCCGTACCAGCTGCAGACAGTTGATTGCCGTAAGACATCTTGATCTTTGAATTATAAGCGGCAGCAAGCGTCAAGGCAGTGCTGGCATTGTAGTAACCGCCCATCGTAAAACCATAACCGGTATGAGTACTCGCCGATTGCCCCGGATTAACTGTAGCAGTTGCAGTATATGAAATCGCCAGTGAACCATACTGCAACACAGGTGAGAAACCCAAACCATAACTCTCAGTGTTGTATGCGATGGTTGGCACTACCTTGAGGATACTCAGCGTAGTTTTCGCACGAACATGTGTATTTGCCGGTGCGCCGGTATAATCAACGCCCATACCGGCAATCCCTGCCATGGCAACACCATAGCTCAGGTTATCGCTGATGCGGTTGGAGAAGGAAATATCAGGGATATAGCTGGTATTCGCAGAACTGGAGGCTGCAACACCACCCATGCCGTCGTTGGCGACGTTCGGTCTGAAAAGTACCACACCGCCCGTGACTTCTTTGCCGGTGGATTTACCCAGCATGGCCGGATTTGCAAAAGTACTTTCCGCACCCACATAGTGAGCTACGCCCGTGCCACCCAATGCGGTATTTTCAGAACCCACCGCCATCATCGTGTCACCATTGGTAGCATGCGCCAACGATGAGGACATAACGCCTGCTGCGAACATCGAAACAACAATCTTATTCAATTTCATGTGACTCTCCCTGAGTTTAGTTTGAACAACTTATTGGTATTGCTACTGCACGCTGGTAATACTATTGCACGGTTGAAACAGCCCGTTAAACGAACAGGCAGATATCGGTCTCTCCGGCAAAACCGAAGAACGCCGCAGCGCCTGCGTATTCCACTTCCGTGATGAATTCGCTCTTGTCGAATTCGAACAGATCGACCGTCATCTGGCAAGCGACAAATTTCACGTCGGCTTCCAGACACAGGTCGCGCAATTCCGTCAAAGACGCGACGCCATGCTTCTTGAGCTTTTGCTTCATCATCATGGTCGCCATGGATTCCATGCCGGGCAGCATCTGCATCATCACCGGCATCGGGATCGGCATTGGCATCGCAGGATTGGCCAGCGGACTGATCATCACATTCGACAAATCCTTACGCAGCAGTTGCAAACCGTAAAAAGTGAAGAAAATTTGCACATCGTAGCCTAACGCTGCTGCGGTGGATGCCAGGATGAATGGCGGATACGCCATATCCAGCGTGCCCTTGGTGGCGATAATCGCCATTTTCTTGGTAGTCATGTTTTCCCCTTTGAAGTTACGGCCGGAAACCTTATTTCTTCTGCATGAAGAAAATGTACTTGCCACCTGCTTCGCTGTTGGACAGCAAGATATTGCCGGTTTGATCGGCGAAAGCCTGCATATCCTTGACCGCACCGCAGTCAGTGGCGATCACTTTGAGTACCTGGCCTGATTCCATATCGGCAAGCGCCTTCTTGGTCTTCACAATCGGCAAAGGACAGGACATGCCACTGGCATCAAACTCTTTATTAAAATTCATCTTCCATCTCCTACAAGTTAATAAAATACTGCTTAAAAAGGCAAAAAAACGTTTACGAAGCAGATATGCAATTAAGAACGAGCCTGTTCTTTGCGTCCATACCCACGACGGGGAATACACATAACCCGTAAGGGCTATCTATAATCAGGCACTTATGTAGGCACCACCAGCGTCGGCACATTCATATTGCCCGCAATGTCCTGCATAAGACTTCGACTGCCGAATGGAATCAGATGATAACGCTGCCGCCCGATCACCACGAGGTCAGCGCCGGTCTCTTTCACGGCTGCGACGGTCTGCTCCACCAGACGGCCTACACGCACTTCTCCGCGCACAGATGAACCGGAAGCTAAAGCGACATTCAATGTGTTGAGACTTTCTGTTCTAGACAGCGAGTCCTGGTCGGGCGCGACACTCAGAATTGTCAGCGGCAACTCGCAGATCCTGGCAATAATTCCTGCTGTTTTGACAATACTGGTGGCATTGGGCGTGTCGCCCACCGCAGCGAGCACACTGCGGTTCCAGAATTCGGCCTTACGCGGCACCATCAGTACGCTGCATGAGGCATCGTGTATCACGCGGCTGACCATATCACCCACCAGCATCCGGGCAAAAAAGCCGGGTTTGCCGCGACGGCGAATAACGATCAGGTCGGCTTTTGTCTCAATGGCTTCATCGACAATTTCTGTGTGCCTCTCTGAGCCACGTCGCACGTGCACGTCCACCTGAATGCCCAGCGCGTCAGCACGACTGCGCAGTTCGGTGATTTTCTCAGCCGCGGCCTGTTCTGCATGCAAGGCAAACTCAGGCATTTCTGCCTCATACTCGGGATTGCTCAGCAGCGGGAAAATTACGCGTAACGGCACACCACAGCGTTTCGCCATCGCAAAAGCCAGGCGCTCCGCGCCCACATCGAATTCGGTATGCTCGGTTGCCAGCAAGATACGGCTGAATGGATAATCGCTCATCGTGTTATTCCTTAATGTCCGGCGGTCAGTATGCCGGATGCCGCCAGCAGCTGCACCAGCAATGCAATGACACACAGCACCACGAACACCCAGTCCCGGCGCCTTGAATAAATCGGCATTACAACCAGCAGGCACAGCAGCGAGCAACCCGACATCCAGGCTATGCCAAGCAATCCGGCAAAATCGCCTTGCCCTACCAGACTTAACCATTGCCAGCCGGTCGGGGCACCGGTTTGATGCAGGTACTCATGCGAGGACAGATTCCACATGTTGGGCATTTGTTCCAGCGGAATACGCGCTGGCAACCAGCCAAGCACATAAGCCAGAAAACTCAACACGAGAATCAACAAACCGGAACGCGCACCCCAGCTCAGCCAGGTCGCATAACGCAGTTGTTCTTCGGACACGAATGATTCTTTTTTAATCGTACTCATATCCAGATTCCCAACCCTTTAAGCAAGGCACGCAGCCCGGCAAACAGCAGCAGCGAGATCACCATTTTGCGCACTACAGAGGCTTTGAGCACATGCAGCAGGCGCGCACCTATTGTCGCCCCCAGCATCATACCGATGACCGATGGCACGGCGATGATCGCAAGCACTGCCCCCTTGTTAAGGTAAATCCACGCCGCCGAGGAATCCACCAACGTCAGAATGAAGCTGGATGTGCCGGCAGAAACCTTGAGCGGTGCCCCCATCAGCAAATTCAGCACCGGCACATTGGCCCAGCCCGCGCCCATACCGAACAGTCCGGCCAGAAAACCGATACCGACGAACAGCGCCAAGCCCTGCGGTGTGCGATGCACTTGCCAGTTGATTTTCTGATTGCTCGCCGCGTCGTGGTAGATACCGTTGATGGACAGTACGCTGGACAGCCGGTCCGGTTGCGCAACTTCAGGAAACTCGGATTTCTTGGCCATCGCCATCAACACCACGATGCCGAGGATCGTGCCGCCCAGCGCAATCTGCACCAGCGCTGCAGGGATGGCCAGACCGATCATCGCGCCTGCGATGGAACTGGCAGAAGCCAGTACGGCCAGCGGCAACGCCAGCCTCAGATCGGCCAGACCGCCACGCAGCAGCGAAGGCCCCGCCGCCAGCGCGCTTGCCAGCGCGACCAATAAACCTGCGCCGCGCACGAAGTCCAGATGAAACGGAAAGAAACCGCCGACGATAGGCACGAACAGCACCCCGCCCCCCACGCCGGAAGGCACCGCGACGATACCCAGAAAGAAACAGGTGACAAACAAGGCCAGCGCCCAGCCCCACCAGGGCATGCTGCCCGGTGCCGGCAGACTTTCGGCGGCATAGGCGCCTGCCGTAAACAAGGACAGCGTGAGCGTCAACACCAGTGCGTTAGCCTTGAGCAGGCCACCTGCGTTCTGCAGTCTGGAAACGACCCCATTCAGCATTATGAATTACCCTGATAGTAAAGATTTTGCGGATGTTTGGCTTCTGCGAAGAAGTACCAACGCTCCGCCAACAGGCCGATATATTGCAGAACAAAGGCCAGCAAGGGCAGGGTCAGCACCAGCACCAGCGGCAACACAAATACGCCTAATATCATCACAACGATCACGCCGCGCACGAACTTGATGCTCTTGCCATGAAAATATTCGCGTGTGTTATAAGAGCCGCCCATCGCACCCTGTGCCTTTTGCACAATGCGCGGATGACGTATCCCGATCGCACTTTGCAGCGTGCTGGCCGGTGTCAGCCGGGCATTGCGCCACAAGGAGGCGCCGCGCATCAACAAGGCCAGCACAGTCAAAACAAAAGCGGCTTGTGACAGCGGCACGGTCAGATCAGGCGCAAAAAAACCGGCATAAGCGGCGGCCAACGTCATGCCCGAGGTGATGCCGAGCAAGGTAAAATTGACCAGCGTCAGCGGATGCGACCATTCTTTGAGCACTTTGATCGCAGCGTAGATCATCGCCGTGCAGATAAACAGCACCACCGCCATGACGACACCGACCGTACCGATCAGCAACGTATGGCCGAAGCCTGTCCAGTGCGCGAGACCATAGGCAAAATCCACCGCGATGAAGGCCGGCAGCGCAATCACTTCACGCGACAACCAGGAAGTGCGCCACATCATTGCCGAACGCCAGGCACGCTCGGGATGACCCAGATGGAAGAATGAAGCGATCAGGCCCAGACTGCACAGCACCAGGATGATCGCACTGCCGCCTGCCAGAAAATTCGATGAGACAGAGGCGGGAGCGAGCAATTCGCACATAAACAGCGCGAGGAACAGGCCCTGACCTGCGCCGATCAGCGTGGTCAAAAAAAGCACGGAAAAAGCAGGACGCATTGAATTATTCCTTAGTTAAGCTCTTCGTTGGTAGGAGGAAGATCCCGATCGAACGGCGCACCATCAATCTTGTGCGGATTATCGGCACGGTACAGTTCATCATCGCGGATCGTGAATCCCGTCTTGCGACGCGGCAAGTAATGATTGGCCGGCTGTGTGGCGTGTTCCGGCATTAACGCATAGCCGGCACGTTCGCGAATCGCAATCGACACCACGGATTCGGGATCATGCACATCGCCAAACAGACGTGCGCCAGGCGGGCAAGCCAGGACGCACGAGGGCTTGCGTTCGGCTTCCGGCAGTTTTTCATCGTAAATCCGGTCCACGCACAGCGTGCACTTGGTCATTACGCGGCGCTGTTCATCGAACTCGCGCACGCCGTAAGGACATGCCCAGGAACAATACTTGCAACCGATGCACTTGTCATAATCGACCAGCACAATGCCATCCGATTTACGCTTATAGGACGCACCTGTCGGGCATACCGGCACACAAGGCGGATCTTCGCAATGCAGGCAGGATTTCGGAAAATGCACCGTCTCGGTATTCGGGAAGGTACCCACCTCGAAGGTCTGAACGCGATTGAAGAACGTGCCGTTCGGCTCAGCCTCGTAAGGGTTGAAGTCAGTCAATGCACCGGCCGCACCCGAAGTATTCCATTGCTTGCAGTTAGTTACGCAGGCGTGGCAGCCAACGCAAACATTCAAATCAATAACTAATGCGAGTTGTGTCATTTGGTCTCCTTCCTGCCTGCAAACCACGCTTGCCAGCCCATCTTTCGCTGCTTCATGCCCGGCACGGGTTTCATCGGCGGAAACTGTGGATAACTTTGTTCCGGCTCACCCGCTTCTGCAGGATAGATGCGCACTCGCACGTCGTACCACGCCGCTTGCCCTGTAATCGGATCTGAATTGGAATGGCGTTTACCGTTAGCTCTGGGACTCAGTTCTTCCGAGATCAGGTGGTTGAGCAAAAATCCCTGCTGCGATTCGTTGGCATCTTTAGTCAGATTCCACGCACCGGACGCTTTGCCGATTGCATTCCAGGTCCACACCGTACCGGGTTCAACTGCTTCCGAGTAGCGGCACATGCAGCGCACCTTACCCCATTTAGATTCGGCCCACATCCAGCCGCCATCGGCAATCCCGGCCTCTTCGGCGGTGCGTGAATTGACGTACATGTGATTATAGGTATGAATCTGACGCAGCCACGCGTTCTGTGAATCCCAAGAGTGGTACATCGCCATCGGCCGTTGCGTCAGTGCGTTCAACGGAAACTTTTTCAGATCAGTATCTGCATCTTCCAGTTGCGGACTCCAGAAAGGCAGCGGATCAAAATGGGTAGAAATACGCTCACGTAATTCATCCGGCGGCTGCTTGCCCGCGCGCTTGCCCTCTGCCGCCAGGCGGAAGCCCTGCAGCAATTCGGAGTAAATATGAATCACGATAGGATCATTGTCGCGGCGCAAGCCTGCCTGTTGCGCCCACTCCATGTATTCCTTGTTCCAGTTACGCATGTACTGACTGGAAGGCGGCAGATGATACTGGAAGAAACAACCGTTCTTCTCATACATCTCCCACTGATTCGGATTGGGTTCGCCACGCATGGCCTTGTCACCCTCCTTGCCGCGCCAACCCGCCAGAAAACCGATACCGGAACCCGGCGCTGTTTCATAGTTGATCACGAAATCGGGGTAACCCTTGAACTTGCGAGCGCCTTCCGCCGTGGTGAATGCAGGCAACTTGAGGCGGCCCGCCAGTTCGATGATCACTTCCTGGAACGGCTTGCATTCACCCTTGGGTGATACAACAGGAATGCGCACGGCATCCACAGGACCGTCAAATTCAGAGATCGGGCGATCCAGCATGGACATGCAATCGTGGCGCTCCAGATAGGTCGTGTCCGGCAGAATCAGATCGGCAAACGCAGTCGTTTCGGACTGGAACGCGTCGCACACGACGATGAATGGAATCTTGTAGCCGCCGTCAGCATTCTTGTCGACCAGCATGTCGCGCACTTGCGACGTGTTCATGCTCGAATTCCAGGCCATATTGGCCATGAACAGCAACAAAGTGTCGATCGGATACGGATCCCCGCGCCATGCGTTGGTGATGACATTGTGCATCAGACCATGCGCCGACAGCGGATGCTCCCAGGAGAATGCCTTATCGATGCGCACCGGCTGACCTTCCGCATCGACAAACAAATCATCCGGCGTTTCCGGCCAGCCCAGCGGCGCGCCGCCCAGCGGCGTGTTCGGCTGCACGCCTTCAGGTCCCTTAGGCGGACGAGCGTTGGGCGGAATTGCGCGCGGATAAGGCGCCTTGTGGCGGAAGCCACCGGGACGGTCGATGGTACCCAGCAGCGACATCAGAATCGCCAGCGAGCGTATCGTCTGAAAGCCGTTGGAGTGCGCTGCCAGGCCACGCATCGCGTGGAACGCAACCGGATTTCCGGTCACCGTTTCATGTTCTTCACCCCACCAGTCCGTCCACGGAATCGGCAACTCGATCTTCTGGTCGCGCGCGGTAATTCCCATTTCATGCGCAATGCGCTTGATGGTTGCAGCATCGATGCCGGTGATTTCTGCGGCCCACTCAGGCGTACAGTCTGCGACGCGTTCTTTCAACAACTGGAATGCGGGTTTCACCGGCGTGCCGTCCGGCATCGAAAAACTGCCGTACAGCGTAGGATCAGCACCCTTGGTATGATCGGGTACAGGCTGGTTGGTCAATCGGTCCCACCAGTAGAAGTTGTGCGGACGCAGCGGATTGACGACATCGCCTTCAGGATTGCGCAGCATCATGCCGAATTCATTACTGGCTTCATCCTGATTCACCAGCTGACCGGAATTGGTATAGCGTGCCAGAAAATCGCGGTCGTACAGACCCAGCGCGATGATCTCGCGGATGATCGCCAGAATCAGCGCACCATCCGTACCCGGCTTGATCGGGATCCACTCATCCGCGATGGCCGCATAGCCGCTGCGCACCGGATTGATGGCAACAAAGCGCCCGCCATTGCGTTTGAAGTCACCCAGAGCGCTCTTCAGAGGGTTGGAGTGGTGATCTTCAGCCGTGCCGATCATGTAGAAGACTTTGGCTCGTTCCAGATCAGGACCGCCGAATTCCCAAAACGAACCGCCGATCGTGTAGATCATGCCTGCTGCCATATTGACCGAGCAGAAGCCGCCATGTGCCGCATAATTGGGCGTGCCAAACTGGCGCGCGAACAAACCTGTCAGCGCCTGCATCTGGTCGCGTCCGGTGAACAGCGCAAATTTCTTCGGGTCGGTGGCACGCAGGTGGGACAGCCGCTTCTCCAAGATATCGAATGTCTCTTCCCAGCTGATCTCCTCGAACTCGTTGGCGCCGCGCTCAGATCCCGGCTTGCGCCGCAAAGGCTTGGTCAACCGGGCCGGAGAATATTGCTTCATGATGCCGGAGCCGCCCTTGGCACAGATGACACCCTTGTTCAGAGGATGATCAGGATTGCCCTCGATGTAGCGCACCTCTCCATTGCGCAGATGGACACGAATGCCGCAGCGACAGGCGCACATGTAACAGGTGGTGGTACGCATCTCGGTGGACGCATCGGGCATGGGAGCAGAAATTGGATCGTGTATAGGCTGGGACATGTGTAAGGTTCTTTTCGCTTCGCATAGTCAGAAAATTCATTACCAACACGCGATATTCTGCGAGTCCCTCTATTAGGCGCAATTGTGCAACTGCGTGTCTATAACCACATCGGGTGAGGACGGGTATAACCCTGATGGTGTAAAAAGCCATTTTAAAATTAGCTTGTTGATATTTAGGCGAAATACACTTAACCTGTCGTTAGTTTTTTCGGGGTATGGCTGCCAGATTAATGCGCAAAAAAACAATTCCCATTCGTTCAGACGTTGTTTCCAGTGAATTTTCATGGATACGCGATCCGGAATTTACGCCCCCCGGAAAGGACGGCGGCGCTGAGGTTTGCCTGACGCACGAATTTTCTGCCCCGCGCATTGGCGAACTCAAAACGTTGCTGGAAATTTTTCTGACTAACACCATCAACACAGTCGGCGCTTCGGCCGGATTAGTGCGCTTAATCTCCTCTGATGGTCTCAGTTTGCCTATCATCAGCTCGGCGGGGTTCTCCAGCGAACTGCAAGAAGAAGCAGAAGGCTTTACCGGTTTGGATTGCGAAGCCAACGATATAGCGAACCTCGGCAAGACCATCCATACGTCAGACATCAGCACCTGCACATGGCGGCAAAGCTGCCGGCATACTGATTGCAGCTTCCAGTCACTGATTACCACTCCGCTTGAATCGTCCAACACACCCGGCTCCCCGCTGGGTATTCTGACACTATTTTTTAACACCACACACGAAGCTGCGAATCTTTCCATTAATACCGTAGCCGCTTTTGCCGAAATGATGAGCGCGGCCGTGGAGCACTCATACGTGAATCGGGAAGCTCAACGCATTGAGCGGCTTGCCGCACGTCTTGCGATTGCAAATGACATTCATGATTCGTTGGCGCAAACCCTGACTTACGCACGCATGCGCGTCAGCCTGCTGCTCGAAGCCACACGCCACGGCAATAAACTGATGTCGACCAAATATGCCATCGATGTGGATGAGGCGCTGGAGATTGCGCAAAAGAGCGCACGCGAACTGGTCACTAACTTTCGCTGTGAGATGAATCACGGCGGGTTGTCTGCTGCATTACATGACCTGACAACTGAATTTAGCAAACGCAACAAAATCGTGCTCGAATATCACAACCGGCTGGTCGATCTCGACCTGCCGCTTGAACATGAAATTCAGACCTACTATGTTGTCCATGAGGCGCTGAACAACATCGCCAGACATTCCGGCGCGACACATGCGCGCCTGTTCGTCGATGCACACTTTGGCTACTACGTTATCACCGTTGAGGACAACGGTATTGGCGCGTCAACCTTCTCTCCGGTTGAAGGGCATTATGGCATGATGATCATGCGTGAACGGGCACACAAGATAGGCGGCACCATCAAGGTTGAAAGTGCCGCCGGGCAGGGTACCCAAGTGCAATTATTTTTCCCCGAACCATCGATGGACTGGAGAGCAACAAATGAGTGACAAGCTGAGAATCGTGCTGGTTGATGACCAATGCCTGTGTCGCCGGGGCTTAAGTGAGCTGCTGGCCAATTGCTACGACTTCGATGTGCTTGGCGCCACCGACAACGTCAGTGAATTGCACAAATTGCTGGATGCAAAACCCGATCTGCTGATCGTTGATTTACGCATGAAACCGCTGGACGGCATCTCGCTGCTGAATCAACTGCGCAAAGAAGGGTACCTCACAACTGCCATCATGCTCACGATGAGCGATTCAGAAGTTGACCTGAAGAATGCGATACGAGCCGGCGTGCGCGGCTATTTACTCAAAGATATGGCACCCGATGACGTGGTCGATGCGATCCGCCGCGTCGCCGCGGGTGAACTGGTCGTAGCGCCCGCCATGACGGTAAAGATGATTGAAATGTTGCGCGATGAACAACCCGGACAGGAAACCAAGAACTCGCTTAAATTACTGACTGAGCGTGAGCGCGAAATCCTGCAATTGTTATCACGTGGCGAGAGCAACAAGGCGATCGCACTGACCTTGAAGATCAGTTATGACACGGTAAAGCAGCATGTGCGTCACATTTTGAACAAGCTCAATCTGTCGTCACGGGTGAAGGCCGCAGTCCTGTTCACCAAGGAACAAGACACTCAGCATGACAATGAAGCGTCACAAAACTGACCGCTTCGTAAAATCAGCAGCAATCAAAAGTCCTTTGATCAATCACAAGAGATGAGAAAAACATGGCACATATCGTAATCATGGGAGCAGGTCTCGGCGGCATGCCCGCAGCCTACGAAATGCGCCACAAGCTGGACAAGAAGCACCAGGTCACGGTCATCTCGGACAGCGAGAATTTTTGTTTTGTTCCGTCCAACCCCTGGGTGGGGGTCAAATGGCGCGAGCGCAAGCAGGTTGAATTTCCGGTGCGCACTTACCTTGAGCGCAAGGGAATCAACTTCATCTCGACCGGTGTACGTCGCGTCCATCCCGAAAAAAACCAGCTGAAACTGAATGACGGACAGACAGTCGATTACGATTATCTTGTCATTGCCACCGGCCCTAAACTTGCCTTTGACGAGGTCGAAGGGCTGGGTCCGCATGGCGGTCATACCCACTCCGTCTGCCACGTTGATCACGCCATGAAATCACACGATGAATGGGAGCAGTTCTGCAATGATCCCGGCCCCGTCGTGGTCGGTGCGGTGCAGGGAGCATCCTGCTACGGGCCGGCCTACGAATATGCCTTCATCATTGATACGGACTTGCGTCGTCGTAAATTGCGCAACAGAGTACCGATGACTTTCGTCACCGCAGAGCCTTACATCGGTCACCTCGGCCTGGGCGGCGTGGGCGACTCCAAGGGTATCCTCGAATCGGGCATGCGCGAAAAGCACATCAAATGGATCTGCAACGCCAAAGTAACCCGTGTGGAAGCTGGCAAAATGTTTGTCACCGAACACGACGACATGGGTGCGGAAATTAAAAAGCACGAACTGCCGTTCAACTACAGCATGATGCTGCCTGCATTCAAGGGGGTGGATGCCGTGTTCGGCATCGAGGGACTGGTCCAGGCACGCGGTTTCGTCATCGTGGACAAACATCAGCGCAACCTGAAGTACAAAAACATCTTCGCCGTGGGCGTCTGCGTCGCGATTCCGCCGGTGGAACCTACGCCGATTCCGGTCGGCACACCCAAAACCGGTTACATGATCGAATCCATGGTAACTGCCACTGTTTACAACATCCATGCCGATCTGACCGGAACCCCGGCAGACAAGGAAGCGACCTGGAACGCCATCTGCCTGGCCGACTTCGGCGACAACGGTGTAGCCTTCGTGGCAATACCGCAGATTCCGCCGCGTAACGTGAGCTGGTTCTCCGAGGGCAAGTGGGTGCATCTGGCCAAGATTGCTTTCGAAAAATACTTCATCCGAAAAATGAAGAAAGGCACGTCCGACCCGTTCTACGAGGGCAGCATCCTCAAAATCATGGGCATTGAGAAACTGAAGTAACCAGCTCCAACACAAAAGGAGAAACGCAATGCGACTCGACGACCGTAGTCTGGATACCCTCTTCCGCACCGCACGCACCCACAGCGTCTGGCTGGACAAACCCGTCAGCGACGATCTGCTTGTCCAGATTTATGACCTGATGAAATGGGCGCCCACCAGTGCCAACTCAAGCCCGGCACGCATTATTTTCGTAAAGAGCGCATCGGCCAAACAGCGCTTGTTGTCCGCCATGATTCCGGGCAACGTCGATAAAACACGTACTGCGCCCGTCACCGCCATCATCGCGCAGGATCACGAGTTTTACAATAAATTGCCTCATCTGTTCCCGCATGCCGATGCGCGCTCCTGGTTTGCAGGCAACCAATCCCTGATTGATACCACGGCATTCCGTAACGCCACGTTGCAAGGTGCGTATCTGATGCTTGCCGCGCGTGCGCTTGGACTCGATGCAGGACCGATGTCCGGCTTTGACAATGACAAAGTGGATCAGGAGTTTTTCTCCGGCACCCACATCAAATCCAACTTTCTGATCAATCTGGGCTATGGTGATGCATCCGGATTATTCCCGCGCAGCCCGCGCCTGGCTTTCGAAGATGCCGCCAAAATTCTGTAACCGAATTATCGATTCAGCAAAGCATTACCCCCTCTTCGGAGTAATTGACTATTACACTCAGGTATAGTCCAATAGCGCCTCATTAATGTGAATTAAAAGGTGAACTATGCAAATCCCGAATCGTGACGGCGACGGATATCTCGTCGATATGAGTGACTGGACGCCGGAAATCGGCCGCGCAATGGCGGAGGCGGACGGCTATGAGCTAAACGACAAGAAGTGGGATCAGATCGTGAAAGCGCGCGAATTTTACGAGCAATTTGGCTCGGTGCCACCGATACGTAAATTCGCCAAACACATCGGTGAGGATCAGAAAGAAGTGTTCGAGCTGTGGATGACCGGCCCGATGAAGCCGATCACCAAATACGGCGGTATGCCAAAACCGACCGGCTGCGTCTAGCAGCCAGCTTAAAGCTACTCCTGCGGAGCGGCGTTATGCCGCTCGATCAGGCGATCGATGAACTCGCGCAGAAAACCTTCCGTTTGTGCACTATGGAAACGTGCAACTTCCACACCGCGGCTATAGGCCACTACGGTAGGAAAGCCGCGCACCTTGTGCCGTCCGGCGATTTTCATGTTCTCGTCAGCATCCACCATGCCCAGCATGAACTTGCCGTCGTATGCGGTGACCATCTTGTGCAGCAAGGGCGCCAGCATCTTGCACGGGGCACACCAGTCTGCACTGATGTCGACCAGCACCGGTAGTTCGTGCGAACGCGCCACCACGAGCTCATCAAAACTGTCTTCTTCAACGTTGCAAGAAAAATTACTCATCGTTAACCTCGTTTAATTTTAAGCTAATATTATTTATGAATCAGGATGATTTAGGTTTGCGCTGCTCAGGGCGCAGTCTCGACATCAGCAACTCGTCCGCAGCATCGGCATCGACAGCGTTGCCGGCAGCGTCCACCAGCGGTTGCTCCGAGTCATTCCAACCTCGTACTCCGGCTTTAAGTGAGACCACACGGTTAAACCCCATCTGCTGCATCACATCAGCGGCAAGCACGGACCGGTAACCGGAGCGACAAATCACCACAATCTCGCGCTCACGCCCACCGACCAGTTCCGGCATAGTCTCATCAAAATCCCATTCACAGGATTGCTCCAGCACGCCGCGCGGAACGTTGATTGCGCCGGGAATATGCAGTAAATTGAACTCGCCCGGCTCACGCACGTCGAGCAAGAAGCACTCCAGGCCGGCAACTAGCTGTTTGCTCAGATCCCACGGCTGGATTTCCTTAACGCGGGTCAGCGCATCATCAACCAAATCTTTGTAGCGTTTCATGCGTTCCGACTCTTTCTCAAATACAAGCACCATTTCAGCCGTGCTCTCCAGCTGGTGCGAGGTTAAAACTGCGTATAGCTATACAGCCATTCCTGACGGGCATGGCAAAGAAACCACCCCTGATAATGCAAATGATTCTCGCATTTCACGTTATATCGGGTTGTCTTGATCGAAGAAACGATGTTCCAGTTGGAACTGCTCAGCCAGGTGCGTACCCAGTGCACGGATGCCCAGCCGCTCAGTCGCATGATGTCCTGCGGCGATAAAAGCCACGCCCGTTTCGTTGGCAAGGTGATAATTTTGCTCGGAGATTTCACCGGTCAGAAAAGCATCTACTCCCTGCGCGATCGCTGCCTCGAAATAGCCTTGAGCACCGCCACTGCACCACGCGGCACGGCGTATGATCTTATCGCCGTCTCCAATGACTTGCGGTATGCGCTGTAATTTTTGATCTACTTGATGCGCAAACTGCGTTAGCGTCAGCGGGGATTCAAGCGCACCGAAACACGCGATATTTTGTTCACCGAACCTGCCCTGCTCTGCCAGCCCCAACAATTTTCCGAGTTGCGCATTGTTGCCCAGCTCCGGGTGTGCATCTAACGGCAAGTGATAAGCCAGCAAACTCACATCGTTTTTTAGCAGCTGCGCGATACGCTTCTTCTTGATGCCGACAATACAGGCATCCTCGTTGCGCCAGAAATAGCCGTGATGCACCAGAATCGCGTCCGCCCCCCAGGCGATCGCCTCATCCAGTACCTGTTTTGATGCCGTGACCGCAGTTGCGATGCGCAGCACTTCCGGGCGACCTTCAACCTGTACGCCATTCGGGCAATAGTCCTTGAATTGACCGGTTTGCAACAGGCTTGCGTTATAATCGCGCAATGCATCAAGTTTCATGATTTTTCCAAAATAATTATTCTAAACACAACAACCGAATCATCTTACCATGCGTAAACACTGGCTGTTATTTACCCAAACCGTAACCATTGCACTCGCCCTGCTGTTCATCATTCATACGCTCAAGCCAGAGCTGTTACCCAATGCGGCGCGCAGCGGCGTGGTCACCCTGTATGAAAGCGCTATACCAACCAGGGATGGCGCCTTGCCCGTCACTGGTCTAAGCGTCGCTGCGCAGAAGGCAATGCCCTCCGTGGTGAATATTTTCACCAGCACAACCATCAAGACACCGGTCAATCCCTTCCTCGATGATCCGCGCTTTCGCTTCTTCTTCGGCGACCAGGAAAATACCCCGCAACAGAGTTCCAGCCTGGGTTCAGGGGTAATCGTCAGCCCGGACGGCTTCATCCTGACTAACCACCATGTCGTGGAAGCCGCCGATCAGATCGAAGTCGCCCTGGCCGATGGCCGCAAGGCCCGTGCCCATGTCATCGGCTCGGACCCGGAAACCGATCTTGCGGTGATTAAAATCGAGCTGCCCGGCACGCTGCCGGCCATAACCTTCGGCCATCCTGAAAGCGCACATGTCGGCGACATGGTGCTGGCCATCGGCAATCCGTTCGGTGTCGGTCAGACTGTCACGATGGGTATCATCAGCGCCCTCAAACGCGACCATCTCGGCCTGAACACTTTCGAGAGTTTCATTCAGACCGATGCGGCCATCAACCCGGGAAATTCAGGCGGTGCACTGGTGGATGTGAACGGCAATCTGATCGGCGTCAACAGCGCCATCTACTCGCCCAATGGCGGCTCACTTGGGATCGGCTTCGCGATTCCTGCGACCACTGCAAAAAAGACCATGGAACAAATCATCCAGCATGGTTCTGTGACGCGCGGCTGGATAGGGGCCGGCATACAGGAACTCACACCCGAACTGGTTGAGTCATTCAAACTCAAAGAGACTCGCGGTGTGTTAATTACAGATATCATCCGCAACAGCCCGGCTGAAAAGGCCGGCATCAAGACCGGCGACATTCTGGTTTCAATCGACAGCACAGCGATCAACAACTGGAGCGCCATGCTGGAAACCGTTGCCAACCTGCCACCGGGCAAGGACGTTGCCATCAAGCTGTTGCGCAACGGCGGCGATATTTCCTTACCGGTGAAGATCGGCAAACGCCCGAAACCCAGGGCGCAATAAGTTTGCAGGGGCAATTCATGAATTGCCCCTGCCTCTACCCGGCAGCCACGATGTGAATTTCGCGGATGAAAAGCAGTTTTTAAATTATGCGTACTGCCTGCCGTAAACTGCCATTAAAAAATATTTGCATTGCTTGAAAGAGATAAATGATTACGGGCAGCATCCGTGACATAACTGAATTTCAACTAGCCATGAAATTGCCTTTTACCTCCGACACACAACTCAACGGCACGCGAACTTGCTTCAGCGTTGACTCAAGCTCTTCAATCGGCATCGGCTTGCCGAACAGATGCCTCAGTGTAATCTTCAACCATTATTTCAGGTGCCCTATCCAGACGGTAGAGAATCAGTACCAGAGCAAGTGTGGACAGGAGCATGAAATGCGGGCCGAATAGCCAGAACACCAGCGGAACTGCAAAGTAATAGGCGCGCATTCCCACGCTGTAAAACTTGCCGGCGCGATTCAGATGAATTGCCACATGCTGCGGGCAGATCATCTTGTGATTGCGCGCGAGAGGCACATTGATCATGTAGCCGACATGATTGAATACACGCACGGCCATCGCAAAGCTGAAGAACGCGACGAATAAATCAAGCAGCATAATCAATAACTTGGCCAGCCATATCTCTGCATGAATAGCGCCTGCAATATTGAGTGCATGCCATGTGTCCTGCAATTTATCGCCCTGGGCGCTCAGTGTCAGCACGCCGATAATCAGCAACACCGCAGTGGAGGCAAGAAAGGTGGCGGCCATCGTTGAATTACGCAAGGTTTGCACAGCCAGGACTTCTTTGCCGCCATCCCGCATGATCGACTCAACCCAGGCGGTGCGCGCAATTATATTGACAGCTTGAACCGTGTAAGCGGGATTTTTACGGGTCTTGTAGGCAATGAACATCGAGTACGCGACGAGCAGCAATGCACTTAACACAAAGCTGTACATATCCACACCATACATATCTAGCCAATCACTATGCGGCAAAACAATACCTCCCTTTATGACTTGCAGATTGTACTCGTTATCGAACAAATTGATTAATGATCGTTTTTGCGCCATCCACATCACCTGCCTCGCTCAAAACGATGGCCACTTCAATTTGACCCAGTTTTTTGAAGAACAAGCTGCCTGCATGACGCAGCTTTATAAACAATGGCTGATGTGCTTGATGAGATTTGCGCATGGAAGCCATGCCGTCAGTTGATAGCCAAGAAGTTTTCAATTGTGCCTCCCGAGAGGGATGAGTAGACGCGAGCCCCTGTAATCGTCTACGGTGACTCAGAATGCCCCCACGTCAACGTGCAGGGCGATTTTTCAAAACCATTGTTCGTGGCTGAATATTAAATCTGTCAGCGTGAAGAATGCGTTATGTGAGTGTCAAGGGAGCGTTAAGCCGTGTGGATTACTTTGCCGGGGGTGGAGAAAATGAGTCGTGCGGATGTGCCCCGGCCTTGGGTGCTGTCGATCATCGTTTCCCAGCCATAGCGGTCGCAGATGCGTTTGACCAGTGACAGTCCGATACCTGAGCCGGTACTGCCTGCGCCCTTGAAATGGCGCTGGAAGATTTTGCCGATTTCCTCACCCGAAATGCCGATGCCGGTATCGCTGATGGTCAGGACGTTATCCGCTACCGAGATCGAAATGCTGCCGGATGGGGTATGGCTGAAGGCGTTGCGAATCAGATTCGTCACCACGATGCTAAGCAGTGTGCGTTCAGCCGCAATCTGCGCAGGCCCGGGACAAACAAGGTTCAGCATGGTTTCTTCGCTAAGCAGGTGGCGGTTCATTTCAATTGCCGCAGCGATTACCTCACACAAGTCGCAGGTTTGCACGATGGCCTCGTCGGCATTTTCTCTGGACATCAGCAGCAGTGCGCTGGTCAGATTTACCATGTCGCGGTTGGCGCGCCCGATTTTGGCGATGCGCTCCTGCTGCTTGTCATGCTGCTGCTTATCGTCTTGCAGCAGTTCCACTGCACCCTGCACGATCGACAGGGGAGTCCTTAGTTCGTGGCTGACATCGGCCGTGAAATCACGCTCCCTGTCGATAAAGGCACGCATGCGCTTGAGGTAGGCGGCAAATACCTGAGCTAACTGACCGATTTCATCGTTTGAAAAACCTTGGGCGACCAGCGCTGCGTCATCTTCCGGGCGGGCGAGACTGACGCGTCGCGCTAACGTCGCAACCGGCGCTACCACACGGCCTGCCAGCCACCAGCCTGCCCATGCCGAAATCAGGATCATGATAAGCGCGCCTGCTCCAAGATAAATCAGAAACATTTCCTCACGCTGGCGCTGGCGTTTCTCATTAAACAGCATGAAATAGCGCTCGCCATTTTTATCGGTCACGGCAACCCGGTAGGGCGTGCCGTGTAACGTTATCTGGTGCTTCCCCTCAATCAGCGATAGCAGTTCGGGCGGAATGTATTCATGGACTTGTCCCCGCTGCCGTACATAACCTTGAATGCTGAGGGTTGCGGGGGGAAGTGAGTTCGGGTTGCGCAAGCGCCTCGAAAAAAAGTCGTCAATCTCGGCGCGCAGCGTTTCGTCCATCAGCCGTTCGCCGAGGCTGTGTGCCGTAAAGGAGAGACCCAGCGATAACAACAGACTGATCATTGCACCAAAGATTGCGAAAGTCAGTGCCAGCTTGAATCTGAGGCTATGGCAGACGCTATGCATCACTGATCTGGTAACCGATGCCGCGCAGAGTCCTGAGCATCGGTTTATCGGTCTTTTTATCCACCGCGTTGCGCAAGATGTGCAGGTGCGCGCGCAACGCATCGCTGTCCGGCGGAGAATCACCCCAGATGGCGCGTTCAAGTTCTGCCCGCGATGACACGCGTGGCGATTGGCGCATCAGCATTTCCAGCAACTTGAGCGGGATAGGCGGCAACTCTATGCTGCGCTCGCCGCGCAGCACCTTGAAGGTCGCCGTGTTGAAAGACAAATCACCCACCTGTAGCGTGATGGTGCCTTCCCGCACCTGTGCGCGTCTGACCAGCGCCAGCAGACGCGCTTCCACCTCGCGCAATGCAAAAGGTTTGACCACATAATCATCCGCGCCGGCTTCAAGTCCGGCAATCTTGTCATTCAGTGAATCGCGGGCCGTGAGCATCAGGATGGGGGTATTCCTGCCCGCATCCCGCAAACGCTTACATAACGTCAGTCCATCCATGCCGGGTAACATCCAGTCAACGACGAGTACATCATATTGATTTACAGACGAAAAATGCAGGCCGGAAATACCGTCGCCGGCAAGATCAATCGTGTGTCCGCGCACCTCAAAGTAATCGAACATATTGGTGGCGAGATCAGCGTTGTCTTCGATCAGCAGGATATTCATAAGCGTGTTGAAAAGGTTCGTTCTGAGAATATGAGCATGTAAAGAAGATTGGCTGAGCACAAATTTATCATAGCGTGTAGCAGCCACTTACTGGATTAATATTGAAAGCTTGCGAAGATGTAGTGATTATAGACAGGGCCATTAAAATGACTGGAATCCGTTCGAGGTGAACTTGTCGAATCGAATGTCCATTCGACAAACTCATGACGAATAGTGCACGTTAGCCGGAAAAAAGGTCGGCATCAAAAATGACATTTTCAATTTTGAATCAACAAGAAAGCAACAGTCAACTGGAGCGCAATACTGAAATTATGTCAAACTTGCCATACGCTAAAATTAGCGTTATCAAACGGCTGCTCAGCGGACGAAAGCACAATATAGTTCCGCTACGCAGCGGGTTGTTCATTCAGCTGGATGGCCGTTCCTCGAAACTTCGGCCTGCGGCCTCGTTTTCCCGCCGCAGCCTGTTCCCGAATGATTCTATCGGGGGACGGGAATGACGCACTCGTTTGCAGCCACGATGTGAATTTCGCGTTGGGGGAACGGGATTTCAATACCTGCTCGCTGGAATTCCCGCCAGATCGCCAGATTGATATCAGTACGCAATACCGCC
>JAUSNM010000048.1 GCA_030645535.1 Gallionella sp. | reverse complement strand
ATGGCGACTGCCATCGCCTATCGCCATTTCGGTCTGAAGGTGGCCAGTCATTTGACCAGCGAGGATTTGCGGGATGAAATCATCTAGGTGCGGTGTCGTGTTGCTTGCACGACCTGCAACGCTTGAATTACAAGTAATTACAATTAATTGGTTGTTGTTAATCCAAATATGTGAAAAATGGGCGATAAGGCATGACTGAACACAAGATTTTCACCTGGCCGGTCAGGGTGTATTTTCAGGATACGGACGCGGGTGGCGTGGTTTATCACGCGAGCTACGTGAACTTTATGGAGCGCGCCCGGACCGAGTGGTTGCGCAGCCACGGTTACAGCAATGCCGGATTGATGAAAGAGTTCGGCGTGATGTTCGTGGTGCGTACGATGAAGCTGGATTATTTAAGGCCTGCGCTGCTGGATGATATGCTGAACGTCACGGCGCAGGTGATGGAGATCGGGCGTTCGCGCCTCACGCTGCAGCAAAGCGTGAAACGTGAGGATGAGCTGTTGACGACCGGTGAAGTGCATCTGGTGTGCGTCTCAAGAGAGACGTTCAAGCCGGTCAGGGTGCCGGAAGCGCTGAGTGATCAGTGGAATATTAAGACATAATTAACGGAAGGTTGCTAATGGAAGTTACACAGGATTTGTCGTTTATACATCTCATCAGCGGTGCCAGCGTGCTGGTGCAATTGGTGATGGGGCTGCTGCTGTTTGTGTCGATGATGTCATGGTGGTACATCTTCCTGAAGATGTTCGCGATCCGTCGTGAAACCCGCTTGACCAATGAATTTGAAGAAATATTCTGGCGTAATCCCAATCTGAATGAGGTTTACAAATCCGTCAGCAATTCGGCTCGTGCCGATCAGGGCGCGCTGGAGCGCATCTTCGCCGCCGGTTTCGTCGAATTCGTGAAGCTGAAAAAACAGCACGGCGTGGAAGCTGCCGCCGTGATGGACGGGACACGCCGCGCGATGCGCGCAACCTACCAGCGCGAGATGGACGGGCTGGAATCACACCTGGCCTTTTTAGCGTCGGTCGGTTCAGTCAGCCCTTATGTGGGTTTGTTTGGTACGGTGTGGGGCATCATGAATGCGTTTCGCGGCCTGGCAAATGTAGGTCAGGCGACACTGGCGCATGTAGCCCCCGGCATCGCCGAAGCCCTGGTCGCGACCGCGATGGGTTTGTTCGCGGCGATTCCGGCGGTGGTGGCTTATAACCGCTACGCGCATGACATCGACAGACTGTCGACGCGTTTCGAGAGTTTCACCGAAGAGTTTTCCAACGTATTGCAGCGCCAGCCATGAGATCCAGCATGCGTACCAAGAATCGCCTGATGAACGATATCAACGTCGTGCCGTACATCGACGTGATGCTGGTTCTGCTGGTGATTTTCATGGTGACCGCGCCGATGATGAATCCGGGGCAGGTCGATTTGCCGCAGGTCAGCCAGTCGTCAGCGCCATCGCCCGCACCGCTGGAAGTCATCATCAAAAAGGATAATTCTCTGGCCTTGCGCGATCATTCCAAGGGCGATGAAGAAACCGGGGTGTCGCGCGAGGAACTGGTATCTATCCTGAAATCCAGGCAGGAACTGCTGCCTGAACAGCCGGTGGTGATCTCCGCAGACAAGAGCGTGCGTTACGAGGAAGTCATCAATGTGATGGACGTGCTGCAACAGCAGCACATCAAAAAAGTCGGTCTGCTGACACAAGCCAAGACAAAATGAGCACGGTAGTTTATTCGGATCCCTACAAACTGCCTGCCGGCATTCTGGCACTGGTGGTGCACGGTGCATTTTTCGCGCTGCTGTATTTTGGTTTTTCCTGGCAGACGCAGCCACCGGTAGTTATGAGTGTGGAGCTGTGGCAGAGTATGCCTGAGGTGGCGCCCGCACCGGTTGTCCCCGAGAAGGTTGAGGAGGTTATTCCGCCGCCTGCAACGGTGGAAGAAGTGATCAAACCCGACATCGTGATCCCGGATAAAAAGCCGGAGAAGAAACCCGAGAAGAAACCGGAGGTCAAGCCGCCGGAAAAGAAGCCGCCTGAGATCAAGCCTGAAGTAAAAAAACCGACGGAAGCCAAAAAAGTATCCGTCCAGCCGGCGAAGCCGGTGGTGTCGGCCGCAGATCAGCAGGCCGCGCGCGATAAGGTGGCACAGGAAGCTGCGACAGGCAAGAATGTCGATGAGTTTGTTGGCAAGATACGCAGCAAGATCAAGCACAATATCGTGATGCCGCCGGATGTGGCGGATGATGCGCGTGCCGAGTTTCTGGTAACGCTGTTGCCGGGCGGGCGCGTCATGCCGCCGAGATTGCTTAAATCCAGCGGCAATGCGGCCTACGACAGTGCGGTTGAGCGGGCGATCCTGAGATCAGACCCTTTGCCGCTGCCCGCCGATACAAGTTTATTTAGTCGTTTTCGTGAATTAAAACTGAGCTTCAAGCCGGTTGAATAAGAGAGGTTGTTGAATGCTGAAATTACTATCCGGGTTGCTGGGCTTGTTGATGCTGGCAAATGCGCATCAGGCCTGCGCGGCGCTGACGATTGAAATTATCGGTGCGGGCGAACATCAGATCCCGGTGTCCATCGTGCCATTCGGCGGCGATGAGAAGCTTGGGCTGGCGATCAACGAAGTGGTGTCTGAAGATTTGCAGCGCAGCGGTTTGTTTCGCCTGGTCGATCCCACGGGCAAGTCCCCCCACGAGCCGGCTGAGGTAAAGTACACAGACTGGCAGTTGCGCGGTGCGGTGGCCCTGGCGATAGGCACGGTCAGCACACAGGCTAACGGTCGCATCGAAGCTAAATTCCGACTGATGGATGTGCTCAAGCAGGTCGAGCTGGTGGGGCAGGCGGTGTCGGCAACCGACGGGCAGTTTCGCGCTGTCGGTCATCGCATCGCCGATTTGATCTACGAAAAGCTGACCGGCAACCAGGGGGTGTTCAGCACGCGTATCGCCTATGTGAACCGGCAGGGGAAAATGTTCAGTCTGATCGTAGCTGACAGCGATGGTTACAACGAACAAATCGTGTTGAAACAAAACGAACCTATCATGTCGCCGTCCTGGTCGCCGGATGGCAGCCATCTGGCTTATGTGAGTTTTGAAACGGGTCACGCGGCGGTGTTCGTGCAGTCGCTGTATACCAATCAGCGCCGTGCAGTGGCTGATTTTCGCGGCAGCAACAGCGCGCCGGCCTGGTCGCCGGACGGCCGTCAACTGGCGGTGGTGCTGACTCGCGATGGCAGTTCGCAGATTTATCTGATGCGCCCGGATGGCAGCGATATTCGCCGTATTTCCTTCAGCGGCGGGATTGATACCGAGCCTAATTTTTCTCCCGATGGACAAACTTTGTTGTTCACCTCGGATCGCGGTGGCAGTCCGCAGATTTACCGTATGCCGGTTGAGGGGGGCGCTGCACAGCGCCTGACCTTTGCTGCAGGCAACAGCTTTTCGCCGCGCCACAGTCCGGATGGCAAATCCTTTGTGTTCGCACATTTGAGCGGGGGCAAGTTCTTTATCTCGGCGCAAGACTTCCAGTCCGGTCAGATGGAGACGCTCACCGAGGGCGGCTGGGAGAAAAAACCCAGTTTTGCCCCTAATGGAAAGCTCATCCTGTTTGCCAGCGAGGCCCGCGGTCGTGGTATATTGGCGACCGTGTCCAGCGACGGTCGTGTCAAGCAGCATATGTTCACGCAAAGTGGTGATGCGCGCGAGCCGGTGTGGGGACCACATTTATAATCAAACGAAGGGGAATGGCAATGAAGAAACTTGTTATCAGTATCGTATTAGTGAACTTGCTCGCTGCTTGTGCCAGCCAAAAACCGAAAGAAACATCATCCGCACCGGCTCCTACCTCTGCATCAGTAGCGGCTCCTGCTACATCTGCATCAACTGCAGTTGATGCACTGAACGATCCAAAGAGCATTTTGGCCGGCCGCAGCGTGTTTTACCCGTTTGACGTGTCAGTTGTGCAAGATGCAGACAAGCCATTGGTACAGGCTCATGCCAAGTACCTGAGTGAAAATGCGGCGCGCAATGTAAAGCTGGAAGGCAATTGCGATGAACGCGGCAGCAACGAATACAATCTGGGTCTGGGTCAGCGTCGTGCAGACGGCGTGCAAAAGATGCTGGTACTGGGTGGCGCTAAAGCAGCTCAGTTGAACAGTGTCAGCTATGGCGAAGAAAAGCCTCGCGCTTCCAGTCACGACGAAGCGTCCTGGTCGCAAAATCGCCGTACTGATCTGAACTACGCTAAGTAATAAGATGCAAAAGCTACGCGTCTTGATGTTGTTGGGTTTATGTTTTGCCGCACCCGTGCAGGCGGGGTTGTTCTCGGACGACGATGCGCGCAAGAGTATCCAGCAGGTTGAGGCGCGTGTGCTTAAGTTGGAAGAGCAAGATAAGCTACAGACTCAATCGATATTCGATTTGCAAGGGCAGATCGAAACAATGAACGGCGAACTCCGCAAATTGCGCGGACAGAATGAAGAAACAGCGCACGGCTTGCAGGATGCCGAAAAGCGCGAAAAAGATTTCTATGAGGATCTGGACAGGCGCCTGCGCCACTTTGAATCCATAGAAACCGGCACCGCCGAGTCCAAGCCGGGTGATGCGGCAAAAGCTGCTGATGGAACGGTTGATGTCGACGATCCGGCTGCGGAGAATCGCGCCATTGAGGCGGCTTATGGCCTTTTCAAAACAGCAAGCTATGCGAATGCAGCAAAAGCTTTCCAGGAATTCATCAGGAAATACCCGGCTTCGGTGCATGTATCGAATGCCAGTTACTGGTTGGGCAACACCCAGTTTGCACTTAAGGATTACAAGGCTGCCATGTCGACTTATCGGGCATTGCTCAAAGCTGAACCCAATATGGCCCGTGCACCGGATGTGTTGTTTAATATCGCCGGCTGTCAGCAGGAATTGAAAGCGGCCGTGTCAGCCAATGCTACGCTCAAGCAGCTGATCGCCAAATATCCCGACAGCGCTGCTGCCGCCAAAGCGAAAAAACTGATCGCCAAGTAGTCGTTAACCAAAAAACGGCTTTTTATCCACGAAACGATTCTCGCAGGGATATTGGCAAAAGCCAATAACTCGCAAAGTCACGTTTCGTATTTTTTGCGAGCATCCGCTACGCGGATTGCTGGCTTAACCCACTTTGTGTTTTTGCGAGTTGATGTTCACTAAACATCATCCCTGCCAAAGCCGATTCGTGGACAATTGCTTTTTTGCAGGTTTATGTCTGATTTAAACGCGCAATTGCGCATCACAGAGCTGTTTTTTTCGTTGCAAGGCGAGACCAGTCGCATCGGTTTTCCTACCGTGTTTATCCGGCTGACCGGATGCCCGCTGCGCTGCGTTTACTGCGACACCTCTTATGCATTTACCGGCGGGAAAAACTACACGCTGGCTGAAATCCTCAAACAAGTCGCGCAATATACGCCGCGCTACGTCACGGTGACCGGCGGTGAGCCGCTGGCACAGAAAAACTGTCTGGCTTTGCTCAAAGCGCTCTGTGATGCCGGCTACCATGTATCGCTGGAGACCAGCGGCGCGCTGGATATCAGTGCTGTAGATGCACGGGTGATGCGGGTCGTGGATATCAAAACGCCCGCCTCTGGCGAGGTCGACAAAAACCGCTGGGACAATATTGAATTGCTGACGCCGCAAGACGAAATAAAATTTGTCCTGTGCGACGAAAATGATTACAACTGGGCCCGCCAAATCCTGACGCAACATCAGCTCGCCGATAAATGCGAAGTGTTGTTCTCACCTGCACAGGGCGCGCTCAGCGCCACCCAACTTGCTGACTGGATACTACGGGATCATTTGCCGGTGCGCTTTCAGCTGCAACTTCACAAGATACTCTGGAACAACGAGGCGGGTCATTGAGGGTAACCTCAAAAATCCATTTATTGGGCGAACCACTGCGTCGTGTGCTCGCTCATTCCTCGCCTATCGTTTTGATATGTCTCGTCATTCGCTGCGCGACTCCTTGCGCTTCATCCCAATATTCTGAATTTTTTGAGGTTTCCCAATGAAAAACGCTGTCGTATTGTTATCGGGCGGACTGGATTCGGCAACCGTACTGGCGATGGCGCGCGCTGATGGTTTTTCTTGTTACGCGCTCAGCGTGGACTATGGTCAGCGCCATCATTCCGAGTTGGCAGCAGCAAAGCGCGTCGCAGAGACTTTAGGGGCGCGTGAACACCGGGTGGTCAACATCGATCTGACCGGTTTTGGCGGATCGGCTTTGACGGATAACAACATTGCCGTGCCGGAACACGCATCATCTGGCATTCCGCTGACCTACGTTCCTGCACGCAATACCATCATGTTATCGCTGGCGCTGGCCTGGGCCGAGGTGTTGCACGCGCAGGATATTTTTATCGGCGTGAATGCGGTGGATTATTCCGGCTATCCCGATTGCCGTCCGGCTTACATCGAAGCGTTTGAGCGCATGGCCAATCTCGCCACTCAGGCCGCCGTGGAGGGGCATCCGCTCACGCTGCACGCGCCGTTGCTGCATCTGTCCAAGGCACAGATCATTCAGCAGGGAGCGCTTCTTGGCGTGGATTACGCGGCGACTGTTTCCTGCTATCAGGCCGATCAGCTAGGCCGTGCGTGCGGCGTATGTGACTCATGCCGTCTGCGCCGCGCCGGATTTGAAGCCGCTGGTGTGGTCGATCCGACCCGCTACAGCAATATAATTTGAATTAAAGTTTATTCTGCATTGACAGGGCGCGCTAAATACGTATAATTCGCGCTCCTTCGCAGGGGTCGATAGCTCAGCCGGTAGAGCAGCGGACTTTTAATCCGTTGGTCGCGAGTTCGAATCTCGCTCGACCCACCACTGTCTTTGGTAATAAGTTTTGCAGTAACAAATGCCGCTTTAGCTCAGTTGGTAGAGCAACCGCCTTGTAAGCGGTAGGTCGTCAGTTCGAATCCGACAAGCGGCACCAGTATTCATAAGGCTTGCAGAAATGCAGGCCTTTTTTTCGTCCAATGGATGCATAAGGTCGATGCGGTTTCCGGCCAACACCTTCGCTTAACCACGTCGCCATGCGCCCGAAACCATCCCCGAATTACCTTGCAGGCTACCCCGCAGCACTGACAGAACAAGTGCGCCTGTTGATCGAGCAGGGTACGCTGGCCGACATATTGCTGCAAAAGTATCCTGCGGCGCACACCGTGCGCAACGACCGCGCGCTCTATGACTATGTACTGGCCTCCAAAGACCGCTACATGCGCAACGCAGGCCCTCTGAGCCGCGTGGCGTTCGACAGCACGCTGCATGTCGAGCGCCGCGCGCTGGGCATGCATACCAGTACTTCGCGCGTGCAGGGCATCAAACTCAAGACCCGTCGTGAAATCCGCGTGGCAGCCGTGTTCAGGGAGATGCCGCCTGAGTTCCTGTGCATGATCGTGGTTCACGAACTTGCGCACCTCAAGGAGCGCGAGCACAACAAGGCCTTCTATCAGTTGTGTCTGCACATGGAGCCCGACTACCATCAGCTGGAGTTCGATCTCAGGACCTATCTGACATATCTCGATGCGACAGGTAAGCCGCTATGGCAGGCTACAGGTGCGTTGTGACAAGCGGGGTGCGACCCCGCAGCTCGATCACTTTCTTTGTGCGGCCAAAGAAAGTAATCAAAGAAATGCCGCCCCGGTTTGCCGCGCCGATGGCGTGCCCTCGATAGTCAGCAAACAAGCGGGGCTGTGCAACTCGCCCTGGCGTGGCGCACACATCGCGCGCCGCTGCGGAGCTCAAACAGTGCGCGCCTAACCCCGCCGCTTGTTTGCAACTATCTTCGGCGGCGCACAGGGGGTGGGCAATCCGCATAGCCTGCATCACGAAGGACAAATCAATCGAGCACGACCCGTTCCCTTGATCCCCTCAGATTGATTGCTGCAATTTCACTCTTCCTGTAGGCTGCCCGCTGCTGAAGCAGTGATATAAGTTGACCTGAGTTCTTTACACCGCGTGAAATTGCTCACGCCGTGAAACCGTCCGGGCACAGACCATGACTATCAAACCTGCAGGCCGCACTCTGGCTGAATTCCAGCCGCTCAAACCGGCGGAACAGAAACTTCTGGATGCCTGCAAAAATGGAAAGCCAGCCCTCATCTCGGCTGAACGTCCCGAAGCGGCGAACGACGAGAACACCGTCCGCGCCGCTTTCCTGCGATTTCTCGCTCTCGGCGGGGACGAATATGCCCCAGTGCATGAAAAAGGTGTGCAATTATCCTGTGCGTGGATTAAAGACGTACTTGACATGGAAGCGACCAGCGTTCCATCTGGCCTTTATATTCATAACTGTCTCTTCGACATCGTCCCAGTGTTTCGTGGCACAAAGATCGCGAGTACACTGAATCTCGGCGGTTGTCAGCTTCCCGGGTTTTTCGGGGATGGACTCACATGCGAGGGCGACGTATTCCTGAATGAAGGCTTCACCGCCACGGGAGAAGTGCTACTGCTGGGTGCTCAAATCGGCGGAGATCTTAATTGCGGTGGCGCGATATTTCACTACACAGAAGACGATGCTCTGTCGGCAGATCGTGCAGTGATTAAGGGCAGCGTATTTCTGAACAAAGGCTGCAGCACAACTGGAACAGTGCGGCTGCTAGGCATCCAGATAGGCGGAAGCCTCGAATGTAGCGGCGCGAAATTTGACAGCAAGGACAGCAAGAATAACTTTGCCCTGTTGGCAGATCGTGCTGTAATTAAAGGTAGCGTTTTTCTAAACCAAAGCTGCGCAGCTTTGGGAGCAGTGCAACTGCTAGGCGCACAGATTGGCGGAAACCTAGTTTGCGAAGGCGCGAAATTTGACGGAAAAGAAGGCTATGCCCTATCGGTAGATGGTGCCGTGATAAGGGGCGACGTAGTCCTAGATCAAGGCTGCGCAGCTTTGGGAACAGTGCGACTGCTAGGCGCACAGATCGGCGGAGATCTAGTTTGCGAAGGCGCGACATTTGACGGAAAAGAAGACTATGCCCTGTCGGCAGATGGCATGACAGTCAAAGGAACTTTCTTTTTTCGCGACCTGCCCAGCCCGGTCAATGGAGTTTCCCTCGCTGACAGCCATGTCGGATGCTTGGCAGACGATAAGTTAGGTTGGGGAGATAGACTCGTTCTGTACGGCTTCACTTATGACTGCATCACCGGCGACGCGCCGACCGACGCGACTACCCGCCTCGCATGGCTGAACAAGCAAAACATGGCACACGCCGGACTCAACGGGGATGGCGCAGAATTCAGGCCTCAGCCTTGGAAACAGCTTGCCAAGGTGTTGCGCGAAATGGGACACGCGGAGGATGCACGGCAAGTATCTATCGAATTCGAACATCGCCTGCGCAAAGCCAACTTGATCGGTCAGCCACCAAAACACTGGGGAAAAATGCGCTCGCGGCTTTATCGTCAGGTATGCCGCACTGGACATCTATTATTTCGGATACTCACAGGCTATGGCTACCGCCCCTTGCGCCTGCTGGTTTGGATGCTCGGAGTGTGGCTGTTTTGCGCATGGCTTTACTGGTGTGCCGCGCTGAATGGTGTGTTTGCACCATCAAATCCACTGATATTCCAGAATCCGGAATACGCCGTTTGCAGACCGGACTACATTGCGCTAGCCCCGCTGATCAAAGCCACAAGAGCCATCCAGCCGACCATACAAGGCGCGGGAAACTGGTATTTGTGCGAAAAGTTGCGTGAGGAATATTCAGGTTTCAGCCCACTGGCTTATTCGCTTGATGTGCTCCTGCCTCTCGTGGACTTGCAGCAGGAGACCAGTTGGTCGCCCTTAATTCCGACGCCCAAGGAAACTTGGTACAAGGAACTGTTTATATTTGACACTCCGAAACACTGGGTTCGTTTGGTGTTGTGGCTTGAAATCCTGTTCGGCTGGGTGTCTAGTTTGTTGCTGGTGGCGGTGGTTTCCGGCCTGACAAAGCGACGAGAAGAATAGGCTCAGTGTTGCCCTGCACAAGGTGAAATTAGAAGTTTGATGAAATGCCACCCGGTTGATTTTGATTTGTAATGTGTGCCATGAATTCCGCCCGCATCCCCTGTGAGCCGCCGAAGATGGTTCGCAAATAACGGTGGTTTTAGGCGCGCACTGTTTGAGCTCCGCAGCAGGGTGCGATGTGTGCGCACTGCCAGGGCGAGTTGCACAGCCCCGTTTATTTGCGGACTAGCGAGGGCACCCCAAAGGGGCGGCAAACCGGGGGCGATTTCTTTCGGTTACCTTTCTAGGCAAGACAAGAAAGGTAACCAGCAGCCGGTCTGCCACCGGCCACAAACTATAGTGCTCGTACCTTCACGGTCTTGCCCTTGACCTTGCCGGCTGATAATTTGCGCACAGCCTCGTTGGCGATGTTGCGAGTGACAGCCACGTAAGTTGAGAAGTCGGTCACGGTAATCTTGCCGACCTGCTCGCGCGTGAATCCGGCATCGCCTGTGAGCGCACCCAGCACGTCGCCGGGACGGATCTTTTCCTTGCGCCCGCCTAAAATCTGCAACGTCACCATAGGCGGCACCAGAGGCGCTTCAACCTCATCCTTTAACTCCGCAATCTCGTGCCATTCCGGTACGCTGCCCGTCATCTTCGCGATGCCGACGATGCGGTGGCGGTCGGAAGGCCCGCACAGCGAGAGCGCCCAGCCCTGTTCGCCTGCACGGCCGGTACGACCGATGCGATGGATATGGATTTCAGGATCGGGCGTGACATCGACGTTGATGACCGCTTCGAGTTGCGCGATATCCAGACCGCGCGCCGCCACGTCGGTCGCCACCAGCACAGAGCAACTGCGATTGGCGAACTGGATCAGCACCTGATCGCGCTCCCGCTGTTCCATGTCGCCATTCAGGGTCAGCGCATAAATCCCCTGCGCATGCAGCACTTCCAGCAGTGATCTGCATTGCTGTTTGGTGTTGCAAAAAGCCAGCGTGCTGACCGGGCGGTAGTGTTTGAGCAAGTGACCGACCGCCTCCAGGCGTTCCTCGTTGCTGACCTCATAGAAGCGCTGGCGGATTTTTCCGGCATCGTGTTGTTCTGCCAGTTTCACTTCCTGCGGATTGCGCATGAACTGGCGTGCCAGGCGCGCGATGCCTTCCGGATAGGTCGCCGAGAACATCAGTGTCTGTCGATCACTCGGGCAATGTTTGGCCACGAACGCGATGTCGTCATAAAAACCCATGTCCAGCATGCGATCGGCTTCATCGAGCACCAGCGTGTTGAGCGCATTCAGATCCAGCGTGCCGCGCTCCATGTGATCCATGATGCGACCCGGCGTGCCGACGACGATGTGCGCGCCGTGTTCGAGGCTGGCGATCTGCGGGCGCATCGTTGAGCCGCCGCACAGCGTCATGATCTTGATATTGTCCTCGGAGCGCGCCAGACGACGGATTTCCTGCGTCACCTGATCGGCCAGCTCACGCGTCGGGCACAGCACCATGGCTTGTACCGCGAAGCGGCGCGGGTTCAGACGGGTGAGCAGAGACAGCGCGAATGCCGCCGTCTTGCCGCTGCCGGTCTTGGCTTGTGCGATCAGATCGTTGCCTGCCAGCGTGATCGGCAGGCTGGCCGCCTGAATCGGCGTCATCTGAAGGTAGCCCAGCTGCTGCAAGGTCGACAGCAGTCCGGGGGAGAGTGGCAGTTCGTTGAAGGAGCGCGCGGCGGAATTTGCCGGGGCGTCGAATGGGTTTTGTATATTATCGTTCATGCGCCATTATCCTATAAAAAGCAGTTGTCCACGAAAGACACGAAAAGCGCGAACAATCAGCCACATAATTATGTGAATGGATGGTGTCCATGGTGTAAAAAAACGGCTTAAGTGAAACACATTTAATTAGTAATACCGTTGTGCTTTTCACACTCATCGTCAGATCGTGTTGGTTTGCGTCGTTAATTCAGTTCTGTTTGTGCTTTTCGTGTCTTTCGTGGACAGAAAGTTGTTGAATTTTTGGGTTGCGCATAACATCCGCTCGTATAATGAAACCCTGTACTACCTGCCAGGTGAGCCATGAAAACAGCCAGCCGCACGATCGTTTTTATTTCGGATGGAACCGGTATTACAGCGGAAACGCTGGGCAATGGCTTGCTCTCGCAATTCGAGAGCATCGAGTTCGCTCATGTGCGCTATCCCTTCACGGATAGCATGGAAAAGGCCGATGTTTGTTTACAGCGTATTACCGAGATCGGCAGGAAAGACGGGCAGCGTCCGGTGGTCATCATGACGATGATGGACGGGGGAATCGCAGCTCGCCTGCGTCAAGCGGATGCGCTGTTTCTGGATTTGTTCGAGGCCTTCATCGCCCCGCTGGAACAGGAACTGGGGCAGCGATCCACCCATAGTGTAGGCCGCAGTCATAGTCAGGAAAACCGCGAGTATGCCAACCGCATTGCGGCGATGAATTTTGCGCTGGCGCACGACGACGGCGTTTCCGCAGCGGATCTTAAAAATGCCGATGTGATTCTGGTTGGCGTATCCCGCAGCGGCAAGACGCCGACCAGTCTGTATCTGTCGCTGCAATTCGGCCTCAAGGCCGCCAATTACCCGCTGATCCCCGAAGATTTTGAGCGCGACCGTCTGCCCGACTCGTTGCTGCCGTACCGCGACAAGCTGTTCGGTCTGACGATTGCGCCTGAACAGTTGCATCGCATCCGTGAAGAGCGGCGCCCCAACAGCCAGTATGCCTCGCTTGCCAACTGCCGAGCTGAAGTGGCCGCGGCCGAAAGCCTGATGCGCCGCGCAGGCATAGACTGGCTCGATATGACCTCGCGCTCGATCGAGGAAATGGCGGTGCATCTGCTGCAGGCAATCAACGTGAAACGACAATTGACAATTGACAATTGACAACTATAAATTGAATGTACATTGATACAGGAGACTCAGCATGCATCCGTACGTGATTTCGTTCCAGTCGTTAGGTATTTCCGACATCGATCAAGTGGGCGGCAAGAACGCCTCGCTGGGCGAGATGATCAGCAACCTCAGTGAAACGGGCGTCTGCGTGCCGGGCGGGTTTGCCACGACGGCACAGGCCTACCGGGATTTTCTGAGCAATGACGGACTGGATCGTCGGATCGAGCAGGCCTTGTCCACGCTGAATGTGGAGGATGTGAACGCGCTGGCCAAAACTGGCGCCGAGATTCGCGGCTGGATATCCGCAGCCCCTTTGCCGCTGAAGCTGGAACAGGCGATACGCGAGCACTATGCTCAGTTGGCAGGCGAGGGGGACGGCAGTTTCGCGGTGCGCTCTTCCGCCACCGCTGAGGATTTGCCGGATGCCTCGTTCGCGGGGCAGCAGGAAACCTTCCTGAATATTCACGGCATCGACAACGTACTGCATGCCATCCGTGAGGTGTTCGCCTCTTTGTACAACGACAGAGCCATTTCCTATCGCGTGCATACGGGTTACACCGGCTCCCATGTTGCGCTCTCGGCCGGCGTGCAGCGCATGGTGAGATCAGACCTGGGGGCGTCTGGCGTGATGTTCACGCTGGATACCGAATCAGGCTTCCCCGATGTGGTGTTCATCACCTCGGCCTATGGACTGGGCGAGATGGTCGTGCAGGGTTCGGTCAATCCTGATGAATTTTATGTCCATAAACAAAAACTGGCAGAAGGCTTCCCGGCGGTAGTGCGGCGCAGTCTCGGTTCCAAGCTGCAACGCATGGTGTTTGATACCGAACGTGCTGCGGGGCGCTCCACCCGCATCGAAGAGGTGCCGTTAGCTATCCGCAACCATTTCTCACTGAGCGATACGGAGGTGCTGGAACTGGCCCGCCATGCGATGGCGATCGAAAAACATTACGGCAGGCCGATGGATATCGAATGGGGCAAAGATGGTCAGGATGGCAAACTCTACATTCTGCAGGCGCGCCCGGAAACCGTGCAGTCGCAGGTTGCAGGCATTGGGGCGGGGAAATATCGCCTTAACCGGCGCGGCGAGGTGCTCATCGAGGGGCGCGCGATCGGTCAGAAAATCGGCATAGGCCCGGTCAGGCTGGTGGCGAGTTCATCCGAGATGGACAAGGTGCAGGCCGGCGATGTGCTGGTCACCGATATGACCGATCCGAACTGGGAGCCGGTGATGAAAAAAGCCTCCGCGATCATCACGAACCGGGGCGGGCGTACCTGCCACGCGGCGATTATCGCGCGCGAGTTGGGGATCCCGGCCATCGTGGGCTGTACTCATGCCACCAGCGCATTGAAGGAGAACGAAATCGTCACGGCGTCCTGCGCCGAAGGCGATACGGGTTATGTGTACCGGGGGAGTCTGCCGTTCGATATTGTCGCGCCCAGCGAACTGGCGCTGCCCGCCATCCCGATCAAGTTGATGCTGAACGTCGGCAATCCGATGCTGGCTTTCGAGTTTGCGCAAATGCCGTCGAAGGGGATTGGTCTTGCGCGGCTGGAGTTTGTCATCAACAACATGATCGGCATTCATCCCAAGGCGGTGCTCAACTTCCAGGCTTTGCCTGAAGAATTGCGGGATGCAGTGTTGCAGAAATCGCAGGGTTACGCCGATCCGGTCGCGTTTTACGTGGAAAAATTGACCGAAGGGGTTGCCTGCCTCGGTGCCGCGTTCTGGCCGCGTCCGGTCATCGTGCGCCTGTCCGATTTCAAGTCCAACGAATACCGCAAACTGCTCGGCGGCGAGATATTTGAGCCGATAGAAGAAAATCCGATGATCGGTTTTCGGGGTGCCGGACGCTACGTTGCTGAATCCTTCAGGGATTGTTTCGAGCTGGAGTGCCGCGCGATGAAAAAAGTGCGCGAGGAGATGGGCTATACCAATGTCGAAATCATGGTGCCGTTCGTGCGCACCGTGCAGGAGGCGCGCGAGGTGGTCGACGAGCTGGCGAAAAACGGCTTGCGTCGCGGCGAAAACGGGCTGCGCCTGATCATGATGTGTGAGATTCCTTCCAACGCCTTGCTGGCCGAAGAATTTCTCGAGTATTTCGACGGATTTTCGATCGGTTCCAACGACCTGACTCAGCTGACGCTGGGGCTGGATCGTGATTCTGCTCTGGTCGCCAACCGTTTCGATGAACGCGATGCGGCGGTGAAACGCCTGTTGCAGATGGCGATTTCAACCTGCAACCGTCTGGGGAAATATGTCGGCATCTGCGGTCAGGGCCCGTCCGATCACTTCGACTTCGCGCAGTGGCTGATGGAGCAGGGCATCCAGACTATTTCACTGAATCCGGACACGCTGCTGGAAACCTGGCACAAGTTAGGCGATGTGGGCAAACAGGAATAGCATCCCGCGCATGGGCGCTATCAAAGGGGTGCGAAAATACCTGCCGCGTTCCAGACAACGTTCCTCCTGCAGTGTGCTTGCCCGGGAATATAGCTCGATTATTTTTTCAGCAGGTCACGAATCTCCATCAGCAGAACTTCTTGCGCAGGAGGGACAGCAGGTGTCACTGGCACTTCTGCAGCTTTCTGTTTCATCGAGTTGATTCCTTTAATGACCAGGAAAATAACCGCTGCGACAATGGTAAAGTCCACTACCGTTTGAATGAATTTACCGTAGCTAATTACAACCGCTGGCGCAGTTACGGTCGCTTCCTGCAAGGTAACAGCCAGTTTTGAGAAGTCTACTCCGCCAACCAGCACGCCGATGGGCGGCATGACGACATCAGAAACGAGAGAGGAAACTATCTTCCCGAATGCTGCGCCAATTATTACGCCGACGGCCATATCAACCACATTGCCCTTGACTGCAAACTCTTTGAATTCCTGCATCATGCTCATAAATTTCCCCAGGTTATCAGGTTGGTCGATGAATTTTAAAAATCAGCTGTCAATATGCCGTATCTTGTAAGTGTTGGATTCAAGTTCGAAGTGCAACAGTTAGGAATTGTTTTGTGTAGGGCATTTCCACTTCAAAGAATACCTCGTGTGGAATTGTAAATCCAAGCGCTTTTCGCGGCTGATGATTTCCGAGGCTTGAATTACCAGTCAGTACCAGAAGCGGAATTTTGCTAATGATTGTGCCGCAAACCCGTCATTCTCCTGTGATGACCGGAACTCACTAAATCCGGGAAGTCATTGGCCATCCGAATCTGTGAAACGTTTTCGGTTTTGAGCCCTTATCCTGGAAACTGCAGTTGTCCACGAAATGCACGAAAAAACACGAAAATATTCAACAAGATAACAAGATTGAATCGCTCACCAAAATGGTGAAGCTACAAACTTTGGTAAGACTTTGATCTTGTTCGTAATTTTAGTTTTTTTGCGAGTTATTGGTCTTAACCAATATCCCTGCAAGAACCGATTCGTGGACGAAAAGCTTTTTTAAGTATTATTGAATGTCCTCGGCCAGCCGGAAGCCCATCGCATAGGTTTGCGATGCGGGATTGCGCCCGTGCCGCCGCCTTGTTCTGGCCAGATCGCGCAGGCGCGAGAAGCAGCCGCCACGGGCGACGCGGTATGCGCCATTCAGTTGCACCAGATGGTCGTCGATGAATTTCCCCTGCGCATAGGCGCCATATGTATCGAGCACATATTCTTCGACATTGCCGGCCATGTCGGCAGCGCCGAACGGGGAATTGCCTTCCACAAAGATGCCCACCGGACTGGTCGAGAAGATCCCCGTTTCTACTGTATTGGCGAAATCGGGTTCAAAGTCATTGCCCCAGGGGAATTCGAATCCTGCAGGCCCTGCTGCCGCATATTCCCATTCCGCCTCGGAAGGCAGGCGGAATGCGCGCCCGGTTTTCTGCGATAGCCAGGCCGCATAGGCGTCGGCTGCCGCTGAAGTTACGGTGAAAACCGGGTGGTTGGATTTCTCCGCCGGATAGCGGCGGAACTCCCAGCTGGTGGGCAGTTCGCTATATTGGCTGTCGAGCAGGAATTCACGGTATTCAAAGTTGGTCACCGGATACTTGCCTATCCGGTAATCCCGCAATTTGACGGTGTGCTTAGGGCACTCCTTGAGTATCCATTTCTCATCCAGACCGATATGCGCAAAACAGCTCATCACGGTGCCAATCTCGGATTCGTCCAGGCCAATGCTGACGTCCCCGCCGGGTATCGAGATCATGTCGGGCAGAAGTGTTTCGATGCGCGGATCGCCGATCAACGCGAGAATGTTGCCGGCAACCAGACGCTCGACCAGCGGCGTCGTTATGTTCTCGGTCATTGCCACGTATTCCTGCGCGTCCCTGCCGAGCAAGCTCCGGTAAAGGCCGGGAATGATGTCTTCGAAGCGGGATGGCATGTAACAGTCCGGTAAACCCAGACGTTCCCTGTCCGTCATGGTGCCGCACAACACGCCTTCGATTTTTGGCCAGTGCCAGCCTTGTTTGGTATTCATTGTTCAGTCCTTTCTGTATTGCCGGGTGCGTTCATCGCGCTGAACAGCATGGCGCGGAAGGCGGCGAAGGCTTTCTTCATCGGCGCCTGTTTGTAGGGAAAAAGATCAATCGGGTCGGTCGCATGCACCCAGCCGCGATTATCCGCCTCGAACACCAGCAGATCGCCGTTCGTCGTCTCGGCGCAGTCTATCACGACATAATCGAGCGCCAGTTTTTCGGCAATCGAGCGCAGCGCCTGATGATGCCGCTTTCCAAAAACGGTGTCGAACTCGCGCATGAAACGCGCTTCCTCTTCGCGCTTTGCAGCGCTGTCCGTCATGCCCGCAGAGCCGTAGTGGACAATCCAGTGTGAGCTTATCGCCAGATGGCAGATATGGGGCATCCCATCGATCAGCGCGATTCTGGCCTTACGATAAAGGCCGTCTTTACTGCGGTAGTCGATATAAAAGGACACGAAAAATTCTTCATCGTCTGACGCATCCAGATAAGTCGCCAATTCGGGCGCATTTGCTATCCTGGCAAGACCTTTTCCACCCTGTGAGACGAGTGGTCTGACGGTGACAGGGTAAGTGCCGCCGAATAGTTGCTCTGTCGGCAGCTCCTGTCTGGAAACGGATACCAAATCCTGCCGGCTGATGCGCAGCGTGGGCGGAATCAGCAGGCCGGGAATATCTTTAAGCTGCTGATAGATGGCGTCCCGGGAATTGCACAGGATATTTTTTGCAAGGTTCAACACCGGGCGAGGCCAGTGTTCGGTCAGCCTGTCCATCATCTCAAGCGCCGGCCGGCTTTGGTCGGATTCGCCCAGCGCTACGATCGCCACGTCGTGTTCGGGAATGCAATCTGGCAGCGGTTGGCCTGGACGGATGTAGAGCAGCTCGACTTGTATGTCCGAGTCCTCGACCAGATAGTCCAGCGGGGTGTTGACAGACTGCTCGCCGGCCCCCATCAGCGCGAGCAATCTGATCGCGGGCTTGTCAGTTCCTTCGAGCCGGTAGACGCTGCTAATTTCCAGCGCGCGAGCCTGCATTTCGAGTGCAAAATTCTGGTTGCCGACCACCGAAAAAAGGTGGGACTGGCTCATGAAAAGATCGGCATTGCCGGGCAGGCTGAGCATCTTCGCGATCAATTCCGGAAACTCGGCACCCGGCACCCGTGCCAGCGCTGCCATCGAGAGGATGGGTTTTAGCGGCATCGGTTATTGTGATTCATCCACGGGGTAAATGTTGCCATCGTAACAGCTGGCCAGAAAGCGATCCTGTTGCGAATCGTAGGCAAGCGCGGAAATGCCCCAGGCGGTGGGGCGTGAGAAGGATGCCCATGTTCTGCTCGTAACGTCAAAGCCTGCCAGCGTGCCGCCATAACTGCCCGTCATGATTCTTTTGCCATCTGAGCTGACGGCGATGCATTTCACCGAATTAGGATGCGGCGTTTGATAGGCGGTCCGTGAGTCGTAAATGTCAAACTCGCGTAGCGACTCGTTTGCCTCCTCGCCCGAAAGCGGGAGAGGATTGAGGAGAGGGGAACGGACGTGGCCGGTTCGCGAGTTGTTGCCAACATGTGCAAAATCCCTGCGAGAATCGTTTGTATTATCAAGGTCGGCAGCTTTGCCATGTCCGTTCGTATAGATGACCAGTTTCAGATCACGCCCGATGCTTGCAAAATCTGATGTGCCGACACGGCAACAGCCGTTGGCGATGCGCTCGTGCGCGTTTTCGATGACTTTTATAACCTCGAGCGTATTGATGTCCTGCCAGGCGACGCGGGTGTTGGCACACACTGAAAACAGCACGGTGTCGTTGGCGGCCAGTCCCTTTACGGCATTTTCATAAGGCTTGTGGCTGGACAGCAAATGCAAGCCCTGATCCAGAGCGAATACCAGCACCTCTCCGGTATAGCTGCCGATCGCCGCGTGCAGCTTGCCATTCCGGTAAAAGGTGGTGCCGCAGTTTAAAGGGGAATGATGCTCATACAAGGATTCCCCGCTTGCCGCATCGAACAGTATTCCCATCTGCCCGCCGGTGAGCAGCTTGTCACCTGCGGGCAGCAGAAAATTGCACAGACTGCCCATCTCGGCATATTTAGCCCCGTTCTTGAAGACGGTGCCGGCATCGCCCGTGGCATAAACATCTGTGTCCGCCGTGGCAACGGCATTCAGGCTTTTACTGGGTTCGATGTCCGACAAATCCCAGATACCCTGTTGCCAGTCAAACGTCGCATAGCGTGAGCCGAACGTGCCCAGCACGATTTTGTCATCCAGGAAAGCTGCGGCTCTGGCCCAGATCAGGGCAGGTAGTTTGGAGCGGGAAATTTCAGCCAGGGCGGGTGATTCTCCGTCATGACGGTTGATGCGCCAGAACGCGATGCTTCGGTCGTAGCTGATCGTCACCAGCAGCGTGTCCTTGAGCAATATCTTCTTGATGCCGGCCTTATGCGCAGCGACGAAGTGAGTTTCTTCGTCTTCGATGATGGCGATCCTGCCTCTGTCGTCCCCGGAAAACACGCAGCCATCGCTTGCAGTCTCGAACGTGTCGGTGCGTGCGCCCTCGTTGGTGCAGTGAATTTGCCGGCCTGTCAGCACGTCCCAATGCCTGACCGTGCCGTCCACGCTGGATGAAATCAGCGTTTTTCCATCAGGACTCCAGGCGACGGTCAGCACATTGCCGGTATGACCCGTCAGGGTTTTCAGGCAGCGACCGCTAAGGTCGAAAATCTTCAGGGTGCGGTCCAGCGCGCAGGTCGCGATATATTGGTCGTCGGGCGAAAAGACGGCGGTGTCCACATCGTCGCTATGTCCGACCAGGGCGGCCTTGAGCTGCATCGACGGAATTTCCCAGATGCGCGCAGAGTAGTCGCTGGAAGCGCTCACCAGCAGCGCACCGTCGTGGCTGAAGCTGCACTGGTTGGCGAGATGGTCGTGCAGGGCACGTGCCAACGAGCGACCGGTTGTTGCATCCCACAGGATCACCTGATTGTCATAGCCTGTCGTGGCGATATAATTTTTATGGGTGGCTACGCCGCTGATCGGCCCGATATGTTTCATTATTTTCTCAAGCTTTCTTGTGCCTGTAAGAATCGCGATTCTGGCAATTGCGGGAATTGTTACGGGTAATGAGGGTGGGTTTTTATCAGGGGCAGATTGTAGCGCGGGCGTAAGAAGAGTTGCGTAAAATCATGGGAACGAATATCTTGTCGGCCATGTTTGTATCGTAGCGCTTGTTGTTCAGGCTATGGTTCTCTAGAAAATCAGCAGTAATTTGATTACAAAGGGGTTTATTATGGGTATGTCAGTTCAAAGCTCTTCCGCCAGCATGGCTTCATCAATCAGCAGTGTCAGCCAGATGCAGCAAATGCAACAGTCGCAGCTTTTGAATGCGCTGCAGCCTCCGGTGCAAGCGGCGCCTCAAGAGCAAGTCAGCAAGCCGGTCGGCAACCTCGGCAATAACATCAACATCATGGCCTGATAAATTCAGACGTGGATGTACTGTTTGGACGATGTGCCATTAATATCGGTCTTTTAAGGCTGGTTTAATGGCACATTTGCTTTTACTCGAAGTACCCGGCGCCAACGACTTTAACATTCTGGAAGAGGCGGTGAGACTGGGCCATCAGGTCACCTTTTTCACTGCGGATCTGAGCGCGTATCTGGCGCATGAAACGCTGGCAACTTCCCGGCTGAGTTTAGCTCGTGAAGTCGTCTCACTGACGCCATTCGATTACGACTCTTTTGAACAGGCGGCGCTCGCGCTGCACGAAAAAACACCGTTTGATGCGATCCTGTGTCTGATCGATATTCGCATGATCGAAGCTGCCAGGCTGGCTGAACGGCTTGGCCTCAAATTTCTCAATTCCAAAACAGCGACGCTGATCAGGGACAAGTATAGCGTCCGGGAGCGCCTGGCGCAGCAGGCTATCCGGCAACCACGATTTGCCCTTGCGACGACGAATGCAGAATTAAAATCCGCCATCGAGAAGATTGGATTTCCTGTCCTGATCAAGCCATCCGATGGCTATGGCTCACAAAACATACTCACCTTTATGTCCGCAGAAGGGTTCGCCGCACTGGCAGAACCTTTCGCGAATTATCTGCCGCTGAAAACCGATTACGGACTGGGTGTCTGTGCCAATGACCGTCTGGTCGTGGAAGAATATATCCGGGGCGAGGTGATCGGTTGCGAGACGTTTACCGTTGACGGGCGACATATGTTTCTGGGAATCAACGACAAGGTGTTTTTTCCGCCGCCTTGTTTCGGCATCAAAGGGAGTTGCTTCCCGTCAGGCCGGTTCGATACCGAAAAGATTCGGGATTATGTTTTTCAGATCCTCGACGCGCTGCATTTCGACTTTGGCGCGGCGCATACGGAAATCATCATCACGCCCGACGGCCCTTATCTGGTCGAGGTCAATCCCCGCCTGATCGGCGCACATATCCCGCGTCTGCTGGGCTTCGCGCTGGAGCGTTCTGTGTATGCGGATGTCATTAATCTGCATCTGGGCGGCAATCTGGCCGAATTACGCGATTTGCATCCGCCCCGGGTGGCCGTTTCGCGCTGGATCACCTCAAATATGAACGGTGTCATCAAGGCTATCATCACGCCTGAAATCGATACACCCGGCATCATGGCAGTCCATCTGTTCAAGAAGCCGGGCGACATGACCCGTCCACCGTTTGATAATGCGGACAGGTTAGGTTATGTGATGGCGGTGGGGGAAACACAGATGGACGCCGAGCGACTGGCTGAAGATTTTGTGAATAACACGCAAGTTTTGCTTGAAGGCTTCCCTCTCCCGTAAGGGTGAGCGGGCGAGGGAGCATGCGAATCGCTACGCGAATTTCACCTTAAACGCCCGCGGCTCACGCAAATGCCTCCACGCCGCCACAGATAATTCGGTAAGATTGCGACTGCGTGCAGGTGCGCGTATCGTTTCGGGCGGTCTTATGAAAATTCACGAATACCAGGGTAAGGAAATTCTGCGGCAGTTTGGTGTACCCACGCCGCGCGGGATGGCATGCTTCAGCGTAGATGAGGCGGTAGCTGCGGCACAGAGTTTGGGTGGTGCGGTTTGGGTGGTGAAGGCGCAGATTCATGCGGGCGGGCGAGGCAAGGGCGGCGGCGTCAAAGTTGCGCGCACGCTCGACGAAGTGCGCGCGGCCGCTGAACAAATCCTCGGCATGCATCTGGTGACGCATCAGACAGGCGCAGAAGGTCAGGTGGTGCGCCGCTTGCTGGTTGAGGAAGGCGCGCAGATTGTCCGCGAATATTATCTTGGCATGGTGATCGACCGTGACTCGCAGCGCGTGGCTTTGTTAGCCAGCAGCGAAGGCGGCATGGAAATCGAAGAGGTCGCCAAGTCCTGCCCTGAAAAAATCCATACCCTGCGCATCGATCCTGTCGAAGGTTTGCTGGCTGATGACGCCGCAGATGTCGCGCGCCAGATCGGCATCCCTGATGCCGCGATAGATGGCGCGGTGCAGGTGTTGCAGGGCCTGTATCGCGCCTTCGTGGAAAAGGAAGCGATGCTGGCGGAGATCAATCCGCTGGTGCTGACTGCCGACGGACGTGTGCTGGCGCTGGACGCGAAGTTCAATTTCGACAGCAATGCGCTGTTCCGTCATCCGGAAATAGTCGCGTATCGCGATCTGGATGAAGAAGATCCCGCCGAGATCGAGGCTTCAAAATTTGATCTTAGCTACATCTCGCTGGATGGCGATATCGCCTGCCTGGTGAATGGCGCGGGTCTGGCGATGGCGACGATGGATATCATCAAACTGTATGGCGGCAATCCGGCGAACTTCCTCGATGTGGGCGGCGGCGCCAGCCGCGAAAAGGTGGCTGAGGCGTTCAAGCTGATGCTGAAAAATCCCAATTTGCGCGCCATCCTGGTGAACATCTTCGGCGGCATCATGAAATGCGATGTGATTGCCGAGGGTATTGTCGCCGCGGTGCGCGAGGTGCATTTGAGCGTGCCACTGGTGGTGCGCCTGGAAGGCACCAACGTGGAGCTGGGCAAGAAAATACTGGCCGACTCAGGATTGCCGATTATTTCAGGCTCTGACATGGCGGATGCCGCACAAAAAGTCGTTGCCGCAGCAAGGGGTAACTAATGGAAGCCTTGGAAAATCGTAGCGAGCGGTTCGAGAGCAAGGCGCACGGAGCGCAGCGAACGAGACATACCGAATGGGTAGGCGAGGAGCGAGTACCGCGCAACGCAGCTATCGAATTGCGCAGTAGATTTTATGAGGTTTTCAAATGTCTATTCTGATTGATAAAAACACCCGAGTAATGACCCAGGGCATGACCGGAAAGGTCGGCCAGTTCCACACGACCAGCTGCATCGCCTACGCGAACGGTGCGAACTGTTTTGTCGCGGGCGTCACGCCGAACAAAGGCGGGCAGAATTTCGAGGGCGTGCCGATCTATAACAGCGTGCTGGAGGCCAGGCAACAGACCGGCGCAACTGTTTCTGTTATCTACGTGCCGCCGGCCTATGCCGCAGCCGCGATTGATGAAGCGGTCGAGGCCGATCTGGATCTGGTGATCTGCATCACCGAGGGCATTCCGGTCCATGACATGTTGCGCACCCGTTACAAGATGCAGGGCCGTCGCACCTTGCTGATCGGGCCGAATTGCCCCGGACTGATTACGCCTGATGAAATCAAGATCGGCATCATGCCCGGACACATTCATAAAAAAGGTCGGATCGGGGTGGTTTCACGCTCCGGCACGCTGACTTATGAGGCTGTCGGACAGCTCACTGCGCTGGGTCTGGGGCAGTCTTCATGTGTCGG